>NZ_JBEDNP010000080.1:0-1578 GCF_040105315.1 Pseudonocardia tropica
GCCGATACGCGGCGATGGGTCGCGCCGGGACGGACAGCAGTCAGGTGGGTCGGCCAGTCAGGATGCCGCCTGTGCAGTCTGGTCGATCGGTTCTGCCGGGCCGCAGCAGCCGCCCTCGGCCTCCGCGGTGGCGGCGGCGGGGTCGTCGAACAGGCCGGCGCCGCCGCAGACCCCGGTGTCGGGCAGCACCAGCTCGACCCGCTCGGCGGCCTCGTGGTCCCCGGCCAGTGCGGCGGCCACGGAGCGGACCTGCTCGTAGCCGGTCATCGCCAGGAACGTCGGTGCGCGCCCGTAGGACTTCATCCCGACCACGAACACCCCGGGCTCGGGTTGGGTCAGTTCGCGGGCGCCGTGCGGGTACACGGTGCCGCAGGAGTGCACGTTCGGGTCGATCAACGGTGCCAGGGCCCGGGCGGCCTGCAGGGTCGGGTCCAGGTCCAGCCGCACCTCCGCCAGCCATGACAGGTCCGGGCGGAACCCGGTCAGCACCACGACCTCGTCGACCGGGGCGAGCCGGCGCCCGTCGAGGGACTCGAGCACGAGCCGGTCGCCGGTCTGGGCGACCGCGCTGGTGCGGAACCCGGTCACCGTGCTGATGTGCCCGGCCTCGACCGCGGCCGCGGCGCGCCGGCCCAGGGCCCCGCGGGCGGGCAGTTGGTCGGCCTCCCCACCGCCGAAGGTGTCACCGACCTGCCCACGGCGCAGCAGCCAGTCCACGTGCGTGCCCGGCGCGGTCTCGGCCAGTTCGGCGAACGCCACCAGTGCGGTCAGTGCCGAGTGCCCGCTGCCGGCCACCGCGACCCGCTTGCCGGCGTAGCGGGCCCGCACGCTCGGGTCGGCCAGGTCTGGCACCTGGTAGGCGATCCGGTCGGCGGCGGCGCGCTCGCCCGCGGCGGGCAGCCCGTCCGCGCCGAGCGGGTTCGGCGAGTCCCAGGTCCCGGAGGCGTCCACCACGGCGCGGGCGAGGATCCGCTCCTCTCCCGCGGCGGTCTGCACGTGCACGGTCAACGGTTCGGTCTCGCGACCGGCGTCGACCACCCGGTCCCGCCCGCGCCGGGCCACACCCGACACTCGGGCGCCGAACCGCACCCGGCTGCCCAACACCTCGGCGAGGGGCTGCAGGTAGCGCTGCGCCCACTGCTGCCCGGTCGCGTAGGTCTCCGGGTCCGGGTGGGTCCATCCGGTCGGGGCCAGCAGCTTCTCCGCCACCGGGTCGACCACCTCGGCCCACCGGGAGAACAGTCGCACGTGGTGCCACTGCCGCACGTGCGCACCGGCCTGCTCACCGGCCTCCAGCACCAGCGGCTCCAGGCCGCGGTCGAGCAGATGCGCGGCGGCGGCGAGCCCGACCGGCCCGGCTCCGACCACCACGACCGGCAACGTGTTCTCACTCATCACGACCTCCAGGGTCGGCAGGTTCATTCATCGACGCTCGTCGATGGGCTGGTCGGACTGTATCGACGGGCATCGATTGACGCAACCATCGATGTGTGTCGATACTGAGCGGTATGAGCACCACTGCCGCCGAGCAGCCCGCTCGCACGCCACTGCTGCCGCTGACCCTGTCTCTGATACACA
>NZ_JBEDNP010000081.1:0-1502 GCF_040105315.1 Pseudonocardia tropica
AGCTAGATCAGGGAGTACTGGGCTGTCGAGGGATCGCGAGGGCGGACACGCCCGCCGCCACCAGAGCTGCCACCGCGGCGAAGCCGAACGCCTGCTGGTAGCCGGTGTCTCCTCCCGCGGCCAGGCTCACCGCGGCGATACTCGACACCGTCGCGACGCCGATCGAGGCACCGAATTCGTGGAAGGTGCTGAGGAGGCCGGAGGCTATGCCCGCCTCGTGTGCCTCGACCTGTCCGAGTGCGGTGGCGGAGGCGACCACGAAGAGAGCTCCGATGCCGAAGGCGCCGAACGAGACCCCGATGGTGGTCGCAAGGGTGGTGGGCCAGAGCGCGGGCACGAGCAGGCCGATGGCGGCGACGACCATGCCGGCGGCGCCGAGGGTCCGGGCGCCCAGGCGCGCGATCAGGCGCCCGCCGAGGTTCGCGCCGGTCATGGTCGCGACCGCGATCGGCAGGAAAAGCAGGCCGGTGGTGAGCGGTCCGTGCCCGGCGGACTGCTGGAAGTAGAAGGTGCCGAGGAAGAACACCGCGACCATGAGCGCGGTGGCGATCAGGATGACGAATACTCCTGCGCCGACAGGTCGGCGGGCGAGCAGCCCGAGGTCCATCAGCGGTGACGCCGCGGTCCGCTGACGCCATCCGAACAGTAGGTAGAGCACTAGCGCTGCTGCGGTGGTGACCAGCGTCGGCGCGCTGACCCAACCCTGCTCGCCTGCGACGGTGAGGGCGTAGATGGCCGAACCCGTGGCCGCAGTGACCAGCAGCGCCCCGACGACGTCGAGCGTCGGGCGGTGCCCGGTCGGCGACGGCGGCAGCGGCGGCAGGACACGGAGCAACCCGAAGAGTACGACGAGACCGACCGGGATGTTGAGGAAGAACACCCACGGCCATCCCGGTCCGGCGGTGATCAGCCCCCCGAGCAGGACCCCGACGGCGGCACCTCCGCCTCCGAGCGCGGACCAGATCCCCAGCGCACGGTTGCGCTCGTCGCCGCTGAACAGCCGCACCACGACCGACAGAGCCGCCGGGGACAGCATCGCCGCACCGAGCCCCTGGGCGACCCGGCCGGTCAGTAGGAGCCCGCCGTTGTCGGCCAAGCCAGCCATGAGCGAGCCCGCGGTGAACACGGACAGCCCGGCGTAGACCACCGGACGGGCTCCGAACAGGTCCGCGCTGCGGCCGCCGAGAAGCATTAGACCACCGAAGGTCAGCGTGTAGGCGGCGACGACCCAGGTCACCGCCTCCCGGGACAGGCCGAGGTCGACCCCCATCTGCGGGAGAGCGACCGCGACGACCGTGACGTCGAGGATGAGCATGAACTGGGCAGTTCCCAGCAGGGCCAGGGCTGCCCATCGGTGGGGATGGGCAGCCCTGGCAGTCGGAGGCCGGGCTTCGGATGTGGACACTGATCGACTCCTAACTCGTACATCAATGTTCAGCTTGAGCGCTGGTACCGTAACTCATACACTTATGTTCAGGTAGTGGAGGATTCATGGTGATCAT
>NZ_JBEDNP010000082.1:0-1474 GCF_040105315.1 Pseudonocardia tropica
CAATGCCCAACTCAAGAGCTGGAAGGTCCTCCGCAAGATCCGCGGCTGCCCGCAGCGAGCGACCCCGCTGGTCCAAGCCGTGATGGTCTTGATCCAGACCAGCTGAGATCAAGTTGGAAAGCGTTCATTGTCGGCCGGCTTCGGCCAGGGGCCCGGCGGTGAATGTGCCCGTACCGGACTTCCCGTCCTCTGCCCGGACCTGAGGCGCGAGCGATCCCGGTGGCTCGTGTTCGCCACGAAAGCGATTGCCGCGGGCGTCGGCGCCGCCTGGGCTCTGCCCATCCGCCATGGGGACGACACCCTCGGTGCGCTCCTACTGCTCGGGCCTGGAACAGAGGATGCAGACCTGCGGGTGGCCGAGGTGCTGGTCGAGGCAGCGGCCGTCTCACTGCTTCGAGCCGCGGCGTCTGAACGGACCGCGGTGGAGACGAGCCAGCTCCGGACTGCATTGACGAGTCGAGTCGTCGTCGAGCAGGCGAAGGGGATGCTCGCCGTCCACGGCAGCGTGGACGTCGGCACGGCGTTCGCCTGCATGCGCAGCCATGCGCGTCGCAGCGGGCAACCTCTTCGCGACCTGGCAGCGGCCATCGTCCGCGGGGACGTCGATCCCGCGATCATTCTGCACGTCGACAGATGACGATCATCAAGCAGCGTCAGCTCAATGTTCGCAGCTGGACACATTGCGGTTTTCACTCCATTGAGTGACATCGAATCTGTGCGAACCGCAACGTATAGCAGGATCCATATAGAGTCGCTCCGCCTCCCGTATCTGCAGCTCACAGCCCCGCGCAGGTCGACGCTTCGCAGACCGAGACCACTTCGTTCACCTCATTACGGCGATTTTCACCACCCACCCCCCGGCGCCCTGAACAGCGACTGCCCTATAGCGTCGCGCTCAGCACTTCGGCCTTCCCCGTTTGTGCACCACATTCAGAGGAGAGCATTCATGCGTAAGTCCGTGCGTACCCTCATCGCCTCCGCGATGGCCGTTCCGATGACCCTCGGGGTGGCCGGCATGGCGTTCGCCGACGAGGGCGACTCCACCCGGGAGCAGTCCCAGACCACCGAGGGCACCGTGTCGGGCGAGCAGGGGTCGACCACCGAGCAGAGCAGCTCCAGCTTCGCCCCGGTCACCCAGCTCAACCCCGCCTTTAACGTCTCCGACGTCCTGGGCTTCAGCGACTTCGCCAACGAGGACTCCGAGGGCGGCAGCAGCCAGTCCGTCGTCCAGGACAACTCGATCGACTCGACCAACGAGCAGGGCAACAGCGCCTCGACCGAGCAGGCCCAGAAGAGCGTCCTCGACCAGGCCACTGGTCTCGAGGGCTGAGAACAGCCACCCACAGAGAGAAGGGGGGGGGGGGGCCCCCCCGCCCACCGCCCGGGTGGTCACCGCGTCCAACCGCGCCGCGGCGGGCGTCTACACCGACCGCGGCGGGCCGCCGATCGTCGCCTGGCTGCGCGAGCGCGGCTA
>NZ_JBEDNP010000083.1:0-1441 GCF_040105315.1 Pseudonocardia tropica
CCCGCGAGGCCATCGCGGCGTCACTGGTCGTCGTCGGGGTGACCGCGGCGGTCGGCGCCGCCGGGCACGCCCGTGCGGGACGCGTGCGCTGGCGGACGGGCCTGATCTTCGGGCTCGCGGGCATGGCCGGCGCGTTCGCCGGCGGTCTCGTCGGCGCCCGGCTGCCCGCACAGGTCCTGCTGGTCGCGTTCGCCCTCATGATGACGGTGACCGCCGTGGCGATGCTGCGGGGCCGCCGGGAGATCGATCCGGCGGAGCAGCACAGCGAGCTCCCGGTCGCCCGGGTCCTGCTCGACGGTGCCGTCGTCGGACTCGTGACGGGTCTCGTGGGAGCCGGCGGCGGGTTCCTGGTCGTCCCGGCTCTCGCACTGCTGGGCGACTCCCGATGGGGGTCGCGGTCGGGACGTCGCTGCTGGTCATCGCGCTCAAGTCCCTCGCGGGCCTGGCCGGCTACCTCACCACCGTCTCGCTCGACTGGACCCTCGTCGGCGCGATCACCGTCGCGGCGGTGCTCGGCAGCCTCGCCGGTACCCGGCTGGTCGACCGCATCCCGGCCGACGCCCTGCGGCGTGGGTTCGGCTGGTTCGTGCTCGCGATGGGAGCGTTCGTACTGGTCCAGCAGGCGCCCGACGCGATCCGGGTGCCGGGCCTGCTCGTGCTGGCCGCCGTCGCGGTGTCGATGGCGGGCTGCGCCGCGTGGGTCGCGAGCTGTCCGCTGCGGCGGGTCGGGCGTCCCGGCGCGGCCTGAGACGTGCCGCTCCCAGTCGGCACCAATGACCGGTCATTTGCCGCCGGGATGCCCGGACCCGCTACCCTTCGCGGATGTCCGTGCCCAGCGGTGGACACCGCGTCTTCGCCGCGCTGTACGACCGCGTCCTCGACCCCGTGGAGCGCCGGCTCCTCGGCCCGCGCCGGGCGGCACTGGTCAGCGGCCTCACCGGCCGCGTCCTCGACGTCGGCGCGGGTACCGGCGCCAACCTGCCGCACTACCGTGACGCCGACGAGGTCATCGCCCTCGAGCCCGATCCGGCCATGCGCCGCCGGCTGCGCGACCGGGCCGGGTCCTGCGCCGTCCCGCTCACGGTGAGCGGAGCGAGCGCCGAGGCACTGCCCGCCGCCGACGGCTCGGTCGACGCCGTGGTCTTCACCCTCGTGCTCTGCACGGTCCCCGACCCGGCGCGGGCACTGGCCGAGGCGCACCGGGTACTGCGCCCGGGCGGGCGGCTGGTCGCGATCGAGCACGTCGTCGGGCACGGCCGGCCCGCGACCTGGCGACGGCGACTGGCCCCGCTGTGGGAACGCATGGCGGCGGGGTGCCGGCTCGACCGTGACACCGAGGCCGCGGTCACCGCCGCCGGGTTCGTGCCCGGCACCGTCGAGCGGTTCCCGGCCACGCCGTCGTGGGGTCCGATCGGGGCGATGGTCCAGCTGACCGCGACCC
>NZ_JBEDNP010000084.1:0-1435 GCF_040105315.1 Pseudonocardia tropica
ATAGTCGCGGGGTGTAGACCCGAAGCGGAGTGATCTACCCATGGCCAGGGTGAAGCGTCGGTAAGACGTCGTGGAGGCCCGAACCCACCAGGGTTGAAAACCTGGGGGATGAGCTGTGGGTAGGGGTGAAAGGCCAATCAAACTTCGTGATAGCTGGTTCTCCCCGAAATGCATTTAGGTGCAGCGTCGTGTGTTTCTCACCGGAGGTAGAGCACTGGATGGCCTAGGGGGCCGACAAGCTTACCGAAGTCAGCCAAACTCCGAATGCCGGTGAGTGAGAGCGCGGCAGTGAGACTGCGGGGGATAAGCTTCGTGGTCGAGAGGGAAACAGCCCAGATCACCGGCTAAGGCCCCTAAGCGTGCGCTAAGTGGGAAAGGATGTGGGATCGCCCGGACAACCAGGAGGTTGGCTTAGAAGCAGCCACCCTTGAAAGAGTGCGTAATAGCTCACTGGTCAAGTGGTCCTGCGCCGACAATGTAGCGGGGCTCAAGCGCACCGCCGAAGCCGTGGCAATGACATCTTTAGGTGTTGTTGGGTAGGGGAGCGTCCTGCATCTGGTGAAGCCCGGGAGTGATTTACGGGTGGAGGGTGTGGGAGTGAGAATGCAGGCATGAGTAGCGAATGCAGAGTGAGAATCTCTGCCGCCGGATGACCAAGGGTTCCTGGGCCAGGTTGTTCCGCCCAGGGTGAGCCGGGACCTAAGGCGAGGCCGTCAGGCGTAGTCGATGGACAACGGGTTGATATTCCCGTGCTCGTGATAGTGCGTCCATGCTGAATCTGGTGATGCTAACCATCCGAACCCGCCTCGGCTCCTTCGGGAGTTGTGTTTGTGGGGGAGCGTGGGATCCGATCTGGTAGTAGGCAAGTGATGGGGTGACGCAGGAGGGTAGCTCCGCCACGCGGTGGTTGTCGTGGTGTAAGCCTGTAGCCCGAGTCCTAGGTAAATCCGGGGCTCATGGAGGGTGAGAGGTGATGCGTAGCCGATTGAGGCGAAGAGGGTGATCCCATGCTGTCGAGAAAAGCCTCTAGCGAGTGCTGTTGCGGCCCGTACCCCAAACCGACACAGGTGGTCAGGTAGAGAATACCGAGGCGATCGAGCGAACTGTGGTTAAGGAATTCGGCAAAATACCTCCGTAACTTCGGGAGAAGGAGGGCCGGTTGTCTTGAGGCTCCTTGCGGGCTAGGGACGGCCGGTCGCAGAGACCAGGCCCAAGCGACTGTTTACTAAAAACACAGGTCCGTGCGAAGTCGCAAGACGATGTATACGGACTGACGCCTGCCCGGTGCTGGAACGTTAAGAGGACCTGTTAGCTCTTCGGGGCGAAGCGGAGAATTTAAGCGCCAGTAAACGGCGGTGGTAACTATAACCATCCTAAGGTAGCGAAATTCCTTGTCGGGTAAGTTCCGACCTGCACGAATGGCGTAACGACTTGG
>NZ_JBEDNP010000085.1:0-1406 GCF_040105315.1 Pseudonocardia tropica
ACTCGACCTCGGCGACCATGCGCACCGCCCGCTCACGCAACTCCGGCGGATACGGCGGCTGGGAACGACGTGTCATGACTCCATCTCCTCAGAAGATCAAGTCTCCCGACACGCCGGGGCGGTTCACGACCTCCAGGTGGCCGAGGTCGTGGTGGAACGCAGCAGCTGCCCGGGCGTTCCATCCGTAGCGGGCGAGGGCGAGCGTGGGGTCGCCGTCGGCGTCGGCGAGGTAGACGGCGAACCGGGGTCTTGACAGCCAGTCCTCGATCCAGCGGTCAGGTTCGCTCATCATCGCCTCTCGCTGCTGCAATCCTGGTGTCGGGTTGTGCCGAGTCGTGTAGCATGGTCTGTGAAGAGCCCCGGAAGCCTCTGACCCCTCGGCGGTCACGCGACCGGGGCTTTGTATTGACGAGGCTCGTCCCCGGTATCCGGGGACGAGCCTTCGTCGTATCGCGTCATGGGACGTTACCGGTGGTCGGGACGGCGAGACCGTCAGCCGTCAGGCCCAGGTCCAACCGCCGATAGTGCGGTGGAGTCCGGTGTGCCCGGCGAGCCCGGCGGTGCAGTCGGAGCCGTAGACCGGTGTCGTAGCTGGGCAGGGCGGGAGGTTCCTGGTCAGCTGCGCCAGCCGTTCGGCGAGGCGGTCCCGGTCGGCGGTGCGTTCGGTGAGCTGCCCGGCCCGCTGTGTGGAGGTCGCCTCGACGAGGGCCAGGTCGTCATGGAGCTGGTCGTGCTCGGCGAGCAGCCCGCGAACATCCGCCCGGCGCGGCGTCCGGCCCTCGCTCAAGGTGTAGCGCACTCTGGCGGCGGCGGTGTCCTCGTTGCCGCCGTCGTTGTTCTTGCCACGGTCGTCGCCCTCAGCTGGCGTGCGGGTGGGAGTGTCGCTCGAAGACATTGGCGCGCTCTCCTTTCGTGGAGCCGTTCAGGCGGGTGTCGACGGCGTCGTTGCTGGCCTGGAAACGGGTCAGGGCTGCGGGAAGTTGGTCTCGTGAGACCTCGTCGGCTGCGGTGAGCAGCGTCAGCAGCACCGCGCCGGCGTTTGTCTCCTCGGCGAGGGCGGTGGCGAGGTCGGCGCGTCCGGTTGTCCGCACGGCTTGAGCGATCTGCCCGAGTCGTTGTGTGTAAGCGGCTGCCTGGGCGGGGTTCTCGGCAGCGAGGGCGCTGCGGTAAGCCGCTTGCTCGGCGCGGTGTGCGCTGACCAGTGCGGTGAGCCGCTCGTCGGCCTCGACGGCGTCCACGATGGTCACCCCTGGTCCGCGGTGGGCCGGTATCCGGCGTGCAGTGAGCCTTTGCCAACCTGATCAAGCGTTGGCGATCACGAGGGTCTGAACTGCGGCGATGAGTTCGTCGGCCCGGTTCGGGCTGGAGCGGATCTTGCGGAGGACTTTCCAGTTCTTCAGTTCGGC
>NZ_JBEDNP010000086.1:0-1366 GCF_040105315.1 Pseudonocardia tropica
TGAAGCGCCCCGGCTTCAGTGGAGGCTGGGTTCTCCCGAGATTGGATCTTCTCGGGCGGTGTCGTGAGCGTAGTAGTTCTGTTCGTACTCGACCGGCGGGATGTTGCCGATCATGGAGTGCAGCCGGTTGGTGTTGAACCAGTGCACCCAGGAGGCGGTGACAAGCTCGAGGTCCTCGACGGTGCGCAGCGGCCCGTCGCGGCGCACGCACTCGGACTTGTAGAGCCCGATCAGCGACTCGGCCATCGCGTTGTCATACGAGTCACCGATCGAGCCGATCGAGGCCACCGCGCCGGCCTCGGCGAGCCGGTCGCCGTAGCGGATCGCGGTGTACTGACTTCCGGCGTCGGAGTGGTGGATCAACCCCTCAAGTCGACCATCAGCGGTCTGACCTGCATGCTCACGGGTCCACAGCGCCATCTCCAGGGCGTCGAGCGGGAGCTCGGTGGGCATCCGCGCGGCGCAGCGCCACCCGACGATCCGCCGGGAGTACACGTCGGAGACGAACGCGGTGAACACCGTCCCCGACCATGTCGGCACGTAGGTCAGGTCCACGACCCAGAGCTGGTTGGGCCGCGCCGCGGTGAAGTCCCTGTCGACCAGGTCCGGGGCCCGCCCGGCGTGCTGGTCGGGCCGGGTGGTGATCGTGGGCTGACCGCGGCGCACGCCGCGCAGCCCGAGCTCGCGCATCAGTCGTTCCACGGTGCAGCGCGCGACCGGCTCGCCGCCTTGGCCGGTGACGCCGTCGCGGCGCAACTGGTGCCACATCTTGCGGGCCCCGTAGAGCCCGCGGCCCTTGTCCCGGTCGAAGAAGGTGGCCTCGATCGTCTCGGCCAGCGCCGCGTCGTGCAGCGCCCGCCGCGACGGACCCCGCTTCTTGTGCGCGTAGTAGCCGCTCGGGGCGACCGCGATGCCCTGCGCGCGCAGGGCAGCACAGATCGGCTCGACCCCGAAGCGGCGCTTGTGCTGATCGATGTAGGCCACGATCAGCGGATATGGCGGTCGAGCTCCGCCGCCGCGAAAAACGCCGACGCGGTCTTGAGGATCTCGTTCGCCCGCCGCAGCTCGGCGTTCTCCCGCCGCAGCCGCTTGAGCTCCTCGGACTCTGCAGTGGTCACACCCGCGGCCAGACCGTCGTCGATGTCGGCCTGTTTGCACCAGCCGCGCAACGTGTCGGGGAGGATCCCCAACTGCGGGCCGATCCGCTTGCACGCCGCGTTGACCGAGAGCCCCGGCTCTTGCCGGCGTGCTTCACGGACCATGCGCTGGGCGCGCTCGCGCATCTCGTCGCTGAACTTCCTCGGTGCCGGCACGATCTCCACCTTCCCGTGGGATCAGAGCCTCCACCACATCCGGGGCGCTTCAG
>NZ_JBEDNP010000087.1:0-1319 GCF_040105315.1 Pseudonocardia tropica
CTCGACAAGCTCGCCGAGACCCTCCACGAGCAGCGGCGCCTGGCCGCCCGCGAGGCAGAGCAGGCCCGAGCCGGGCTCGACCAACCCTTTCCTCACGCCGATCAGCTCGCCGGCGCCCGGGCGACTGCGCAGATGATCGCCACCCAGATGCTCGAAGAAGCCAACCAGCAGCCCTCAGACGAGGAGAGCGCGCCCGCGCAGCAGGCCGCCGCTGGTCGGAACGACGACGACCGCTCCACGGCTCCCCGTACCGCGACGACCGAGGAGCTGGAAGCGGCCCGCCTGGACTGGAGGCACCGCAGTTCGGCACCGTCCCCAGAAGCAGCCACCAGCACCTCGCCCCCAGAGCAGCGGCAAGCCGCAGGTCAGAGCCAGACCGCCCGTGGGCTACGTCAGTGATCGGTGCGCCCGAGCGGCCCGGCCGGCGCCCACCGCTCACGCACCGGAGCACCTCCGCCCATCCCCCGGCGCAGCCCAGAGCTCACCGACAAGGCGCCGCAGCCGGGTGACCTGTGCGCGGTGCTCGCTCCTGTCCTGCTCACCGGTACTCGCTCGGCCGATGAGGGTCTGGTGCACGTGGATCTGGCGCTCCACCACGGCACGCCGCTCGGCCGAAGCCGCGCCGAACTCCTCGGCCCGGCGCCCCTCCAACTCCCGCAGGTGAACGAGCTCCAACAGAGGGTGCTGACGTTCCATGACGCTGGATACCGGTGTGGGACCGAGATCGGGGTCCGCGGGGTCGCGGTGACCCACCATCCAGGCATCCAGGTCGCGCAGCTGCTCTGCCGTGGACGCCTCCTGCGCGGCGGCGTCGGGTGAGCATCCCGGCTGCTCCTGGGGCCAGACGTCGGTGATGGACTCCCAGCGCTGCCGGACGTCCTCCTCCTCGACATCGAGCACCTCGGCGATCGCACTCCACGCACAGCCGTCCTCACGCTCCACCAGCACCGCGGCGGTGAGCACACGCCCGGCGAGCTCGACGAGCGCGGCCGCATCGGCGACCAGGGTCCCGTCGTAGGCCTGATCCGGGCGGCGCCCGGCCGGAACCAGGTGACGAGCCCAGTCCGACAGCTCCCGCGCGGTCTCGGCCAGCTGCAGATGCGCCAGCGAACGAGAGGTGAGAGGGGCGCCGGGTGCCGGCGCGGCCCAGAGGTTCTCGGTCATGCGCCCAGCCTGTGCCACGCAGAGACGACCCTCAACGCACTAGGCCGTTCGTGTGGGGACAGGTCGGCTGCGGTGGTCGGTGGCGAGTCCCGCCGGCGAGCCGGGTGGGGGTCTCTCCTCGCGTCGGCATCAGGACGGTGCCCGGGGTTCTGTGG
>NZ_JBEDNP010000088.1:0-1302 GCF_040105315.1 Pseudonocardia tropica
CGGCGAAGCGGGAGACCGACGAGGGTGTCACCCATCTGACTGCGGAGTTGCCGGTCGTGGTGTCGATCGGGGAGAAGGCGGGCGAGCCGCGTTACCCCTCGTTCAAGGGGATCATGGCGGCGAAGAAGAAGCCGGTGCAGACCCTGGATCTGGCCGGTGCCGGGATCGACGCCTCCGAGGTCGGTCTGGCGAACGCGTTGACCTCGGTCGTGTCGGCGTCGCCGAAGCCGCCGAAGCAGGCCGGTGAGAAGGTCACCGACGAGGGCGACGGCGGCGCGAAGATCGCCGAGTTCCTGGTCGGGCAGAAGCTGATCTGATCCCGGTTCTTCCTGGCTTCCCTGTTCGTTTGGAGATAGAGATTCATGGCTGAGGTTCTGGTCCTCGTCGACCACGTCGACGGTGACATCAAGAAGACCACCTACGAGTTGCTGACCGCCGCCCGCGCGCTGGGTGAGCCGTCGGCGGTCGTCGTCGGTGTCGCGGGCACCGCCGGCAAGCTGGCCGACGGCCTGACCGAGCACGGCGCCGAGAAGATCTATGTCGCCGAGACCGACTCCACGGACTTCCTGTCCCCGGAGACGACGGTGCTGGAGTCGCTCGTCGGGTCGGTGTCCCCGGCCGCGGTGCTGCTCGCGGCCACCGGTAACGGTAAGGAGGTCGCCGGTCGGCTCGCCGTCCGGACGGGCTCGGGGCTGTTGTCCGATGTGGTCGGGGTCTCGGCGGACGGTGTGTCGCACTCGATCTTCGGTGGTGCCTACACCGCTGAGGCCAGGTCGAACACCGAGCACCCGGTGATCACCGTGCGGCCGGGTTCGATCGAGATCGAGGCCGTCGCGGGTGCGGGTGCGCGGGAGACCGTCGAGGTCCCGGCGCCGTCCGGGCGTGCTGCGACCGTGACCGGTCGTGAGCCGATCCAGGGTGGGTCGCGTCCGGAGCTGACCGAGGCGACGGTGATCGTGTCCGGTGGGCGTGGTGTGGGTTCGGCCGACGACTTCACCGTCGTGGAGGGTCTGGCGGACTCTCTTGGTGCTGCGGTGGGTGCCTCGCGTGCCGCGGTGGACTCGGGTTACTACCCGCCGCAGTTCCAGGTCGGTCAGACCGGCAAGTCGGTCTCGCCGCAGCTCTACATCGCGCTGGGTATCTCCGGTGCGATCCAGCACCGTGCCGGTATGCAGACGTCGAAGACGATCGTCGCGGTGAACAAGGACGAGGAGGCGCCGATCTTCGAGATCGCCGACTTCGGCATCGTGGGTGACCTGTTCACGGTCGCGCCGCAGCTGCAGGAGGAAGTGGCCAAGCGCA
>NZ_JBEDNP010000089.1:0-1230 GCF_040105315.1 Pseudonocardia tropica
GGAGTGCACCTCGACCCGGTCACCGGCGGCCGCGCGCATGAGCCCGGCGGCCATCTGGGACTTGCCGCCGTTACGGACGCAGACGAACAACACCGCCGGTGTCGTGGTCACGGGGTCGTCGCTTCGGTCGGGGCACCGGTCACTTCGGTGAGCAGGCGGCGTACCCGGGCGTCGATGTCGTCGCGGATCGGGCGGATCTGCTCGGCGGTCTTGCCGGCGGGGTCGGTCAGCTCCCAGTCGAGGTAGCGCTTGCCGGGGAACACCGGACAGGCATCGCCACAGCCCATGGTGATCACGACGGCGGCCGCTTCGACCGCCTCGGTGGTCAGGCGCTTCGGGAACTCGGTGTCCAGGGACAGGCCGATCTCGGCCATGACCTCGCGCACGGCGGGGTTGATGGTCTCGGCCGGGGCCGAGCCGGCGGAGGTGACGCGGACGGCGCCGTTGGCGTGGTGGGCCAGCAGGGCGGCGGCCATCTGGGAGCGGCCGGCGTTGTGGACGCAGACGAACAGGACTTCGGGGACCGCGGCTGTGGTGGTCACGGGGGCTCCTGGGGATCGGGCTGCTGCCGCGAGCCGCTGGTGGGCGTGGCGGGCGGCGAGGACGGGCAGGTGGGTGGTGATGCGGGCGGTCAGCGCCAGCTTGGTGAACACGTCCACGACCACGGCCTCGATCGTCTCGGGGCCGAAGGTGCCGTGGAATGTGCGGCGCAGCTCGTCGACGGTCTGCTGAAGCCGCGGGTGTGGGCTGGTGAGCGCGAAGTGTTCGAGGGTGCGGTCGCCCGCCGGGCGCCGTCGCGCAATAGCGACGACGACCGGCGTGGCGTCGAACGAGGAGGCGTCCATGACATGGTCCGCTACTGGCCGGCCGAGCGGGTGCTCATCAAGTCCCACCCGCGCGAGGCAGCGGTGTGTCCGCGGTGGTGACCAGGCGCCGGCGCGGCCACAACGACACGTACACCAAGGCGACGAGCACCGGCACCTCGATCAGCGCCCCGAGGGCCCCGGCCAGAGCCTCGCCCGGAGGGGATGTCGATCGCGCCGATCGCTACAGCGGTCATCAGGACTCCTTGAGCATGAGCAGCGGCGGTGCGGCGGTGCACCCACCGAGCAGTGGCGCCGTCGCGGTGGCAGATCACGCACCGCGCACGCCGTCTTGCGGTGATGAGTGTCGGGTGTGGGGTGCCTACGGTGGATCGGGGCTGGAGCCGGTTCCCCGCAGGCAGCCCAG
>NZ_JBEDNP010000008.1:0-285423 GCF_040105315.1 Pseudonocardia tropica
ACGTCGCGGTCAGGACACGGGGCCTCCCACCACGGTCTCCGCGCCGCGACACGGTGTCGCGGGCGGCACCGGCACGGCACCGGCGCCGCACGGCGGGCCGACCCCGTCGTCCATGGTACGGGCACCGGCGAAGGTGGCCCGCGCCGCGGCGGGGAGGCGTTCCCCGCCGCGGTACGGGCACCGTCGGGCGCGGGCGGTCAGCCGTCGAGCCGGATCACGCCGTAGTCGTAGCCGCGGCGGCGGTAGACCACCGAGGCACGGCCGGTCTCGCTGCAGGCGAACATGTAAAAGTCGTGGCCGACGAGCTCCATCCGTGACAGCGCCTCGTCGACGCTCATGGGTGTGGCCGGGTGGGACTTCTCGCGGACGATACGGCCGGGCCGGTACTCGGCCTCCCACTGCTGCTCGAGGCGGACCAGCTCGTCGTCGGTCAGGGACTCGTCGTGACCGCGCGGTGCGGGGATGGTGTCGGTGACAGGAGGGGCCGCTTCCATGAGCGCGACGGCCGAGGCGTCGGCGGCGGCACGGGAGGCGGCCACGCGGTCGCGGCGGCTGGGCTTGCGGCGGTCGTGGGAACGACGCAGTCGTTCGGCGAGCTTGCCGACCGCCATGTCGAGTGCGGCGTAGAAGTCGGCGGCGGAGGCCTCGGCGCGGGCGACGGCTCCACAGCCGCCGCGCCCGGTGATCTCGACGCGCTGGCAGGACTTCTGCTGACGGCGGTTCGGCTCGTGGAAGAGCTCCACCTCCATTCCGACGATCTTGTGGTCGTGGCGTTCCAGGCGGCTGAGCTTGTCCTGGACCAGGCCACGGAAGTGCTCCGGCACCTCGACGTTCCGGCCGGTGACGACGATCTCCACTCGAACATCCCTCGCTTCAGTCGTGCTGAACCCGGGACCCGACGACGGCCCCCGGGGGGTGGGCTCGCGGTCGTTCCTCCTGATGTGGTAGCGGTCGGAGTTCAGCGGACGTTATCGGGAAATCCGCCTCCGGGACAGGTCGTTCGCCGACCCGTCGGGTGGACACCCTGGCGCCATCGGACGCGGCGCGCGACGACCTCGCGGCACCCGGATGACCCGTCGCCCCCGGGGCGGCGCGCTCACCTCCGGATCGCGCTCCCGGCGACCACTGTGGACGACGGCCCGGGAGACGGGCGTACCAGTCCGGCCGTGTGATCGTCATCACAGTCTGTCGCCCGGTCGGCGGCGGCGGACCGAGGCGTCGGCGAGCACCACGGCCCCCACGGCGGGCAGTCCCGAGGCGGCGAGCACCGCCCCGCAGGCCCGCAGGGTCGCCCCGGAGGTCACGACGTCGTCGACCAGCAGCACCGCCTCCCCCGGGGCCGCGGGCACCGGCTCGCGGCCCCGGGCCGGGTGCAGCGCCGAGGCCAGGTTCGCCGCCCGGCCCGCGCCGTCGAGCCCCACCGAGTCCCGCGCGCGACGGTGCAGGGCCAGGGCCGCGTCGGGGCGGGCAGGCAGCCCGGCAGCGGTCAGCAGCGGCGCCAGCGCCCGGCACAGCCGCAGCACGTGGTCGCCGCCGCGCACCCGGGCCGCCGACGGCCGGGACGGGGCCGGCACCAGGCGCACCGCGGCCGGGTCCGGCGTCCCGTCGGCCCGCGGCGCGAGCACCGCCGACACCGGGCCCACCAGCAGCCCCGCCAGGTCCGGCGCCAGGTCCCGCCGGCCGCGCTCCTTGTAGGCCAGCACGGCCCGGCGCAGCGGCCCGCGGTAGCGCCCGGCCGCCGCGACCCGGCCGGCGCCGGGCACCCGGACCGGCACCGGGCCCGCCGTGTCCTGCGCGCAGGCCGGGCACCAGCCCCCGCTGCCGGGCGGCCCGGCACCACAGCCCCCGCAGGTCCGGGGCAGGAGGAGGTCCAGCAGGGCGGCGGCCGGGGACGGGGCTCGGGTCGGGGTCACGGCACCGATACTCGCCCCCGGCACCCTCGCCGCGGGCCCGCCGGAGCCCGCCCGGGCCGAGTTGTCCACAACCGCCGGAGTTGTCCACAGGCCGGGGATCCGGCCACCGGGACGCGCTCAGCCGGGGTAGAACGGCTGTGCGGCCGCTCCGGTCCCGCCCGCCTGCTGCCAGGCGTCGAACTCGCCGCCGGAGTAGCTCCACAGGCCGGTCCGGTCGGTCACGTACAGCGGGCGCCCCTCGGCGGCGGCCAGCGCCCCCAGCGGCGCGGTCAGGTTCGTGCCGGGGATCTGGTCCAGCCGCAGACCGTCCGCGCTCACCTCGGACATGGGGCGGTCCGAGTCCGACGCGACCACGATCCGGTCCGCGGAGTGCCAGTCGATCGACACCACGTCGTCGAGGTCCCCGGGGCGCAGGCGCCGCAGCGGCCCGACGGCGACCTCGCCGTCGTCGACCGGGACGATCGGGGCGACGAGCAGCGCACCGTCGGCGACGACGGCGATCCGGCCGCCCTCACGCGCCAGCGCGATGTCCCCGATCCGGCCCAGCGGCGTCAGCCGGCCCGCGTCCACCGCGCCCTCGACCGGCGGCCCGGACGGCGGGACGAGGACCCGGCGCAGCCTGCCGTCCACGACCGCCCAGATCTCGTCACCCGCACCGTTCCAGCTCAGCGAGCGGACGTCGGCGCCGGACACCGGGGTGGCGGTGAGCTCCCCGCCCAGCGGGCCGGTGAGCAGCCGCTGGGTGCCCGTCGACTCCCGGGACACGACGGCGATCCGCCCGCTGCGCGCGGACGCGGCGGCCTCGGTGATGTCGAACGAGCCGTTCCCGGCCTGCCCGGCGACCGGTGCCGCCACGCCGGTCGCGCCGAGCTGACGGACCCGGCCGCCGTCGACGACGTAGGGGAACGCGGGGGCCCGGCCGGGGCCGGCGACGAGGTCGGCCTGGTCCGCGGCCGACACCGTCGGCGTCGCGGGGACCAGCGGTCCGCCGTCGGCCAGCAGCTCCACCCGCGGCACACCCACCCCGCCGAGGGTCTGCGCGACCTGCGCGGCGAGCAGCTCCCGGTCCTGCGGGGACAGCCCCGACACCCCGGTCAGCTCGATCGACGCGGTGCCCGCCGCGGGGTCGGTCGTGGCCGAGCGGATCCGCGCGGTCGCCGGGAACATCGTCACCGCCGCCCCGGCCAGGCCGGTGGACGGCCCGCGCAACAGCACGTCGACGGCGTCCATCGCGAGCTCACCGGGACGCCCGCTGCGGATGTAGTGCCCGTCGGGCAGCAGCATCCGGCGGACCGGGTCGACGAACCAGGCCTGCAGCTCGCGGTAGTGCGAGCGGAAGTCCGACAGCCGGACCATCACCCCGGGCGGTGGCCGGTCGATCCGCCAGCGCTCGCCCTCCCGGACGACGCCGACGTCGACCTCGACCCGCTGCGGGGAGGACTCGAACGCCCCGCCCGGCCCGACCGTGCCCAGCCGGGTGCCCCGCACCCGCACCGTCATCCGGTCCGGGCCCGGTGTGCCGTTGTCCGGCGACACGACGGTGTCGAACCGCTCGTCCAGGACGGTCAGCGACGCCGCGTCGTCCCAGCCCGACGCCGACGCCGACAGGTAGCGGCGGGCCTGCGCGTGCCGGTCGTCGGGCGAGCCGGAACGGTAGACGAACCCGCGGACCAGGCCGAGCGGCTCGTCGTCCTCGATCGGGCCGCTCAGGTTCTGCTCGGCGGCCTGCTCGCCCTGGCGCAGCACCTGCACGTCGGACTGCTGGGGCACCGTCGCGCACCCGGCGACGACGGCGGCGGCGACCGTCACGACCAGCGCCGCCAGCGCACGGCGGGCGGTCACCGGTCGCCGCCCGGGTCGATGATGGCGCGCTCGGCGGGCTGCATCGGCGCGTGCTCCTCGGGGCGCAGCCGCCACAGGTCCTCCTCGCGCAGGTCGCGGCCGATCCCCTGCGGCGGGGTCGGCACCGAGCTGCCGTTGCGCCGGTCCCCGGCCGCGGCGGCGGGCGGGCCGAGCGGCAGCGGCGAGGCGCTGATGTGCCCGCCCACCTCGCGCGGCAGGGTCAGCCGGAACGCCGAGCCGTTGCCCGGCTCGCCCCAGGCCTGCAGCCAGCCGCCGTGCAGCCGGGCGTCCTCGATGCTGATCGACAGCCCGAGCCCGGTGCCGCCGCTGCGCCGGGCCCGCGACTCCTCGGCCCGCCAGAACCGGTTGAACACCAGGTCCGCCTCGCCGGGCCGCAGCCCGACGCCGTGGTCGCGCACGACGACGGCGACCGCGGCGTCGTCGCCGGCCACCGTCACCTCCACCGGGCGGCCCTCGCCGTGGTCGATCGCGTTCGCGACGAGGTTGCGCACGATGCGCTCCACCCGGCGCGGGTCGGCCTCGATCAGCTCGCCCGCCGGCAGGTCCAGGACGAGGTCGGTGCCGGCGTCGGCGGCGATGCCGCGCACCGCGTCGGTCGCCCGCCGCACCACCGCGGACAGGTCGACCCGTTCGGCACCCAGCTCGGCCACGCCGGCGTCGAGGCGGGAGATCTCCAGCAGGTCGGCGAGCAGCTCCTCGAACCGGTCGAGCTCGGTGACCAGCAGCTCGGAGCTGCGGCGCAGCGCCGGGAGCAGCTCGTCGCGGGAGGCGTAGAGGACGTCGGCGGCCATCCGCACGGTGGTCAGCGGCGTGCGCAGCTCGTGGCTGACGTCGGAGGTGAACCGCCGCTGCAGCGCCCCGAACTCCTCGAGCTGGGCGATCTGCGCGGCGAGGCTGCCCGCCATCTCGTTGTAGGACTCGGCGAGCCGGGCGACCTCGTCCTCGCCGCGCACGGCCATCCGCTCGTCGAGGTGTCCCCCGGCGAAGCGTTCGGCCACGTCGGCGGCGTGCCGGATCGGGCGGACCACCTGCCGGGTGACGAGGCTGGCGATCGCGGCCAGCAGCACCAGCAGCACCAGCCCGCCGACGATCAGCGTGCTCTGCACCAGCCCGAGCGTCAGCTGCTCACCGTTGAGCGGGAACAGCAGGTAGAACTGCAGCTCCCGGCCCGCGGTGGCGATCTTCTGCCCGATGACGAGGTTCGGGACGCCGTCGACGGTCGTGTACTGGCGGTTCAGGCTGTCCAGCGACCCGCGGGCGGTGATGTCCTGCTGGCGCGCGGTGATCTGGCCGACGTCGCCGGCGGACACCTCGGGCCCGTTCGCCGACCCGGTGGTCAGCGCGGCGCTGAACTCCCCGGCCGTCCCGGCCCGGCCGGGGCCGGTGGTGTCGGTCAGCCGTTCCAGGGCGGTGTCCAGGATCTCCTGCACGCCCTCGCGGTCCGGGTCGACGCTCGCCAGCTGCCCCTCCAGGACCTGCCGGTTCGCGTCCGACTGGGAGATCGCGGCGTCGAGCTTGCTCTGCAGCAGCCGTTCGGCGATCTCGCTCTGCAGCACCAGGCCGAGCACCAGCACGACCGCCGACGACAGCGCCAGCGTCGAGGTGACCACCCGCAGCTGCAGCGACCGCCGCCAGGCCGCGGCGATGAGCATGCCCAGCTCGTGCGCCTGCACCCGCAGCGGTCCCAGCGCGCGGGCGACCCGCCGGGCCCCGGGCAGCCGGGCCAGCCGGGTGCGGAGTCCGCGGCGACGCGTCACCACGGCCGGTGCACCCGCGGCGCGCCGGTCACGGAGGACCGGCCTTGTACCCCACCCCGCGGACGGTCAGGACCACCTCGGGGCGCTCCGGGTCGCGCTCGACCTTCGACCGGAGACGCTGCACGTGCACGTTCACTAGGCGGGTGTCCGCGGCGTGCCGGTAGCCCCACACCTGCTCGAGCAGGACCTCGCGGGTGAACACCTGGCGCGGCTTGCGGGCCAGCGCGACGAGCAGGTCGAACTCGAGCGGGGTCAGCGCGATCGGCCGGCCCTCCCGGGTGACCTGGTGCGCGGGCACGTCGATGTCGATCTCGCCGATGGACAGCTGCTCGGCGGGCTCGGCGTCGTTGCGGCGGACCCGGGCCCGGATCCGCGCGACGAGCTCCTTGGGCTTGAACGGCTTCACGACGTAGTCGTCGGCGCCGGACTCCAGCCCGAGCACGACGTCGACGGTGTCGCTCTTAGCCGTCAGCATGACGATCGGGACGCCGGACTCCGCCCGGATGGCCCGGCACACGTCGATGCCGTTCATGCCGGGCAGCATCAGGTCGAGCAGCACCACGTCCGGCTGGGTGTCCCGGACGGCGGGCAGTGCCCGCGTCCCGTCGGACACGACCGCTGTCTCGAAGCCCTCGCCTCGCAGCACGATGGTGAGCATCTCGGCCAGGGCCGGGTCGTCGTCGACCACCAGTACGCGCGACTTCATGGACGTCACTATCCCAGCCCCGTGATCAGCACCGGTGCAGCAGGGCGGGCACGAGGGCCGACGGTGCCGCGGCGGGGTCGTCGAGCACTGTCCAGCGGCTCAGCCAGGACCGCGCCGCCAGCTCCCGGTAGACGGCGTCGGTGCGGGCCTGCAGGCCGTCGTCGCTCTCGTAGGCGTCGCGGGCGCGGCCGGGCTCGGTGGCCGCGCGCGACCTCGCCCGCTCCGCGGCGACCTCCCGGGGCGGTGCCAGCAGCAGCTGGTGGCCGGGCACCGGGATGCCGAACCGGTCGACCTCCAGCGCCCGGACCCAGCCGACGACCTCGCCGCCGGCGTCCTGGCCGAGCCGGGCGGCGCTGTAGGCGGCGTTGGAGGCGACGTAGCGGTCCACGAGCACGACGTCGTGTGCGGCGAGCGCCGCACGCAGCCCGGCCGCGGCGGCCCGGCGGTCGAGCGCGAACAGCACCGCCATCGCGTGCACCGAGGAGGCGAGGTCGCCCATCCGGCCATAGAGCGCGTCGCGGGCCAGCTCGGCGTGCACGTCGTCGTCGTAGCGGGGGAAGGCCGTCGTGGTGACCGAGGCGCCGTGTGCGCGCAGCCCGGCGACGAGCTCCGTGGTGAACGTGTGCTTGCCCGCACCGTCCAGTCCCTCGACGACCACCAGTTCCCCCACGGCGGTCGAGCCTAGGTCAGGCACCCAGCTCCGAGACGGTGGGCCAGGTCGTCGCGAAGCCCGGGTGCAGGTCCAGCTCACCGAGCCGGTCGGTGCGCACCCAGCGCAGCTCGGTGCTCTCCGCGCCGCGCACCCGGACCGGCGGCGCGTCCGGCGTCCGCACGACGACCGTGGTGTAGCTCCAGCCGCCGTGGTCGTCGACGAACTCCTCCACCGGCGCCAGCCCGGCGACGGCGAGGGTGCTCTCCTCGGCCGCCTCGCGCAGCGCCGCCCGCACCGCGGACTCCCCCCGGTCCCGGGCACCGCCGGGGATCCCCCAGGTGCCGCCGTGGTGGCTCCAGGACGCCCGGTGCTGCAGCAGCACCCGGTCGACGCCCGCCGGGTCGGCGTCGTCGCGGTGGCGCACGAGCAGCCCGGCCGCGCCGAACAGGCCCCAGTGCCGGTGACCCCGGGCGCAGTGCACCCAGCCGTCACCCGACCCGATCTCGATCGTCATCTCGACGGTGACCCCCTGGTACGCCGACGGCGCGGCGCCCCGGGAGGGGGCCGCCGCGCCGTCGGACGGAGAACGCGGAGAACGAGGTACCGATGCGCGATCCGCGAGCTACTCGCTCAGTACCGATGCGCGATCCGCGAGCTACTCGCTCAGTACCGATGCGCGATCCGCGAGCTACTCGCTCAGTACCGGTAGTGCTCCGGCTTGTACGGACCCTCGACGTCCACGCCGATGTACTCGGCCTGGTCCTTGGTGAGCTTGGTGAGCTCGCCGCCGAGGGCCTGCACGTGGATCCGCGCGACCTTCTCGTCCAGGTGCTTCGGCAGCCGGTAGACGTCCTTGTTGTACTCCTCGTGCTTGGTGAACAGCTCGACCTGGGCGATCACCTGGTTCGAGAAGCTGTTGGACATCACGAACGACGGGTGGCCGGTCGCGTTGCCCAGGTTCATCAGGCGGCCCTCGGACAGGACGATGACCGAGTGCCCGTCCGGGAAGATCCACTCGTCGACCTGGGGCTTGATGTTGATCTTCTTGATGCCCTCGACGCGGGACAGGCCCGCCATGTCGATCTCGTTGTCGAAGTGACCGACGTTGGCGACGATCGCCTGGTGCTTGGCCCGCTTGAGCAGGTCGACCGTCAGGATGTCCTTGTTACCGGTCGCCGTGACGATGATGTCGGCCTGCTCGATGACCGAGTCCAGGGTCGCGACCTGGTGACCCTCCAGCAGCGCCTGCAGCGCGCAGATCGGGTCGACCTCGGCGACGATGACGCGCGCACCCTGGCCCGCGAGAGCCTCGACCGAGCCCTTGCCGGTGTCGCCGTAGGCGGCCACGACGGCCACCTTGCCGCCGAGCAGCACGTCGGTGGCCCGGTTGAGACCGTCGACCAGCGAGTGGCGGATGCCGTACTTGTTGTCGAACTTCGACTTGGTGACCGAGTCGTTCACGTTGATCGCCGGGAAGAGCAGCTCGCCGCGCTCGGCCAGCTGGTACAGCCGGTTGACGCCGGTGGTGGTCTCCTCGGTGACTCCGCGGATGTCGGAGTTGATCGTCGTCCAGCGCTGCGGGTCCTCGGCGAGGCTGCGGCGCAGGGTGTCGAACACGACCCGCTCCTCGTCGGAGACCGAGAGGTCGTCGTCGTCGAAGGTCGGCACGACGCCGGACTTCTCGAACTCGACGCCCTTGTGCACGAGCAGGGTGGCGTCGCCGCCGTCGTCGAGGATCATGTTCGGGCCGACGACGTTGCCGTCGGCGTCACGGAACTTGAACAGCTGCTCGGTGCACCACCAGTAGTCCTCCAGCGACTCGCCCTTCCAGGCGAAGACCGGGACGCCCTGCGGGTCCTCCGCGGTGCCGTGCGGACCGACGACGGTCGCCGCGGCGGCGTAGTCCTGGGTGGAGAAGATGTTGCAGGACACCCAGCGGACGTCGGCGCCGAGCGCGACGAGGGTCTCGATGAGGACCGCGGTCTGGGTGGTCATGTGCAGCGAGCCCGCGATCCGCGCGCCGGTCAGCGGCTTGGACTCCCCGTACTCACGGCGCAGGTCGATCAGGCCCGGCATCTCGTTCTCGGCGAGCCGGATGTCCTTGCGGCCGTACTCCGCCTCGGAGATGTCGGCGATCGCGAAGTCCAGGCCGCCGGCGTGCTGCAGCTTCGGGTGATCGGTCATGGGGTGGGTGCGCCTCCTCAGGCGTAAGAGTCGTACTCGTCGGCACGACGGGTGCGGTCCGACGGGGAGGAGGAGCGGCGTACACGGGTCACGGCGTCCTCCCTCCTCGTCGGAGACAGGCGCCCTTTCTCGTCCGTGCCGGCCGGGCCCGAGCGTGGCGGCCGGTGACGGCCGCTGCAGCGCCTCTCGGCGCCCGGCGATGTCGCGACTCCATGGTTCCGAGCCGCCGCGGGGGTGTCAACTCGTGCGTGATCAGCCCGTCAGGTGCTCGGCGAGCAGCCCGCCCGCCGCGACCTCGCGGCCGTGCGCGGCCAGCAGCCCGGCCGGGGCCAGCACGGACTCGCTGTCGACCCGCACCTCCGCCCGGGCCAGCAGCGGGGCCAGGACGGCGTCGTGGCGCACCGTGCGGGCCGCCGCGGCCAGCCCGGCCGCGTCGCGCTGGCGGAACACGCCCCCGGTGAGCACGACGAGACCGATCTCACCCGCGTCGACGGGGGCGTCCGGACCGGTGCCGGGATGCGCGGGATCGGCCAGGACGCCGGTGTGACGCAGGTGCCTGCGCAACGCGACCACCGCCGCGATCGCGGCCAGCCTGCGGTCCTCGGCGGCCGCGCCGCGGTCGGCGGGCACCGTGGCGCGCGACTCCTGCAGCGCGGCGACGGCCGGGCCGAGCAGGTCGGCCTCCACCGGGTCGACGATGCCCTCGGTCTGGGCCTCCGTCAGGACACCGACGGCGCCGTCGCGCACCCCGAGGTCGCCCTCCACGGTCGCGGCGGCCGGGCCGGGCCCGGGGCCGCTGCGGTGCACGTCGGTGGTCGCCGACCCGACGTCGACGACGAGCACCCCGGTCCCGGTCAGCCGGGCCAGCACCCCGGCCCCGTCGCCGACCGCGGCGTGCGTGCCGACATGGACCAGCGCGCCGAACCGGCCGGTGCCCGTCCCGAGGACGTGCCGGGCGTAGAGCGCGGCGACCGCGTCCCGCGCCGGTCCCGCGACGATCCGGCCCGGCCGCGGCGTGACGTTCGGGCAGGTCGTGACGGCCCGGCCGCCCGCCAGCAGGAGGCCGAGCGCGTCGGTGCGGGCGACGTCGTCGACCGAGAGCAGCACCGGCCAGTGCCCGCGGGTGCGGGCCAGCCGGCCCGCGTTGTGCAGCAGCACCGCCGGGTCGGCCCCGTCGGCACCGCCGAGCAGCAGCACCGCCCCGGGGCGCCGGCTCGACAGCTCCAGCACCGCGTCGGGCTCCAGCGGCCCGGGGTGCACCCCGACCACCCGGGCGCCCGCCGAGCGGCAGACCCGATGCCCGGCCTCGGTCGCGGTCAGGGTCTCCGACCCCACCACCGACAGGCGCAGCGCGCCGCCCGCCGAGGAACAGGCCAGCACCCGCGGCCCGCGGCGCCTGCCCCGGCCCGCGGCGGCCGCTGCGGCGGCGACGGCGGCGTCGACCCCGGTCAGCACGTCCGGTGTGGTGGGGTGCTCGGCGAACCCGGCGGGTGTCCCGTCGGGCAGCACCAGCACCGCCTTCGTCCAGCCGGAGCCGACGTCGAGGCAGACCGTGGGCGCGTGCGGGTCGTCCGGGGACGCTTCGGTCATGGACGGCGAGCGTACTGCGGTCGGGCGGTCACAGGCAGTGTCCGGAGCAGATCCGTTGCGACGCGGACCTGACCGAGAGGTGGGTGATCGAGGCCACGCCGCCGGGAGGTTGATCCGCGTGTTCGAACCGATGCGGGACCGACTGCTGCCCCCTACCGCATGCGTTCCACCGTGCGGAGCAGCCGTTCGGAGGCATACGGAGGGTGACCGCTCAGCCGGAGGGGCCCGAGGACGCCGTCACGGTGGCCCAGTGGGCCGAACGGGTACGGCGGCTCGCGACCGTCCTGGACACCCTGGGTATCTCCCCGGACGGCCGTGTCGGCACGTTCTGCTGCAAATCCTCCCGGCCCCTGGAGTTCCACCTCGCCGTGCCGGGCACCGACCGGGTGCTGCACACGCTCAACCATCCGGCTGCACCCCGACCAGCTCGTCGACGTGGCCGAGCACGCCGGCGACGAGGTCGTCTTCGTCGACCGGTCCCTGCTGCCACTGTTGTAGCCGCATGTCGACCCGGTGCCCGGCGTCGCACACCCAAGGCGGCCGGGGCCGCGGTGATCGGCATCTCCCACGAGCAGTGGGTGGAACGGCCGCCGGCCTGCGTGGTCGTCGAGCCGGGGCGAGACGCTGACCGCCGACGAGCTACGGGCGTTCCTCGCCGACCGGGTCGCCCGGTGACGGCTCCCGGACGCGGTGGAGTTCATCGACGAGGTACCGAGGACGAGCGTCGGGAAGTTCTCGAGGACGACCCTGCGCGAGCAGTTCACCGGCTACGAGCTGCCCGGCTGAGGGTCGCTTCCGGACACGACCACCTCCAGCCAGGCGTACTCGACGGTCGACTCGCGCACCGTGACCGTGGCGTCGTCGGGGACCGGCAGGTCCCGGCCGGGCACGACGACGAGGCTCGCGGTGGTGATCGATCCGTCGTCGTGCAGGCCGAGCACGATCTCGCGCGCCGGGATGCCCGTCAGCGCGGGACGCAGCAGCGCCGCGACGCGACCCGGTTCGACGCGCGCCCCCGCCGACGGCTGCAGCACGACCCGGCAGCCTGCCGAGCGGGCGGCGTCGAGTGCCGTGCGCAGGTCGTCGTCGAGCACCTCGGGCAGGTGCAGCTCGTCGCGGATCGCGGCGTCCAGACGCAGCGCGGTGTCCCGGCGCGACCCGGCGGCCTCGGTCCCCGCCGCGACCGCGGTCAGGAACGGCCGCACCTCCCGGTGCAACGACTCGATGCGCCGGTCCCGCACCGACCGCCGCACCCGGGCGACCACGGCGTCGGCCTCGACCCGGGTGCGGCGGGCGTTCGCCTCGATCGTGGCGCGACCGAGCCGACGGATCGTGCGCCCGATCAGCCACGCCATCAGCGTCCCCAGAGCGGGGGCGACGAGCATCGGCATCGCGAACAGGACGACCGTCACCGGCGGCTCGGCCGACATCGGCCCGGCCGCGAGCACGGCGACGATGCCGACCTGCGCGGCGAGGACGGCGAGCAGCGCCTCGGCCGAACGTCGCACCGTCACCAGCACCATGAGCAACGGCGTGGTCGCGCCGATCGGCCACGAGGCGAGGGTCAGCAGGTCCGCCAGCGGGACCACGGCGACGGCCGCGACCGCTCCCCCGACCGCGACGAGGGCGGCGGCCGCCGAGAGGACCGGCCCCACACCCCGCGCGGCCCGGACCACCAGCGCCGCCGCGAGCACGCACACCGTCGCGTACCACGGCAGGAACCATCGCGATTCCGGGACCTGGTCCGGTTGCAGGGCCGCCACCAGCGCGTTCATCGCGAGGTACCCGATCAGCAGCGCGTAGAGGGGTCGGCGGACGTCGCCCGTGGCGGCGGCGACGAGCGCGATCCGGTCGACGGGGGCGGAGGGCGGTGCCGGACCGACCGGATCGGGGGGCCGGTCCAGGCGCACCGTGGTGCCGCGTCCGGGCGCGCTCGTGAGCGTCGCCGTCCCGCCGACCGCCCGCATCCGGCCGACGATCGACTCGTCGACACCGGCGGACGGGCCATGCGCCGCGGGGTCGAAACCGCGGCCGTTGTCGACGACCGTCACTCGGATCCCCGGGCCGGGCGCCAGCTCGATCCGGGCCTCGCCCGCCGCGGCGTGCCGGTCGACGTTGCGCAGCGCCTCGCCGACCGCGCCGCGGACGGCGGCGACCACCTCGACCGAGGCGACGACCGGCTCGGCGGGCAGCGCGATCCGGCGCGGGGTCCGACTGTCGAGCCCGTCGAGCGCCGAGCGGACGTCGGTCTCCGGATCCCCGGGCGGCGTCGGGGCGGACCCGTCGAGCGCGGCGACCGCGCGGGAGGCCGCCGCGCGCCGCTGCGCACCGTCCACCCCGCCGGTGGCGGCCCCCCGCAGAGCGGCGGACACCTCGTCGTGCAGGACTCGGCCGAACTCCGCGGCCGCCTCCCGTTCGGCTGCGGCGCCGTCGGCGGTGATCCGGGCGGCGCGTTCGGCCTCGGCCGCCGCGTCGGCCCGGGCACCCGCGGTCCGCAGGACCGGTGCCACCACCGCGGCGATGGCGCCGCTGACGACCAGTGACCACACCCCCAGCAGTGCGGCGGGCAGCCCGTCGGTCGGTGCGCTGGTCGCGACCTGCAGGACGACGAGCGCACCGGTTCCGGCGGCCGCCCACCGGGGCGGGGCCAGCGTGAGCAGCGGGACGATCGCCGCCACGACCGCCTGGCTGCGGTACCCGACGACCAGACCGGCGGGTGCCTCCACCAGGTATCCGACCTGCACGAGGGCGGCGACCAGCACGACGACGCCGACGTCGACGGGTCCGAGCCGGGTCCGGATGCCGCGGACCGTCAGGACCGCCGCGGTCGTCACGAACGCCGCCGCCCCCGTCGTCGACACGGGGGCCCCGGCGGTGGGACCGGCGCCGGTGAGCCCGCGCACTGCGATCGCCGACCAGCCGACGGCGAAGAGCATCAGCAGCGACGCGTACGCGCGTTGCAGGCCGACCTCGACCCCGGCCCGGAAGCTCATCCCGGATCCAGGTCGAGGTGGCCGTCGGCGTAGGCGCGCCACGGCAGCTCGGTGGAGTCCTTGAACAGGACCCCACGGGCGGCGTACGCCGCCAGTGCCCGCTCGCGGTAGGTCTGCAGCGTCCCCGGCGTCACGAACAGCTGCTCGGCGATCGAGCGGCGCGGCACCCCACGCGCCATCATGCGGAGCACGTCGAGCTGCCGCTCGGACAGCCGGACCCGACCGGCCGGGTCGTTGACGATCTGGTGGGCGAGTTCGCTGGAGACGTAGACGGTCCCGCCCCCGGCACACCGGATCGCCTCGATCAGCCCGTCCTCCGGGTCGCCCTTGAGCACCAGCCCGGACGCCCCTGCCTCGATCCCGCGCCGGACCGGCGCCGGGCGACGCTCGGTGGTGAACAGCAGGACCGCCGCCCCCCACGCGCGCAGGCGGGTGACGTTGTCGGCGACGTCGCTGCCGTCGCCGAGACGGACGTCGAGCAGCACGACGTCCGGCGGGTCACCGACGATCAGCTCGTCGACCGTCGACGCGGCCGCGGCCCAGACGATCCCCGCACCGGCCGCCTCCAGGTGCGCCCGCAGCCCGGTGAGCACGATCGGGTGATCGTCGACACCGGCGACGGTGAGCGAGGTCATGGGCCGATCCTGCCAACCCCTCCGTGGCAGGACCGACCCGCCCGCCGTAGACCGGACCCGCCGGTCAGCAGGTCGGGTCACCAGAACCGGGCCGTCACCGACGGTCGTGTGACGGAATCCGGTGCCCGCGTGGTCTGCCATCGCTCCAGTACCTCACCGGTCTCGTCGTAGACGGTGACACGCGTCCCATGGGCGAACTCACCGTCGAGCCCGACCGAGTCGCAATAGTCCGAGCCGCGTGGAGGCCGTTCGACCATCACGACGAACGGTGCCTGCACGTTGTAGAACCGGGTGGTGTACCCACCGTAGGCAGGACTGGTGTGGCAGCGATTGACGATCGGCACCCCGACGATCGGGCCGTCGGGGTCGCGCAGGTTCTCCAGAACCATCGTGACCTGTCCTGGACGGAGAGGCGTGCCGTCCTCCGCCTCCTCGGGGAGCGGCTCGTCACCGTCGGCCGCGGCCGCCGAATGGGCGAGCTGCCGCTGCTGTTCGGTCAGCGGTTTCATCAGCTGACCGGTCGCCCCGTCCCACACCGGCGGTGACGCCGGGGCCATGGCCCCGCACCCGGCGGCCACGAAGCCGACGAGGACGGCCACCACGGCGAGCGGTCCGTGTCCGGCTCTCGACATCGTCACCTCTCCCGGTAGGTCGCCGAGCAGTCGCCGCCGTCGCAGCCGGCGACCACGACGGAGTACTTCTCGGGCTTCGCCCCGATGTCCGAACCCGTCGGGTCGTCCGGTGTCTTCTCCGCACTGCGGACGAACTGGATGATCTGCGGGTCCGCACCGGGTTCGAACCAGATCCGTCCGGGCAGCCGCTCGGCACCGTTGTTCGCGGTGTCGCAGGTCAGGGCTCTGTCGAAGTACTGGCTGGTGGCGCCGTCGTCGTAGGTCACCGGGAATCCGCTGTCCGGTTTCCAGGCGAAGCCGTTCGACACGAGATGGTCGACCGACACCAGGACCGAGACCACCCGAACGGTGTGGTCGTCGAAGGCCTCGGGCCGCGTCGAGGTGAAGTTCACCGCGCATCCGGGAGCGAGGAAACCGGCATCGGTGGCCGGTACCTCCTCGTGCCACTCCAACGTCACCTCGGCGCGATAGCCGCCTTGGGCGGAGGCGGACACGACGTCAGTGCGCCGCACCGCTCCCCACCGGGACTCGATCGCGGTGACTGGATCCGCGTCGCGTGAGTTCTCCCAAGAGTCACCGCTCGAGTCGGATTCCGTCGGACTCGAGATGACGTTCTGCGGGCTCGCTTGCGGATCGGGAACGGACGCACCACACCCAGCACCGATGAGGGCCACGACCAGGATCGCTCCGACGATCAGGACACGCGCAGACGAGAACGACCGTGCCCCGACCGAATCGGTCGACTCGAGGATGCGGACCTTCGCCACGATCATCTTCCTCTCTTCCCAGGACGCCGGGCCGTCGCTCGCCGGACGATCCACTTCCTTCAGTTCCGGCCGGCCTTCGCGGCCATGGCGGCGAGACGGACGAGGCCCGCCGGTTCCATCGAGTTGGTGCCGATGTTCCCTGCGAGTCCGACGGAGTCGCCGTAGCGGACGAGGGCGGTGTGGTGATGGTCGATCCACAGCGCATCATCCGCACCGATGACGATGAGATCCTGATAGGTGAGACCGGCCTTCGTGAGCGCCGCCCGATATCCCTCGAGGTCCGGCCCACGCCCAGGAACAGTCACTTCCGCCATGGCGCCTTCGACCTTCACCGCGTCCGGCGCTCGGTATTGACAGAGGCCTCGAATAGCCTCGACGTTGTCCGGGTCCTCGAATACTTCGGTCACGATCCTGCCCCCGTAGCCGAGTGCATCCCTGGCCGCCGCGGCGTCGATGACCGAGCAGAGGTCTTCCGGAGTGGTCAGCACCCCCGAGACCTCACCCACCTCGAACAGCTGCCCGCGGAGATCCCCCTGCTGAGCGCCGGAATCTCCGGCGGGTTCCTCAGCCGGTGTCCGATCCCCCTCGACACCGCATCCGCCGACGATCAGCGACGAGGCGATCGCCAGTGCGACCAGGACACGGGTCCACCTCGACGCTCTGCTGATCCGTGCCGGAGCCGTTTGTCGTGCCGATCGGCCGACGGCGATCAGCCACGCCCGGGCGCCGGTCACGCCCGGCCGGGCGAGGAACCCGCCTCGACCGCCTGCAGCCGCCGATAGGCGCCCTCCGCGATCGGGATGCCCTTGGACCGCAGATGCGCGTGACGCAGGCTGACCCACATGATCACGTCGAACGGGGTGTGCCCGACGACGCGGAGCAGCACGTCGCGGACCGGGCCGAGGTCCTCGATGTGGATCTGCACCGCCCACCCGCCGAAGTGCTGCGTCACGCTGGCCACTGCGGCGAACGTCGGGTCCGTCTCGAACGGATTGGTGTTCGGGTCCAACGGCGCCAGCTCGACCTTGCGTGACTGCGCCGACACGTACTCGTGGAAGACCCGCTTGATCACCTCAACCGGCAGCGGAGTGGTGAAGGTGATGTCGTGGATGCGCGCCTTGACCGTCCTCATCGACGCTCAGCGCCCGTCGAGCAGCCGTCGGGCTCGGTTGCCCCGGGAGCCGGACTCCCGCGCCATCCGGGCGAGCAGCTCCCGCTCGGCCCCGTTCAGCGAGCCCAGCCCGGTGATCTCCCCCTTGTCCAGTACCCGCTCGTACTCGTCGGCGTTCGCCACGTCCCACCTCTGCTCATCGCGCTGTCGATCATTCGGGGGGATCGTGTCGTCAACCGGCCTCCGGTGGTGTCGGTGATCGATCGGACACCGGGCCGGGCCCACGAGTCCGGCCTCGTCGTCATGATCGAGAGGTGGGGTTCGTCGGTGCTGTCCCGGGTGGTTCCCACGGTCGTGCTCGCGGCGGTGCCCGTGGGCTGCGGCACGGCCGGGCTCACGGAGCCGGCGTCACCGTTCCCACCGCGGCCCGCGCCGCTCGCACTGGACGGGGCGGCGCTGTGCTCGGCGCTGACCGAAGCCCGGAAGCAGGCGCTCGGCGTCGAACGGGAGCGCGCCCACGCCGGCACCGCCGACGGCCGTTCGTCATCCGCGTGTTCGTGGGCACCGCCGAGGACGGACGCGGGGGCGACCCCGCCGCCGTCGAGCGCTCCTGTGCCCGGGCAATCGGTGTCGCCGCGGACGTCATCACCAACCTGGGCCGCTGACGTTCACGATCGCAACCCACGATCACGAACAGAAGTGTCCGGTCCCGCCCCGGCGTAGCGTGCATCACGGTGACCACCTGACTACGGCATCATTGAGGACCGCGTCGCACAGACCGTCCGCAATCAGCTCATCTCGCGCAGGCGATCCCGCAGACGGTCCAGGGCCTGAACCTGGGCGGCATCCCCGCCGACACGGACCACCAGACGAGATCGCAGCTGGTCGAGCTCCTCGATCGCCCGGTCGTGTTCGCCCAGCCCACCGAGAAGCTGGGCGATGAGAAACCGCGCGTCGACGACGTCGGGTTCGGAGACGGTGTCGGTCTGCCCCACGGCCAGACGCAAGTGCGGGAGCGCGTCCGCCGCGCGGCCGAGTTCGGCGTAGGCGTAGCCGGTCTGGAACGCCAGATCGACCAGGATGTGCGACGGGGTCTTCTCGAACCGGCGGTACTCCTGCGCGACGGCGACGAGCAGGGGGGCGGCCCGGGAAAACCGACCCGCTTCGACGAGTGCGCCCGCGAGCATGTGCCGCAACTGCAGATGGTGATACGGCCGGCCGACGCTGCGCGCGACGCCCTCGTCCAGCACGCGGACGGCCCGGTCCGGCTGGTCGGCGTCCAGGAGCGCCACCGCGTTGCCGACGAGCTCCTCGTACTCGGCGTCACCGAGCGGTGGCAGCTCATCGCGTTCGGCCGCGCCGGCCGACGGGGACAGCAGCGGGCTGAGGAACGGTCGGAGAGGGTCCCGATCCCCGCCCTCCGAGGTGTCACCCGGAACGGCCGTGTGCGGCAACAGTCCCGTGTAGACCTCCGCCGCGGTGGGCCGTTCGGTCGGCTCCTTCGCGAGCATCGTCTCGACGAGCCGGGCGAGTTCCTCGGGGATCTCCGGGCGCCGGTCACGCACCTGCGGCACGGGCGACTGGAGATGGTGCACGCGCAGCGGCCTGTCCGCGGTCCCGTGGAACGGCAGGTCGCCGGTCAACATCTCCACCAGCAGACAACCGAGCGAGTACACGTCCGACGCGGCGGTGACGACGATGCCGAGACACTGCTCGGGCGACATGTACGGCGGGGTGCCGATGGTCCGGTCGACCTGGGTGAGCCGGGGCAGCGCACCCGCGCCGCGCAGGATCGCGATGCCGAAGTCGAGGAGCTTCACCAGCCCGCCGTCGACCAGCATGACGTTGGCGGGCTTGAGGTCGCGGTGCACGACGTCGACCCGGTGCACGTCGGCGAGCACGGCCGCGAGCTGTGCGCTGATCGCCGCCGCCCAGGCGATCGTCGGCGGGTCGGTGTCGAAGTCGGCGGCGTCGATGACGGCTTCCAGCGTCGTCCCGTGCAGCAGCTGCATCACGACCCACAGCTCGTGGACGCCGTCCGGTCCCGGTTCGACGCCGGTGTCGTAGACGGCGGGGGCACCGGCGAGTTCGAGTCGTGCGGTCGTGCGGATCTCGCGCAGGAACCGCTTGCGGTCCCGGTCGAGGTCCTCGGCGATCTCGGCTTCCTCCGGAGTCGTCGGCGGATTCGGCACCGACCGGGACTGACGGAGCACCTTGATCGCGACGCGACGGTCGAGACGTTCGTCGTAGCCGTGGAATACCTGGCCCATGCCGCCCCGACCGAGCAGGCCGTCGACGCGGTAGCGACCGCCGAAGTACCGCGCATCGTCCGCCGTCACGGGCGCTCCGCGAGACCGTCACGCATGGTCGGGATCGTCCCTCCCGTGTTCGATCTCCGTCAACGCCCGCAGGTCGTCCGCCTCCTGAAGGAGTGCATGCCGGGCCTCGTGTGCACGCCGTCCGGCGTCGAACGCGGCGTAGCGCTCGGCACTGACGGCCTTGGCGTCCTCGTGTGACACGGTGCCGACTCCCTCGAGCAGGGACTCCTCGTTGAAGGCCAAGAACCGGTCCGCCTGCGTCACCCAGTCCGCCATCAGCGTCGTCCGGCGTGCCTGTGCACGGTTCTCGGCGAAGTCGAGGAACATCGTCGTGAGCCGGTCGAGGTGGGTGACCTCCTGCCTGGTGAGGTAGTTCTTGGCGACATCGACGTCCTTCTTCCGGATTCTGGCTCCCGACCAGCTCGTCAGACCGAGGTTGGGAGCGTCCTGATCGCATCGCGCCACGACCAGCTCCGCCGCGGTCCGACCGGTGACGGCGTGGACGAGCTTGTTCTGGATCGTCGCGAAGAAGTCGCGAGCGGTCCGTGCCTGCTTGTCGTAGTCGGCGCTGGTGGCGAAGATGTCGCACACCTTCTGGTAGAAGCGTCGTTCGGACGCCCGGATCTCCCTGATCTGTTCGAGCAGCTCGTCGAAGTAGTCGAAGCCCCCGGGGTCCTTGAGGCGCGGGCTGTCAAGTACGAAACCCTTCACCAGGTACTCCTGCAAGACGGTCGTCGCCCACTGGCGGAACTGCACGGCGCGAGGAGTCGACACCCGATAACCGACGGCCAGCACCATGTCGAGGTTGTAGACCTTGACCTGGCGCCTGACCTGCTTGGAACCTTCAGTTCGAACTCTCAACTCAGAGTTTAAAGTTGCCTCGGTCACCTCGCTGTCGTCCAGGACGCGAGCGATGATCTGGCCGATGTTCTGGACTGACGTGCCGTACAGCTCGGCGATCTCGGCCTGCGCCAGCCATACCGTGCCGTCCACTGCCCGCAGCTGAACTTGCGACCGGCCGTCGTCGCCGCGGTAGACGACGATCTCCCCGCCCGGCTCGATCACCCGCCGGTCTCCCGCTCCATCTCGGCCCGCAGCGCGGACAGCGCCTCGTCGCGCGCCGGCTCGCGGATGATCCGGTAGGCGCGCTTGCGGGCCGCCTCCTTGATGGCCTTCGAGAACTCGTCGTTGTCGAAGTAGAGCTTCATGAAGTCGGTGTTGCGCTCGGCGTTCTCGGCGACGATGTCGTCGAGCCGGTCGTCGGCGACCTGACCGAAGCGCTCCTCGTCGTTCATCAGGGCGATCTGCTGCATCCCGGTGTCGGCGACGAGGCCGAGGACCTGCTGGTACACGAGCACCTGGTCGGAGGTACCGAGTCCGAGCCCGAACCGGTCGTTCAGCTCGGCGATGACCTCGGCGAGCGGCACCATCTCCGGCTCCCGTGCGGTGGCGCCGTCGGCGGCGTGTCCGCGCACGGTGTGGTCGCCGCCGTCGGACAGCGACACGTTGTGCGCGCCGGTGAACTCCAGCCGGAAGTGGGTCAGGTCGGAGTCGCCGATGTCGACGGTCACCACCGGTCGACCCGGCAGGCGCAGCAGGAGCAGGCGGCCGTACTGGTAGAGCCGTTCGAGGTCGGGATCGCCCCAGTCGATGACCTGGGCGAGCACGCTGTAGGCGTTGACGTAGCCCTGGAGGGCCTTGCGGAACAGCTCCTGCTCGTCGGTGTCGAGCGCGGCGAACCGGTCTAGCGCCGGGACGAGGTACCCGTGCAGCTTCGCGTGCAGCTTCTTCTCCGCCGCCGGCGCCTGACGGCCCGGTGGGGCGTCGGCCAGCACCCGGACCAGATTCTCCATCTCGGTGACGTCGAGCAGCCCGAAGTCCATCACCTCGCGCTGCTTGTCGTAGAGCAGGTTGGGGTCGCCCTCGGTGGTCAACGTCCGCTCGAACCAGGGCGCGAACGACTCCTGGATCGCGTCGGCGGAGTTGGCGAAGTCGAGGATGCGGACGTCGTCCTGGGTCTTGAGCGGGTGGGTGCGGTTGAGCCGGGACAGCGTCTGCACCGCGGCGACACCGGTGAGCAGCTTGTCGACGTACATGCCGCAGAGCAGCGGCTGGTCGAAGCCCGTCTGGTACTTGTCGGCGACGACGAGCAGCCGGTACTCGTCCTGGCCGCGCGCGGCGGCGTCACGGTCATCGGCCCGGGTGTAGGCGAACCGCTCGGGCAACCGGGCCTCCGGGAACCCGTTGAGCTGGGCCTCCGTGTACTCCAGTTCGGAGTCGGCGTCGGTCAGCTTCCCGGAGAACGCGACGAGAACGCCGATGTCCGGACGGTCGGCGACCTTGTGTATGAAGTGGATGATCGCCTGGTAGAGCGACAGCGCCTCCTGACGACTGCCGGTCACCACCATCGCCTTGGCGCGCCCGCCGAGGCGCGGGGCGACGGACTCCAGGAAGTCCTCGACGATCAGCCTCGCCTTCTGCTTGACCGCGGTGGGGTGCTGCTCGGCGAGTTTGACCAACGCGGCCTTGGCCTTGCGCTCGTCGACGTCGGGGTTGGACGTCCCGGACTGCTGTTCGACGGCGGCGTTGCGCAGCCGCCACTTCGTGTCGTAGGTGAGGTAGTTGGCGAGGACGTCGAGGATGTAGCCCTCCTCGATCGCCTGCCGCATCGAGTAGACGTGGAACGGCTCGTAGACGCCGGGCTCGCCCGAGACGGGGTCGATCCCGCGCTCGTTCCACGTGCCGAACGTCTTCAGCGTCGGCGACTTCGGGGTGGCGGTGAAGGCGAAGTACGACAGGTTCGGCTGCTTCCCGCGGGCGCGGGCCAGTGCGGCCACCGGGTCCTCCCCCTCCTCGGCCGTCGCGTTGGAGCCGAGCGCCTGCTTCAGCCGGGTGGCGGCGTCACCGCTCTGGGAGGTGTGCGCCTCGTCGATGATGACGGCGAAGCGGCGGTCGCCGAGATTGCCGTCGGCGAGCTTCTGCAGGACGAACGGGTACTTCTGCAGCGTCGAGATGACGATCTTCGACGACGAGTCGGTGAGCGCGTCGGCGAGCTGGGTCGTGTCGTCGTCGATCTTCCGGACCACGCCGGGGACGTGATCGAACTGGTAGATCGTGCGCTGCAGCTGCCGGTCGAGCACGACCCGGTCGGTGATGACGACGGTCTTGTCGAACACCGGCCTGTTGTCGGCGCCGTGCAGGTTCGACAGCCGGTGCGCGAGCCAGGCGATGGTGTTCGACTTCCCCGAGCCCGCCGAGTGCTGGACCAGGTAGTTGTTCCCGGCACCGTGGACTCGGGCGTGGTCGATCATCTTCGTGACCGCGTCCCACTGGTGGAACCGCGGAAAGATCCGGTCCGCGGTGTGCGGGTTCAGCCGCCGGCCGCTCGTGTCGGCCTCCTGGACGTGCACGAACCGCTGGATGATCTCCAGCCAGTTGTCGCGCTGCCAGATCTGGCGCCACAGGTAGGCGACGGCGTACTCGCCGGCGGGCGGGCGCGGGTTGCCCGCCGAGCCACTGACCCCGGCCCCGTTCGTCCCGATGTTGAACGGCAGGAACCGGGTGCTGCCGCCGGCGAGCCGGGTCGCGACGGCGGCCTGGTCGGGGTCGACGGCGAAGTGCACGAACGCGCGCTTGGCGAACAGCAGCTCGCGCGGGTCGCGCTCGCGGTACTGCGCCTTCGCGTGCTCGATACCCTGGCCCGTGTTCGGGTTCTTCAGCTCGATCGTCGCGGTGGGCAGGCCGTTGACCAGCAGGACGACGTCGATCGACAGCGTCGCCTGCTTCGTACTGAAGTGCACCTGCCGGGCGACGGTCAGGACGTTCGCCTCGTACTCGGCGAGGGCGTCCTTCGCGATGGTGTGGCCGGGACGGAAGGAGCACAGTTCGATCTGGACGCCGCGGTCCTTGACTCCTTGGCGTAGCACGTCGAGCGTTCCCCGGGAGTCGATCTCCATCGCGACGCGCTCGGCGAACTTGCGCTGCGCGGTGTTCTGGTCGCCGCCGTAGAGGTCGACGAGCCGGTTCCAGGCCTTCATCTGGGTAGAGGCGATGAACTCGAACAGCGCGCCCGTGTCCAGGCCGAGGTCGGGACGGTAGAAGCCCTTCGACGCCTGGGACCAGCCGGCGTGGGTGGTCAACTCGTGTTCGACGGCGTCCTCGAACGCCAGCTCGGTGTGGGCGCCGGGATTCATACGTCGACACCTCGCGCCGTTGCGACGTCAATCTGCCCGGTCATCGCAGCGGTGATGAGGCCTTGTCTCCGCTCGCCGAGCAACTCGATCTGCTCCTCGATCAGGCTCGTCGCCGTTTCGATCATGGCATTCTCAGCCTTCAGTCGATCAACCCGATCAATCTGCTCCGATTCACATGGAAGCGATATTCTGAAACTAGCCACCTGTGCAGCACTGATCACTTCCTGAGCGGCGCCATACTGCGAGAAGCGCACCTGACCGCGACCAGGAGAACCATTCATTACCGCAGCAAGATACTCGGGGACGACTGCGCTCGATCGCCGCAGAACCAGCACTGAAGCACAGTTCGCACCATCGAGATCATCCGTCACGACGGCGGCGCGGCCAGGGGCCCCTACCCTGACCACCAGCACATCCCCGAAGGAAACCTGCGACCGCCGGAGTTCGAAATTGCTTTGCTCAGAGAGGAACTTCATCCCCGCGCGATCAATGAAACCAGATCGAACATTGAATCCATGAATGAAGGGGACGCCCTCGTCAACAAAGTACGTAGACGGATTGACGACAACCCCCACGTCGATGCGACGGATCGCATATCTGAGAGACATAGTCTTCCAGTCAGCGCCTACGCGCCCCACCAACGGGTCGACAAGTTCTCCCCGACTGTCGGTCACGCACTGTTCAAGTGCGGCATCGCGACGCTCTCGCAAAAGATCGAGACTACGAGTTCGCATCTTTATGGTTTTATCGATAGCCGACAGCTCGATATCCAGGAACGAGACGACTCTCCGCTGCTCTTCAATGTCAGGAAAAACAAACTTGAGGTGCATCACATCTTCAGGTGCCACGCGCTGATGGCTTCGTGTAACAGACTGGGCTCGACCATCTAATGTAGCACGCACTCGCTCAGTCGCCAGACTGTATGCAAGGAATCGCGTATCCAAACCAGGACCCGGCTCAATTGCTACGAACTCAGGTGAGGCCAGGATAGGAGTCCCGGCCGGAACAACGACCACGACTCGACTCTTTCGAGGATTCAGCTTGCTCACCAAGACCTCTCCGCCGGAGAGTAACAGCTTCCCTGATGCTGAATCGGCCGCCATTTCGACTCGACCCGTTCCGATTTTATCGACAACCGGAATACTGTAGTGCACGACCTCACCCGCGAGTGAAGCTGGATCCACTGTGCGCCTGACCTCTCGCGCACGCACCCAGAGAGGGACCCCTTCGCCTTCCTGAATCATCCTGCTACCTCACCGAGGAGGCCCTGAATCCGGGCTTCCAGGAACTTCAGGTCGGCGTCAATTTCCGCAAGTAGTCGTGGATCACTGCGAACGTAGAACGTTCGCGTGAACGGAATTTCGAAACCGATTCTTGTCTTCTCGTGGTCGATCCACGCATCTGCAACGTGGGCAACGACCTCTCGCTGAAAATACCGGTCGAGATCTTCGTTCAGCGGCACGTTCTCATAGTCCCGCAGATCCGGATCCGGCACCCGCTCTCCCTTGACGAGCTGGTACTCCCCCTCCGGATCCGACACCGCGACCGCACCCCAGATCCCCTTCAGGATCGACTGCGTGCTCGGGCACAGAATCCCGGTCCCGGCGAGGATGTCCCGCAGCCCGATCCCGGCCTCCTTCTTCGTCGCCCACACCGTCCCGACGTGCCCGCGCAGCGCTTCGATGAACTCGTCGCGGTCCGCCCACTTCGCGAGCGGCTTCGCATACTCCAGTGCAACGAGGGTGTCCTCGGTGATCTCAAACCGCTGCCGCAGCGGCCGCTCCACGGTGATCCGCTGGTACCCGAACTCGCGGGTGCCGAAGATCTTCACCTTGGCGTGGTCGGGGTGTTCAGGATCGGCGGCGACGTCGACGGCTTTGTCGTACAGCTCGGTGACGTGCTTGATCTGGTCGGCGCTGATCTCCTTGCGCTTGTCCCCCAGGGACTTGCGCATCTTCACCCACTGGTCCCGGGCGTCGAGCAGGATGACCTTGTCCTTCAGCGCAGGGCGCTTGCGGTTGGACAGGATCCAGAAGTAGGTGGAGATCCCGGTGTTGTAGAAGAGCTGGTCGGGCAGCGCGACGATCCCTTCGAGCAGATCGCTCTCCAGGATCCACTGCCGGATCCTCGACTCACCCGAACCGGCGGCCCCGGTGAACAGCGGCGACCCGTTGAACACGATCGCGAGCCGTGAGCCCTTGCCGTCGGCGGGCTCCATCTTCGAGATCATGTGCTGCAGGAACAGGAACGAGCCGTCGTTGATCCGGGGCAGCCCCGCCCCGAAACGACCGGCGGGGCCGAGCTCGGCCTCGTTCTCGACGTCGTCCTTGACCTTCTTCCACTCCACGCCGAACGGCGGGTTCGCCAGCATGTAGTCGAACTTCCGGTCGCCGTACGCCGGATCGGAGAAGGTGTTGGCCAGCGCGATCTCGCCGCGATGGCTGCTCATCAGCATGTCGGACTGGCCGATCGCCCACGACTCGGGATTGACCTCCTGGCCGTAGAGGTAGACCTCGGCGCGGGGGTTCATCGACCGGATCGCCTCGTCGGCGGCGGTGAGCATGCCGCCGGTGCCGCAGGCCGGATCCAGGATGTTGATGACCTGCCCCTCCTCGCTGATCCGGTCGTCCGGGGCGAACAGCAGGTTCACCATGAGCCGGATGACCTCGCGCGGGGTGAAGTGCTCCCCTGCCGTCTCGTTGGAGTCCTCCGCGAACTTGCGGATCAGATGCTCGAAGACGTAGCCCATCTCGTGGCTGTCGAGCTTCTCCAGACCCTCGAACTCGTTGAACTTCGCGACGACCTTGTACAGGAGCTTGTTGCCGGCGAGCTTGGTGATCTCGTTGTCGAAGTCGAACGCGGCCAGGATCTGCCGGATGTTGTCGGAGAACCCGTTCACGTAGTCGCGCACGTTCTTCGCGACCCCGGTCGCGTCACCGGACATCGTGGTGAAGTCCTGCTGCGAGACGTTGTAGTAGGGCAGCCCGGCCGCCCGCTCCAGCAGCGGCCGCTTGTTCCGCATGTCCCCCAGCTGCGCGTCGCGCTCGCGGACCTTCGCCCGCGTCGGGGCCAGCTGCGCGTCGAGCCGGCGCAGCAGTGTGAACGGCAGGATCACCCCGCCGTACTCATGGCGCTTGTAGTCGCCGCGCAGGAGGTCGGCCACCTTCCAGATGGCGCCCGGCATGTCGGTGAAGGTGAGTCCGGAGGTCACGGGGTCTCGCTTTCGCTCGGTTCGGTGGCGATGTTCTCGCGGTGCGTGGTGACGGTGGGCAGCAGGGCTCCGATGGTCAGTCCGTGCAGTGTCTGCTCCAGCACCCCCTGCCCGAGACCGGCCAGCGCGGCCATGGCGGCCTGCAGGTCGACGACGTGGCGGAAGTGGGCGCCGTAGCGGCGCTGCTCGGCCGGCGGCATCCGGGGGATCCGGCACCGGCGCAGGTCGTCCCGGCTGATCGCGCCGTGGGTGTTGGACACCGGGAGTCCGGCGACCTCGGCCCGCAGGAACAGCGCGAGGAAGTGTGCGTCGAGCTTCCCGGGCGCGATCTCCACGACCTGTGCGACGCCGCGGTCGTCGTCGGCCGTACCGTTCGCGACGACCGGTGGGCGCCCGAGAACCCGCAGCAGCACGTCCCCGGCCCGCGGCGTGGTGTCCCGTGCGCGGACGCGTAGTGCCCCGGCCCGTTCGAGTTCGGCGATCGTGACCGTCGGCCGCTCCCGGTTCCCGGGGGAACCCACGGGGTCGGGGATCGCGTCGCTCACACCGCCGAATGCGGCACGCAGTCGTCGCACGATGTCGTTGAGCTCGTCGGCAGGTGCGACCCCGACGTCGGCGACGTGTCGGCGCGGCGACAGGTCGACGCCGCCGTCGAGGAGATCCAGACGGGCGACCGCGCGGACCCGCTCCGGATCCGCATCGGCGATCAGGCGCTCCCACCCGCGGTCGTCGGTCGGCAGATCGGCCGGGTCGGCGAGGTGGTCGAGCGCGACCATCCGGACCGGACGGTCGTCGACCGGGGGCCGACGCAGGACCCAGAGGTGTAGCGTCGACCCGGTCGCACCGGTCAAGGTCGCCGGGAGAGCGACCACCGTCCGCAATGTCCCGCTCCGGACCAGCTCGGCACGCAGATCACGCCCGGAGCCCAGGGCGGCGACCGTCGGTGGGACCGCGACCACGGCCGTTCCCCGGGGGCGCAGGAGGGACAGGACGTAGCCGATCCAGCCGAGGTCGTGCCGCGGTGTGTCGTCGCGGCCACCGGTCGGCCGGGGGGCGGACCGGGTCAGCGCGGGCCCCGTGCACAGGACGCCGGCGGCCCGGCCCCGGTACGGGGCGAGCCGGTCGTCGCCACCGGGCTCTGCGGACAGGACCGCGTAGGGCGGGGCGTGCGGGTGGGCGCGGAGTCGGTCGGCCGCCGTCCGCGCCACCGCCTCGTCGCCCTCGTGGCCGACCAGTACGACATGATCGCCGAAGCGGTCCGCGACGGCGGCGAGCAGCAGCCCGCCGGCACACGACGGGTCCAGTACGACAGGGGGCTCGCCGGTGTCGGGGGTGCCACCTGCTTCGGGGTCGCCGAGATCGTCGGGGAACGGGAGGAGCGCGGCCATCGTCCGAGCCAGCAGCTCGTGGTCGCCGAGGCCGTCGACGGCCCGCTCCTGAGGGACGACGGCGACTCCTGCGATCGAACCGGCCACGACGCCGTCGAGCCGCTGGGTGCCTGTGTCGGTCTGCCCGGCGACGGCGAGCTGGTCCGCCTTGCCCGTCGCCCGCAGCCATCGCAGTACCTCCGGCCAGGAGTACAACCCGTCCCGGGGGCGGGGGAAGTCGTCGTGACGCTTCCGCCAGTTGGACACGGCGGCCCGACCCACCCCGGCCCGGCGCGCGACGGCGGCGGCCGTCACGAGATCGTCCGCGTCAGTGCTCATGGTCCACGAGCCTAGCGTTCACACCAATCCATGACAACTCTGTGAACAGCGTGACAAACGCACACAGCTTGGCTACGGTCTGCCCACGTCCACCACCGGGAGGTCCGTCGTGCGCCACCACCGTCTCGCCCTCGCCGCAGAACGCGCCCTGCACCCCCGGGTCGTGCGGGAGCGGTCCTGCGGGAAGCGCCGCTTCCGCGACCGGATCGCGGCCGACCTCGCCCTCGCCCGGATCCGGTGCTCCGGTGCCGCCCGGTACCGCGACCCGGTCCGGTCCTACGCATGCCCCGTCTGCAGGGGCTGGCATCTGACCTCCCGCCGGGCCTGGACACCCGTCGTCCCCGCTCCGCGCAGTCCACGGGAGGCGTGAGGGACGCATGCAGCTCCCCGCCCCAGCCGACCGCGACATCCTGCACTTCACCCATGTCGGCAACCTGCCGGCGATCCTCGATCAGGGTCGGCTGCTCGCGGACTCCGCCGTCGGCGACCACCTACGACGGGAGGTCGGTGATCGCGACATCAAGGACGACCGGCGCCGGCTGGTGGTGACCTGCGGCCCCGGAGGACACCCGTGCGACTACGTCCCCTTCTACTTCGCGCCGCGGTCCCCGATGCTCTATCGGATCGCCCGCGGTGGGGTGTCGCACTACCAGGACGGGCAGGACCCGCTGGTCTATCTGCGCAGCACGATCGGCGCAGCCCTCCACTCGGGCCGGCCCTGGGTGTTCAGCAACGGCAACTGCGGTGCGCACCTCACCGAGTACTTCGACGATCTCCGCGAGTTGGACGGCCGGATCGACTGGCCCTTGCAGTACGCCCGCATGTGGAGCATGACAGCCGAGGATCCGAGCCGACCGACGCGCCGGGCGGCCGAGTTCCTCGTCCACACGTGGATGCCGTGGTCCCACGTGCTCCAGGTGGTCGTGCGGACGCCCACGATGGCGACCCACGTCCAGGGTGTCCTCGCCGACGCAGGCGCGGAACGACCCGTCGTTGTCAGACCCGAGTGGTACTACGTTGGGGCGAAGTTCCGATAGCCGAGAGGAGGACCGATGATCGAGTTCGGCCACGGGAACCTACTCCAGGACGACGTCGAGGCCCTCGTCAACACGGTCAACACCGTCGGTGTGATGGGCAAGGGGGTCGCCCTCCAGTTCAAGCAGGCCTTCCCCGCGAACTACAAGGCCTACCGAGCGGCCTGCCACCGCGGCGAGGTGCGACTGGGACGGATGTTCGTCTGGGACAGCGGACAGCTCGGTCCGAGGCGCTACATCGTCAACTTCCCGACGAAGGGCCACTGGCGCTCGGCCTCACAGCTCTCGGACGTCCGGGACGGACTGAACGACCTCGTTCGTGTGCTCGGCGATCTCGAGATCGCCAGCATCGCACTACCGGCACTCGGCTGTGGGAACGGCGGATTGAGGTGGGACGACGTCCGGCCGCTGATCGAGGACACACTCGGCCCGCTCGACATGGAGGTGATCGTCCACCCGCCGGCCGACGCTCCGCCGGCCCGCCAGATGGTGATCGCCACCCGGCGACCCGCCCTGACGTTCGGCCGCGCCGCCCTCGTTGCCGTGGTCGCCGAGTACGCCCGCGCAGCAATGCGGGAGAGGTTCGACCTGGTGCGGCCCGGCGCCTCATTGCTGGAGATCCAGAAGGTGATGTACCTGCTGCAGACGGCCGGGCAGCCGTTGCGGCTCGACTACCGCAAGGGCCGCTACGGGCCGTACGCGGAGAACCTCAACCCGGTAATGCAGACCCTGGAGGGCCACTACCTGCGCGGCTACGGGGATCGGAGCCGCGCGGTACTGGCGCTGGATCCCATCGAGGTCGTGGACGGTGCCGAGGACGAGGCGCGGAACTGGCTGCGGGAGCACCGGCCCGATGTGAACGAGTCGGTCGACGAGGTCCTGGCGCTGGTCCGGGGCTGGGAGAGTGCCTACGGCATGGAGCTGCTCGCGACCGTGCTGTTCGCCGCTCACCACGACGACGCGGTCCGCACCGACCCGGCCCGTGCGACGACCTACGTTCACGCGTGGAACAAGCGCAAGGCAGCCACGTTCCCCGATCAGCATGTGACAGCCGCATGGTGCCATCTGTCGGCCACCGGATGGCTCGACCGGCACGACGTCTGACCGGCCCGCGTTCGGACCCGGCGCGCGTCCCGGGCGCGATGGCTGGATCCCCTCGCAGTGATCGGGGTGCGATGATGGCATACCGGTCGGCCGCCGTGGCTTCGTTGCTCGGCCTGGTTCTGCGGGCCGCCCGGGTCCCGGGTCGTCGCCATCGCCGGCGACCTGGTCGGTCGCACCTTCCGCGCCTTGGTCCGACACGCGTTCCGCGGAACGCGACCGCCTCCGGCACCGGGATCCCGATGCTCCCCTCACCGTGTCGAGACAGCCACCCCAGCTGCTCGGCACCGCGGGGCCGAAACGGAGCGGCGGCGCACCCGGGAGCCGGGTACGCCGCCGTCGCCGGGGGTGGGTCAGCCGGATGACGTCGCCTGGGCGGGCAGGTCGCCGCGCTCGCGACGGCCGAGGATCGAATTCCTCCGCGAGTAGGAGAAGTACACGATCACGCCGACGACCATCCAGATGACGAACCGCAGCCAGGTCTCCACCGACAGGTTCAGCATCAGCCAGACGCAGGCGAGCACGGCCAGGATCGGCACGAGCGGCACCAGCGGGGTGCGGAAGCCGCGCGGCAGGTCCGGCCGGGTCCGGCGCAGGATCACCACGCCGATCGAGACCAGCACGAAGGCGAAGAGCGTGCCGATGTTGACCATCTGCTCGAGGTCCTGGGCCGGGAAGAACGTCGCGACCAGGGCGATGACGACGCCGATCAGCCAGGTGGCGCGCCCCGGGGTGCCGAAGCGGTTGGTCTTGGCCAGCGCGGTCGGCAGCAGCCCGTCGCGCGACATCGCGAAGATGACACGGATCTGGCCGAGCATCAGCACCATGACGACCGTGGTGAGGCCGAGCAGCGCGCCGACGGCGATGATCGTCGCCGCCCAGTTGATGCCGAGCGAGGCGAACGCCGTGGCCAGCGTGGCGCGGGTGCCGTCGGGCTTCGTGGCCAGGTCGGTGTAGGGCACCATGCCGGTGATCACGAGCGCGACGGCGACGTAGAGCACGGTGACGATCGCGAGCGAGCCGAGAATGCCGCGCGGCAGCGCCTTCGACGGGTTCCTGGTCTCCTCCGCGGTCGTGGCGACGGCGTCGAAGCCGATGAAGGCGAAGAACACGATCGCGGCGGCGGCGAACACGCCGTAGACACCGAAGACGCTCGACGAGGCGCCCCCGAAGAACGACAGCAGCGACTGCTGGATGCCGGTGCCGGTCTCGACGGTGCCGGGCGTGGGCTCCGGGACGAACGGCGTGTAGTTCGCCGCGTTGATGAAGAACGCGCCCAGGATGATCACGAACAGCACGATCGCGACCTTGATCGTGGTGATCACCAGGCTGACCCGGCTGGACAGCTTCGTGCCGCGGTAGAGCAGGAACGCCAGGACGACGACGAGCAGCAGCGCGCCCCAGTCGAAGGAGAAGAAGCTCCCCAGCTCGAACGAGGTCGACACCTCGATGCCGATCAGGCCGAGGGTCTGTGCGAGGTACTCCGACCAGCCCTTCGACACGTAGGCCGAGCCGACCGCGAACTCCAGGACCAGGTCCCAGCCGATGATCCAGGCGATGAACTCGCCGAGGGTGGCGTAGGAGAAGGTGTAGGCGCTGCCGGCGACCGGCACCGTCGAGGCGAACTCCGCGTAGCAGAGCGCGGCCAGCCCGCAGGCCACCGCGGCCAGCACGAACGACAGCGACACCGCGGGCCCCGCGATGTTGCCGGCCGTGCTGGCGGCCAGGGTGAAGATGCCGGCGCCGATGACCACCGCGACCCCGAAGACGATCAGGTCGATCGTCCCCAGGTCCTTCTTCAGCCGGGTGTCCGGTTCGTCGGTGTCCCGGATGGATTGCTCGACCGTCTTGGTGCGGAACATGCCGCCACCACGGCTCGTGACCGTCATGGGCGGTGAAACTACGACCGCGTTGCGGCCTGCGTCACGCGTCCGGGGCCGGATTTAAGGTCACGATGGTGTTGCGCCGCCGAACCGGGCCCGGTCAGAGGGTGCCGTGCGGCAGCCCGTGCGCCTGCGCGACCTCGTGCGACAGCAGCGTCCCGGCGTGGGTCGTCAGACCCGCGGCGAGGTGTGGGTCGGCCTCGGTCGCGGCCCGCCAGCCCTGGTCGGCCAGGCGCAGCACGTGCGGCAGCGTGGCGTTGGTGAGCGCACGGGTCGAGGTGTGCGGCACCGCGCCGGGCATGTTCGCGACGCAGTAGAAGACGGTGTCGTGCACCCGGTAGGTCGGGTCGGCGTGGGTGGTGGGCCGCGAGTCCTCGAAGCATCCGCCCTGGTCGATCGCGATGTCGATGAGCACGGCGCCGGGCCGCATCTGGGAGACGAGCTCGTTCGACACCAGGGTGGGCGCCTTGGCCCCGGGCAGCAGGACCGCGCCGATCACGAGGTCGGCGCCCGTCACCGCCTCGCGCACGGACAGCGCGGTGGAGTACTGGGTGCGCACGGCACCGGCGTACTGCTCGTCGATCACGCGGAGCTTGTCCACGTCGACGTCGAGCACGGTCAGCGTCGCGCGCATGCCGGCGGCGATGGCGATGGCGTTCGCCCCCGCGACTCCGGCGCCGAGCACGACGACGTCGGCGCCCGGCGCGCCCGGGACGCCGCCCAGGAGCACGCCGCGCCCGCCCGCCGAGCGCATGAGGTGGTAGCCGCCGGCCTGCGGGGCGAGCCGGCCCGCGACCTCGCTCATCGGGGCGAGCAGCGGCAGCCGGCCGCGGGAGTCGGTGACGGTCTCGTAGGCGATGGAGGTCGTCCCCGCCGACAGGAGCGCGTCGGTGCAGGCGCGCGACGCGGCCAGGTGCAGGTAGGTGAACAGCGTCAGGTCCGGGCGCAGGTGGCCGTACTCGGACCCGATCGGCTCCTTCACCTTGAGCAGCAGCTCGGCCGAGCCCCACACCTCGGCGGTGTCGGACACGATCTGCGCGCCGGCCTCCTTGAAGTCGGCGTCGGAGATCGCGGACCCGGCGCCGGCGTCGTGCTCGACGACGACCTCGTGCCCCCGCCCGACGAGCTCGTGCACCCCGGCGGGCGTGAGCGAAACCCGGAACTCGTTGTCCTTGGTCTCCTTCGGCACTGCGACGCGCATGTCCTTCTCCTCCACTCGGGGTCACCGACGACGTCAATGGTGAAGAAACCTCGATAAACTGCCAAGTCGAACGAACAACATTCTCGGAGGACCCAGTTGCCCGACGATTCTTCGCTGCACTCCGGCGAGAGGACCTTTCCGTCGAACCCTGTTCGGCTCGACGCGATCGACCGTGCCCTGCTGCGCCTGCTGGAACGGGATGCCCGCACACCGAACAACGCACTCGCCGAATCGGTGGGGATCGCCCCGTCGACGTGCCTGGGGCGGGTCCGGGTGCTGCGCGAGCGCGGGGTGATCCGCGGGTACCACGCCGACGTCGACCCGTCGGCGACCGGACACCCGCTGCAGGCCATGATCTCGGTCCGGCTGCAGGCCGACGCGCGCGGAAGGCTCGCCGAGTTCGTCGCCCGGGTCTCGCGCCGGCCCGAGGTGCGCGACGTGTACTTCCTCGCCGGCGACGACGACTACATGATCCGGGTCGCGACCGCGGACTCGGTGGCGCTGCGCGACCTGGTCGGGACGATGAACTCCTGGGCGGAGGTCGCGGGCACCCGGACGTCGCTGATCTTCGAGCACCACCGGGCGCCCGACACCTACTGAGCCCCGTCGTAGCCGTGGCGGAGCAGGGCGAGCGGCCGCTGGAGATGCTGCCCGTGGGGCACCGCTGGGACCCGGTGCCGGGGGTCACGCTCATCGGCGACGCGGCGCACCTGATGTCGCCGTTCTCCGGGCAGGGCGCCAACTCGGCCATGCTCGACGCCGCCGACCTGGCCCGGGAGGTCGCGGCGACCCCGCACGACCTCACCGGCCCGGTCGCCCGTTACGAGGCGACGATGTTCCCGCGGGCGGAGCACGACGCCGCCGGCGCGGCGCAGGGGCTGGAGCGCTTCTTCTCGGCGGAGGCGGCCGCCGACCCGGTCGCGGTGTTCGCCGAGGCGATGGCCGAGGTCGGCGCGGCCGGGGCGCACGACGGCGCCGGGGGGACCGACCCCGCCGCAACCCGCCGCACCGGATGAGCCGGAACACGGCGGGCTACGGCGCGGCGGGCTACAGCGCGTCGCCGGACAGGAAGACGGTGGCCCCGTCCTCGCCGGTGGTCAGGACGGCGCCGCTGTCGGCCGCGGAGAGGAACACCGCGCGGCCGCGGGGCAGCTCGACGGTGACACCGCCGGTGTCGACCGCGGCCTCACCGGCGACGCACAGCAGGATGCGGGCGCCGCCACCGGGGACGTCGAGCTTGTCCCGGCCGTCGGTGACCGCACGGCGGAGCAGGAACTCCTCGACCGGCACGTCGTAGCGGTGCCAGCCGTCGGCGCCGGGGTCGGGGACCGGGGCGCGGACCGGCGGCGGCGGGGCGGTGAAGTCGAGGACGCGCAGCAGCTCCGGCACGTCGACGTGCTTGGGCGTCAGTCCGCCGCGCAGCACGTTGTCGGAGTTGGCCATCACCTCGATGCCCGCCCCGGACAGGTACGCGTGCAGGTTCCCGGCCGGGAGGTACAGCGCCTCGCCGGGGGCCAGGGTGATCCGGTTGAGCAGCAGCGCGGCGAGCACACCCGCGTCGTCGGGGTAGCGCTCGGACAGGTCGAGCGTGGTCTTCGCCTCCCCGGTCCACTCCCGCGCGTCGCCGCGCTCCAGCAGCCGGACCGCACCGTCCTGCAGGGCCCGGACCAGCCCGTCGAGCACCGACTGGGGCAGCGTGATCCAGGTGGTGAACAGCGCGCGCAGCCCGTCCGGGCACGGCTGGCCGGCGAGCAGCTCGGTGTAGGCGGCCAGCTCGGGGACGTCCAGGGCGCGCAGCAGCTCGACCGTGCGGGTCGGCTCGCGGAACCCGACCAGCGCGACGAACTCGGTCAGCGCACAGATCAGCTCCGGCTTGTGGTGGGCGTCGCGGTAGTTGCGGTCCGGTGCGTCGACCGCGATCCCCGCGGCGTTCTCGCGGGCCCAGCCCTCGCGGGCCTGCTCCAGGCTCGGGTGGGCCTGCAGGCTCAGCGGCTCCTCGGCGGCCAGCACCTTCAGCAGGAACGGCAGCCGCCCCTCCCAGCGGTCGCGGCCCGGGCCCAGCGCGGCGACCGGGTCGGCGGCGATGAGCTCGTGCAGCGGGCGGGTGCCCCCGGCGACCGTCGACGGGGCGGCCGGGTGCGCGCCCAGCCACAGCTCCGCCTGCGGGTGCGGTGACGGGACGGGCTCGCCGAGCAGGTCGGCGATGACCGTCCGCGAGCCCCAGGCGTAGGTGCGGATCGGGTTCTCCAGCAGTTCCACGGGTCTCCCGGTGTCAGGTGCGCGGGGTCAGGTGATCAGGGTGGCGCCGGTCGCCAGGCCGAGGTACACGGCGGCGATGTCGGCGCGCAGGGCGAGCACACCGGCCCGCAGCAGCGCCGCGTCGCGGGTGCCGCGCGGGATCTCGTCCACCGGGTGCGCCAGGTCGGCGTTCGGCCACTCCCGGCCGAGCACCCGGCGGCTCACCGACTGCGGGTCCTCCTCCCCCGTGCCGAGCAGTACCAGCCGCGGCGGCGGCGCGTCGCCACCGGGGGCCGGGTCGTCGAACGGGTCGTGGAAGATGTCGCCCCCGCCCCGCTCGGACAGGTCGACGGCGACGCGCAGCCCGGCCAGGGTGCCCGCCTGCGCGAGCCCGTCGGCGTGCGCGACGACACCGGCGTGGGTGGCCAGCGCCAGCGCGCCGTGCCGGGCCACCGCGGCGGCGGCCGGGTCCACGCCCCACAGCAGCGGCGTCCGCTCGGCCAGCCGCAGCGCGAGCGCCTTCGCCGGGTTCACGAACGGCTCGTGCGCGGGCTGGCAGCGCTCGGCCTCGGCGTCGAGCGCGTCGGCCAGCGCCTCCAGCCGGGCGGGGACGTCCTCGCTGCGCATCCCGGGCAGCAGGTCCAGCTCGGCGACGGCGACCAGCGCGACCGTCAGCGCCTGGGCGAACCCGAGGCCCTCGGGCAGCGGGATCCGCGGCTCGACCAGGAAGGCCCGGCCCGCGCCGGCCTGGGCGACCGGCCCGGCGTCCGGCGCGGACAGCACGACCTCGGCGCCGCGGTGCACCGCGACGGCGACCGACTCGGCCAGCTCCGGATCGGTGGGGTCCGCGGTGTGCGCGACGACGACGTCCAGCGGCCCGATCCAGCCCGGCAGCCGCTCCGCGGCCACGACCGGCACCGGGCAGCGGTCCCCGAGCAGGGCCGTGACGAGGTCGGCCACCACTCCGGAGACGCCGGGCCTGCGCAGCAGCACCAGCGCGCGCGGACGGTGCCCGCGCAGCCGGTCCAGCCCGGCCTGGCCCGCGGTGTAGAGCGCGGAGCGGACCTGGGCGCCCGCGGTCGCGGCGGCCCGCAGGACGCCCGTGGTGTCCCGCGCCGCGAGCCCCTCGGGATCGGCCAGCAGCGTGTCGTCGAGCACCCCGTTCACCCGTCGTCCCGTCCGTCCCCCGCCGGCCCGGTCCCGGGCAGCGCCTCGTCGAGGAGCAGCACCGGGATCCCGTCGGTCACCGGGAACGCGCGACCGCACGCCGTGCAGGTCAGCCGGTCCTCACCCGGGGTCAGTACCGCGTGCGCGTCGCACGGGCAGGCCAGGATCTCCAGCAGCTGGGGGTCGAGCTGTAGGGCCACGGTTCTCCTCGTCGTCATGTCGCGCTCTCGATGCTGCCACCCGGTACCGACACTCCGCGGCAGCCGACCGGGTACGGACGTCATCACCGCAGGTGTGCGGGGCCGCGCGATCAGGCGCGCACGATTGCCAGCACCTCGTCCACCAGGGCACGGACGGCCGCGTCGTCGGCGGCCTCGACGTTGAGCCGCAGCAGCGGCTCGGTGTTCGAGGCCCGCAGGTTGAACCACGAGCCGTCCGGCAGCGAGACGGTCAGGCCGTCGAGCCGGTCGAGCTCGACGCCGTCGCGCGGGCCGAAGACGCCCTCGATCTCGGCGATCCGCGCGGCCTGGTCGGTGACCGTCGAGTTGATCTCCCCGGAGGCGGCGTAGCGGTCGTAGCCCCCCATCAGCCCGGACACCGTCGCGCCGGTGGCGGCCGCCCGGTGCTCGCCGAGCGCGGCCAGCAGGTGCAGCGCCGCGAGCATCCCGGAGTCGGCCTTCCAGAAGTCGCGGAAGTAGTAGTGCGCGGAGTGCTCGCCGCCGAACACCGCGCCGGTCTCGGCCATCGTCTGCTTGATGAACGAGTGGCCCACCCGGGTGCGGACCGCGCGGCCGCCGTGCTCGGCGACCAGCTCCGGGACCGCCCGCGAGGTGATCAGGTTGTGGATGACGGCGACGTCGGACTCCCCCGCCGCGTGCGCCCGGGCGAGTTCGCGGGCGGCGACCAGACCGGTGATGGCGCTGGGGCTCACCGCCTCGCCCCGCTCGTCGACGGCGAAGCAGCGGTCGGCGTCGCCGTCGAAGGCCAGGCCGAGGTCGGCGCCCTCGGCGACGACCCGCTTCTGCAGGTCGACCAGGTTCGCCGGGTCCAGCGGGTTCGCCTCGTGGTTCGGGAAGTTCCCGTCGAGCTCGAAGTACAGCGGCACGACGCGCACGTTCAGGCCGTCGAACACGGTCGGGACGGTGTGTCCGCCCATCCCGTTCCCGGCGTCGACGACGACGGTCAGCTCCGGGGAGGCGTCCAGCGAGGTCAGGTCGACCAGGCCGCGCAGGTACCGCGCGTAGCCGGTGAGCATGTCCTCGGTGCGCACCGCACCCGGCGACGGGACCTCGGGGACCCCGGAGTCGAGGAAGCGGCCCGCCTCGTCGCGGATCGTCGCGAGGCCGGAGTCCTGGCCGACCGGGACGGCGCCGGCGCGGCACAGCTTGATGCCGTTGTAGGCGGCCGGGTTGTGGCTGGCGGTGAACATCGCGCCGGGCAGGTCCAGCGTGCCGGAGGCGTAGTAGAGCATGTCGGTGCTCGCGAGCCCGATGTCGACGACGTCGAGCCCCTGCCCGGTCACCCCGTCGGCGAACGCCGCCGCGAGCGCGGGCGAGCTGTCCCGCATGTCCCGCCCGACGACCACCGCCGACGGCGCCGGGTCGTCGCCCGCCACGAGCCGCGCCGTCGCCGCACCCAGTGCGCGCGCGGTGGACTCGTCCAGTTGGTCGCCGACGACACCGCGGATGTCGTAGGCCTTCACGATCGCCGAGAGGTCGGGCACGACGCACGACCCTAGCGCAGCCGTGTCACCCGTCCGCGCAGGTCTCCTCGCCCCGTGGGGCGGCTCAGCCGTCCTCGGGCTTCGGGAGCACCCGCAGGTGCCCGCGCCGCCCCGTGCCACCGGGGCGTGCGACCACCTCGACCGGCCGGTCGACCCGGCCCGCCTCGCGGACGGCGTCGGCCAGCGCGGTGAGGTCCTCGCCGCTGTGCTGGGGCTGGGCGAACTCGCCCTCGAACCGGACGACCTCCCACCCGCGGGGGGCGGTGAGGTTGTGCGCGTGCCCGGTGCAGAGGTCGTAGGAGTGCGGCTCGGCCTGCGTGGCCAGCGGGCCGACGACGGCGGTCGAGTCGGCGTAGACGTAGGTGAGCGTGGCGACGGCGAGCTCGGTGCAGCCCGTCCGTGAACATCTCCGCACACTCAACACGTCGCCGACGATAGCCCGTCGCCGCCCCGTCTCCGCACTGCGACGCGCACCCCGCTCGGCGGACGGTCCGCCCGCCGCGGTCGCGGGTCACCCCCGGGTGGGGCGCGGAGGTCCTAGAATGCCCCGGTGCCCACCGCTCGTCCCGAGAACGACCGCCGGTCGCCGCGCAGCCCGCGCCGGCGGGACCGGCGCGGACGCGGCCTGCGCGGCCTGATGTACCCGGTGTCGACGCCGGCCTTCCGCACCCGCGCCGAACGCTTCGACGCGAAGGTGCTGGAGGCGCTCGAACCGATCGAGGCGCGCTGGGGCCCGGAGCTGGTCGACCTCGACCTCGCCGTCGACGACGTGCCCTCGGTCGACCGCACCTCGCCCGACGAGATCGTGTGGGGCACCGGGGTGCTGGCCGACGTCGGCGTCCCGCTGGCGCACCTCGTGCCGGCCGGGGTCGACTCCGCCGGGATGCCGACCCGGGCGCGGATCGTGCTCTACCGCCGCCCGCTCGAGGCCAGGGCGCGCAACGGCGAGGACCTCGCCGACCTCGTGCACGAGGTGCTCGTCGAGCAGGTCGCGGAGTACCTCAACATCGAGCCCGACGCCGTCGACGGCGGCTGAGCGCCCCCGCGGGGCGACACGGCCCGGGGACGACGACGGGCCGGTCACCGTGACGGCGACCGGCCCTCGTGTTCCTGTTCCCCCCCGCGGAGTCTCACACGGCGGCGCGGCGGAGGCGACGGCGCTCCCGCTCGCTCAGCCCGCCCCAGATGCCGAAACGCTCGTCCTGGGCCAGCGCGTACTCCAGGCACTCGGCCCGGACCTCGCAGCCGGAGCAGATGCGCTTGGCCTCACGGGTGGAGCCGCCCTTCTCGGGGAAGAACGCCTCCGGGTCGGTCTGCGCGCAGAGCGCACGCTCCTGCCAGTCCGGCACCTCCTCGGAGGAACCGTCGTCCAGCAGGCCCTTCAAGTCCAGGATCTGGGCGACCTGGTCGTAGTCGGCCATCTCGTGATCGGGCCGTTCGACCGTGCCCACCGGCTCGGCCTCCACCGGCCGCAGCATCCGCATGAACCCCTCGACGTCGTCCACTCGCCCACCTCCCCGCAACGCACTGGCGAATGACACCACTGTAAGTACAGCGCTGACACTCGCTCTGTGCAAGCCGGCTCTGCCGATTGAGTGAAGGGTCGCGCGCGGGCGTTTCCTCCGACATGGAGTATGGGTACGTGCCGTCCCTGACACGCCGCATCAGCCCCTGGTTCCTGCTGATCCTCGGCATCACCCTTCTCGGTGGTGTTCTCGCCGCCGCCGCCGTCCCCACCCGATCGGGGGTCCTGGCGACCTCCGGGATCTTCGTCCTGGTGCTCGGCGGCTGGGTGGTGTCGCTGTGCCTGCACGAGTACGGGCACGCCGTCACCGCCTATCGCGGCGGGGACACCTCGGTCGCGGCGAAGGGCTACCTGACCCTCGACGTGCGGCGCTACGCCGACCCCGGCCTGTCCCTGGTGCTGCCGCTGATCATCCTGCTGATCGGCGGGCTGCCGCTGCCCGGCGGAGCGGTGTGGATCAACCAGTGGGCGCTGCGGTCGCGGGCCCGGCGCAGCGCGGTCTCGCTGGCGGGCCCCGCGGCGAACCTGGCCCTCGGCATCGTGTTGATCATCACGGTGGCCGCGTTCCCGGGGATGCCGCGGCCGGTGGCGGCCGGGCTGTCCGCGCTCGCGTACTTCCAGATCATCGCGTTCGTGCTGAACATGCTGCCCGTGCCCGGCCTCGACGGCTGGGGGGCGCTGGAGCCGTACCTGTCCGCGCCGGCGCGGCGCCTCGGCGAGCGGGTCCGGCCCTGGGCACCGTTCGTGCTGCTCGCCCTGCTGCTGTTCGTGCCCGGGGTGAGCGCGCTGTTCTTCGCCGCCACCCAGCTGCTGTTCGGCGCCGCCGGCGGGGACCAGGAGCTGTTCCGGCTCGGCTACTCCGCGATGTTCTTCTGGCGCAACCTCTGAGCCCGGTTCAGCGGGCGGCGGCGACCATCGTCGCGACGGTGTCGTCGTCGGCGGGCAGCGCGTCCACCGGCCACCACCGCAGGTCCAGCGACTCGTCGCTGATCCGCGGCGTCGCGCCCGCGGGGGCGCGCACCAGGTAACGCACGTCCAGGTGACGGGTCGGGACCCCCAGCGAGCAGGTGACGGGGTGGACGTCGACGTGCAGCGGGTGCTCGTCGATCTCCAGGCCGTCGATCCCGGACTCCTCGGTGGCCTCGCGCAGCGCCGCGGCGCGCAGCGAGTCGTCGCCCGGCTCGCAGTGCCCGCCCAGCTGGATCCAGCGGCCCACCCGCGGGTGCAGGGTCAGCAGCGTGTGGTCCCCGCCCGCGTCGAGCAGCAGCGCCGACGCGGTGAGGTGCCCGGGCACGCAGGAGCGGTCGCAGGCGTCGTCGGGGCGCGCGTCGAGGAAGGCCAGCAGCGCGTGCTGCAGGGCCCGCTGGCCGGGGTCGCGCGGTGTCCAGGCGCCCAGCTCGCGGGCGGCCGTCGCCGTGGCCACCACGGCTCACAGCTCCAGCAGGCCGTCGCCGGCCGGCCGGGGCGCGCGCGGGGCGATCGGCTCGACCGGCACGCCGACGGCGACCGCACCGAGCGCCGCCCAGTCGTCGGGCAGGTCCAGGACCCGGCGGGCGACGTCCGCGGCGAAGATCGTCGAGCCGACCCAGCACGACGCCAGCCCCTCCGCGGCCAGTGCGACCAGCAGGGACTGCACCGCCGCCCCGCCGGCGACGGTGAACATGTCCCGCTCGGCGGCGTCCCGGGCCGGGTCCGGGTAGCCGTGCATCCCCGCGGTGGACCGGAACGCCAGCACCAGCTCCGGGGCGCGTCGCAGCAGGTCCCCGCGGGCGAGGCGACGCTCCACCTCGTCGGCCGGGCGCCCGTCGGCGACCAGGTCGGCGCGCCAGCGCTCGCGCAGCGCGTCGAGCACCGCGGTGCGCCGCGCCGCGTCACGCAGCCACACGAACCGGAACGGGGTGCTGTGGTGCGGCGCGGGCGCGGTCAGCGCGACGCCCACGGCGCGGCGCAGGGCGTCGGCGTCGACCGGCTCCTCGGCGAAGTCCCGGGTGCTGCGACGCAGCAGGACCGCCTCGCTGCGCCCGCGGGCGATCGCCTCGTCGGTGCCCAGCCGGAACAGGTCCTCGGAGATCGGCCGGATCAGGTCACGGGCGGTCGAGCCGTCGTCGGGCAGGACCGCGCCGCGCAGCACCGCGACCGGCAGCCCGCCGAGCTTGCCCTTCACCAGGTCCGCGGCCGCGGCGATCTCGTCGGCGACGGCGATCTCGGTGACGACCAGGTCGTTGCCCTGGCCGTCGACGGCGCCGGAGTAGCCGTGCAGCACCGGCAGTCCGGCCGAGCCGATCGCGATGTCGGTCTGGCCGACCCGCCAGCTGCGCCCCAGGGTGTCGGTGACGACGACGCCGACCTCGACCCCGAGCCGCTCCCGCAGCCCGGCGCGCAGCCCGGCCGCGCTGGCGTCCGGGTCGGCGGGCAGCAGGGCGAGCTCGTCGCGGCGGACGTTGGAGCCGTCGATGCCCGCGGCGGCCTGCACGATGCCGAGCTTCCCGGCCACGATCAGCGTCCGGCCCTTGCGGGCCACCACCCGCTCGGTCTCCTGGTCGACCAGCCTGCGGCGCAGCGCGTCGCGCTCCTCCTCGTCGGCGGGGGCCTGCACCAGCCTGCCCTCGACCTTGGAGAACACCTTGCTGGTGACCACCACGACGTCGCCGTCGCGCAGCCAGGTCATCCGCTCGGCCAGCGCGGCGGTGAGGTCGTCGCCGGGGCGGAACTCCGGAAGCCCCGGGACTCCGATGATCTCCAGCCGCTGCGACGCGTGGTCGGGGAAACCCTCAGACACCGACGCCCGCCAGCTCGAACGCGGCGCGGGCCATGGCGGCGGTCGCGTCGTGGTCGGTCATCAGCAGCGGCACCTCGCGCACGGTCGCGCCGGGCACGGTCGCGGCGTCGCCGGTGTGCACCAGGTAGCCGTCGAGCAGTCCGCCCTCGCCGCGGCCGCCGTAGTGCCGGCCCACGCCCTCGGCGCTGGTCTCGACGCCGATCGCGGTCAGGCAGGCGTCGGCCATGCCCCGCACCGGCGCCCCGCCGACGATCGGGGACAGCCCCACGACCTTCGCGGGCGTCGCCGCGAGGGCCTGGGCCATCCCGGGGACCGAGACGATCGTGCCGATCGACACCACCGGGTTGGACGGGGCGACGAGCACGATGTCGGCCCCGGCGATCGCGGCCCGGGCGTCGGGCAGGATCGCGGCCTGGTCGGCGCCGACCGAGGCGAAGCGGTACGCCTTCGGGGCGGCCCGGTGCCGGATCCACCACTCCTGGAAGTGGATCGCGACCTGCGGGGTCTCCTCGACCGCGGCCGGGTCCGGGTTGTCGATCACGACGTGGGTCTCGACGCGGTCGTCGGAGGCGGGCAGCAGCCGCACCCCGGGCTGCCAGCGGTGGCAGAGCGCCTCGGTGACCTGGGACAGCGGGTAGCCGGCACGCAGCATCCGGGTGCGGACGAGGTGGGTGGCGACGTCGCGGTCGCCCAGCCCGAACCAGGTCGCCTCGGCGCCGTAGGCCTCCAGCTCGGCCTTGACCGACCACGTCTCGTCCGAGCGGCCCCAGCCCTTCTCGACGTCGATGCCGCCGCCGAGGGTGTACATGACGGTGTCGAGGTCCGGACAGACCCGCAGCCCGTGCAGCCAGATGTCGTCGCCGACGTTGACCACGGCGGTGACCTCGTGCGCGGACTCGCCCGACCCCACGGGGGGCAGTCCGAGCGCGTGCTTCACGCCTTGCAGGAAGCGGGCTCCGCCGACGCCGCCGACCAGAACGGTGACCTTCACACGGCGACCCTACGTCGGTCAGAACGAGCGGTAGTCGCGCGGGGAGAACCGGGGCCCGAACCGGGGACGGCGGAACCCGGACGCCTCGATGTAGCGGACCGCGCGCTGGCGCTGCGGCACGTAGGGAGCGAGCACCTCGAGCATCCCCGCGTCGTCGAGGTCGTGCCCGAGCAGCGCCCAGCCGACGGTGTTGGGCACGTGGAAGTCGCCGAAGCTGACCGCGTCCGGGTCGCCCCAGGCGCGCTGGGCGATCTCCGCGGCCGTCCACACCCCGATGCCGCGGACCCGGCGCAGCAGCACCCGGCCCTGCTCCCCGCCCAGCTCGGCGGCCCGTTCCAGCCGGTGGGCGACGACGGCGGCGTGCAGGATCGCCGTCCGCCGGGCGTGGTCGACGCCGGCCCGGTGCCACTCCCACTCCGGCACCGCGCGGATCTGCCCGGGTGTCGGCGGCACCCGCATGCCGGCGGGCACCACCCCGGCCGGGCCCGGTGCGGGCGACCCGAACCGCCACGCGAGCTCGCGGAACGAGCGGTGCGCCTCGGTGCCGGTGACCTTCTGCTCCAGCACCGCGGGCAGCAGCGCGTCCCACACCCGGCCGGTGGAGCCCAGCCGCAGCCCGGGACGGCGCCGGTGCGCGTCGGCGACGAGCGGGTGGTGTGCCACGAACGCCGACGGGTCGTCGTCGGCCCCCAGCAACGACGGCAGCCGGTCGACCTCCCAGGCCGCGCCCGGCCCCCAGCCGGTCGCGCGCACGGTGCCGTGCGGGCCGCCGTCGGCGCGGCGGCGGATCGCGACGGTGGCGGGGCCGGCCGGCGTCGTCGAGACCCGCCAGATCACGGCACCGTCGACGGCGGTGCGCCAGGTGGGGTCGCCGCGGCCGCGGCGCAGCGGGGCGAGGACGCCGTACAGGTCGAGCGGGAACGGCGGCCGCCATTCCCGGTCCACCACCACGGCGGCCGTGTCCACGCCCCCGATGGTCACACGTCGGGCGAGAACCGGACCCCGTGGGGCGGCAGCGTGACGTCCGGCCACACCCGCATGTTGTGCCGCAGCTCGCAGTGCGCGCCGATCACGGCCCGGTCGCCGACCACGGTGTCGCGGACGCTCGCGCCCTCCTCGACGACCGCACCGACCCCGATCACCGAGTTCTCCACGACCGCGCCCGCCTGCACCATCGCGCCGTCGAACAGCATGGAGCCCTCGACCCGGGCGCCGGAGCCGATCCGGGCGCCACGGCCGACGGTCGTCCCGCCGAACACGAACGCGTCGGAGGCCACCTCGGCCCCCTCCAGCACCATCGACTCGCCGGTCGGCCCGGGCAGCGCCGCCGAGGGCGCGACCCCGCGGACCAGGTCCGCCGAGCCGTGCACCAGGTCGCCGGGGGTTCCCATGTCGCGCCAGTAGGCGACGTCGACGTGGCCCTGCACGTGCGCCCCGGAGGCGAGCAGGTCGGGGAACGTCTCACGCTCCACCGACACCGGCCTGCCCTCGGGGATGGTGTCGATGACCTCGCGGCGGAAGACGTAGCACCCGGCGTTGATCTGGTCGGTCGGCGGGTCCTCGGTCTTCTCGAGGAACTCCAGCACCCGGCCGGTCGGATCGGTGGGGACGCAGCCGAAGGCCCGCGGGTTCTGCACCCGCACCAGGTGCAGCGTGACGTCGGCACCGGTGCTGCGGTGGGTGTCGGCGACGGCGGTCAGGTCGGTGCCCGCCAGCACGTCGCCGTTGAAGATCATGACGTGCTCGGCGGAGAGCTTGCCGGCCACGTTGCGGATGCCCCCGCCGGTGCCCAGCGGCTCGGTCTCGGTGACGTAGGTGAGGTCCAGCCCCAGCGACGAGCCGTCGCCGAAGTGCTCCTCGAAGGTCTCGGCCAGGTAGCTCGTCCCCAGCACCGCCCGCCGGATGCCCGCCTCGCGGATCCGCGACAGCAGATGCGCCAGGAACGGCACCCCCGCCGTCGGCAGCATCGGCTTGGGCGCCGACAGGGTCAGTGGCCGCAGCCGGGTGCCCTTGCCCCCGACCAGCACGACCGCCTCGACGTCCTGCAACGCAGGTTCCCCCTCAGGTTCTTTCTTCTCGTTCGCGCTCAGCCGGTCCGCCGCAGCAGACCCGAGCGCACGGCCAGGCCGGCGCGCAGGGCCGCACGCAGCGGCGCGTGCACCGGACCGCGGTGGCGGTCGGCCAGGTAGCGGTAGGCGCTGCGGTGGTGCTCGGCGAGCATCCGTGCCGACACCTCCGGCTTGCCCGTGGACGCTCCGCCCACGTGGACGACATCGGCGCCGGGGACGTACACGTTTCGCCATCCGGCGAGACCGAGCCGCATCCCCAGGTCGACGTCCTCGAAGTACATGAAGTAGCGCGGGTCGAAACCGTCGACGGAGTCGAACGCGGTGCGCCGCAGGAGCAGGCACGACCCGGACAGCCAGCCGGCCGCGCGTTCCGTCAGGTCCTCCCGGCTGCGCCGGTAGGCCGCCGTCCAGGGATTGCCCGGCCAGACCGGGGCCAGCACGGCGTGCGCCGCCCCGGCCGTCAGCGACGGCACCTCGCGCGCCGAGGGGTAGACCTCGCCGGACGGTTCGCGGATCAGCGGGCCGAGCGACCCGGCCCGGGGGTGGCGACGGCCGGCGTCGAGCAGGGTGTCCAGCGACCCGGCGCCCCACTCCAGGTCCGGGTTGGCGACGACGACCCAGCCGTATCCGTCGGGCAGCGAGGCCACGCCACGGTTGGCGGCGGCGCCGTAGCCGACGTTCTCGCCGATCGGCAGGAACGTCACGTGGTCGCGCTCGCGGGCCGCGCGCTCGGGGACGCCGTCGACGGATCCGTTGTCGGCCAGGACGACCGGCACGTCCGTGCGGGCCGTCGCGCCCCGCAGCGAGTCGAGGAAGGTGTCCAGCAGCGCGCCCGGCGAGTAGGTCACCGTGACGACGGCGACCCCGTCGCCGTAGGACCGTGCGTCGTCGGTCACGTGGCCTCCCCGTCCTTTTCGTCCACCCCGCGCATGTCCCGCAACCTAGTCAGCACGGGCACGCCCGCGCCCGGCGGCTCCGTCCGGCACCGCCCGTTCGCGCCCGTGAAGATCACACTCCGTCACCGCGACCATGATTGCGATACTCTCACTCCAACATTCGGACCGCCCCCGAGCAGCGACGACACGTCGTACCCGTGCGTCACCCTCAAGTCCGGACCCCCTACGACGACCGGGCGAGCAACCCGACACGCAGGCCCGTACGACCCACGGCGCGGGCCCGGATGCTGCACCCTGGTCCCCGACCGGGGTGTCCGGTCCCAGAGACGCACGGGCCGCGCTCCGGTTCACCGGACTCCCCCGTCCGGGTGAGACGCGGCGGCGCGGACGAGACGGACCCCGAGGGGAGCGAGCATGGGCGAGGGCTACCGGGACCGCTCCCGCCCGTCGGCCGCCGAGCGCGCCGCCGCGCGACGGTCCGGCCGCCCCGCCGCCCCCGACGACCGGTGGCGCTCGCCCCGGGTCCGCCCGGACACCGGCGCCGCGCGCGGCCGCCCCGCGGGCTCCGCCGGCTGGAGCCGGGCGGGGACCGCGACCGGCCCCGACGAGCACCCCCCGTACCCGGCGCGGGGCGGGCGCACCGGCGGACGACCGCCCCGGGGCCGCGGGCTGCTGGCCCGGTTGCGGCTCGCCGTCGCCGTGCTGTCGGCGCTGACGGTGCTGCTCACCGGCGCCGTGTGGACGCTCTACCGCGACGTCACCGGCGGCATCACCACGACGAACCTGCTGTTCGGCGGCTCCGCGGGCGGCGAGCAGAACATCCTGCTGGTCGGCGTGGACAGCCGTACCGACGCGCAGGGCAACCCGCTGCCGGCCGACGTCCTGGCCCAGCTGCGCAGCGGCGCCGAGTCCGGCGTCCTCAACTCCGACACGATCATCGTCGTGCACCTGCCCGCCGACGGCGGCAGCGCGACCGCGTTCTCCATCCCGCGCGACTCCGAGGTGTCGATCCCCGGGATCGGCCGCAACAAGATCAACGCCGCCTACCCGCAGACGAAGGCGCAGACCGCGTCCCGGTTGGTCGCCGAGGGTGTGCGCGACCCCCGGCAGATCGACCGGGACTCGTCGCAGGCCGGCCGGCAGGCCCTGATCGACACCGTGCAGGACCTCACCGGGCTGGCCATCGACCACTTCGCCGAGGTCAACCTGCTCGGCTTCTACAACCTCACCAACGCCGTCGGCGGCGTCGACGTCTGTCTCAAGGCCCCGGCCAGGGACGAGTTCTCCGGCGCCGACTTCCCCGCGGGCCCGCAGACGATCTCCGGTGCCGACGCGCTCGCGTTCGTCCGGCAGCGGCACGGGCTCGCCGGCGGGGACCTGTCGCGGATCAACCGTCAGCAGGTGTTCCTCGCCGCGGTCGCCAACAAGGTCCTGTCCTCGGGCACGCTCACCGACCCGACCAAGCTCGGCGCGCTCATCGAGGTGGTCCAGCAGTCGGTCGTCATCGACAGCGGCTGGGACCTGCTCGGCTTCGCCCGCGAGGCGTCGTCGATCGCGGCCGGGAGGATGGACTTCCTGACCATCCCCACCGGCGGTCCGGAGACCACCCGGAGCAAGGACGTGCTGCTCGTCGACCCCGCCGAGGTCCGCGACTTCGTCGCCCACCACACCGACCCCGAGCCCGAGGAGGCGGCCGCGACCTCCACGGAGGCGGCGGCGCCGGTCGTGGCCGACGTGGCGAACGGGTCCGGGGTGACCGGGCTGGCCGCACAGGTCGCCGACACCCTGGGCCGCAACGGGTTCACCCCCGGCGAGGTCGGCAACGCCCCGGACCGCACCACCTCGGTGGTCCGCTACAGCCAGGCCGACGGCGACGCCGCCGCCCGCCGGGTCGCCGAGGCGCTGGGCGGCATCGGCGTCGAGCAGTCCGACGCCGTCGCCCAGGGCCGGGTCCAGGTGCTGCTCGGCACCGACCGCGCGAACGGCGGCCGGTCGACCTCCGCGGCGGCCGCGCCCGCCGCGGCCCCGGCTCCCTCGACCCCGCCGATCACCGCGGGCGGGGTCCCCTGCATCGACTGACGTAGCGTTCCGGCGTGATGGACACCGTCTTCGGCTCCGGCCTGTTCCTCACCGACGCGCTGCTCGGCCCGGCACTCGGCGCCGCCGCCCCGCGACCGCTGGTCACCCACTACGACGACGCGACCGGCGAGCGGACCGAGCTGTCCGGCACGACCACCGCGAACTGGACCGCCAAGGCGGCGAATCTGCTGCGCGACGAGGTCGACGTCGAGCCGGGCGCCCGGGTCGCGGCGCTGCTGCCCGCGCACTGGCAGACCGTCGCCGCGCTGCTGGCCGTGTGGTCCTGCGGCGCGGAGCTCGTCGGCGACCCGGCGGGCGCGGACGTCGTGCTCGCCGACGCGGCGCGGCTCGACGTGGCGCTCGCGGCCGGGGCGGGCACGGTCGTCGCGTTCTCGCTGGACTTCTTCGGCCGCGGCCTGGGCGACCTCCCCGGCGGCACCGTCGACTTCGCGACCGAGGTGCGGGTGCACGGCGACGAGTTCGTCCCGTGGGACCCGGTGGACGGCGCGGCCCCGGCCTGGGACGGCGCGAGCGGCGAGCAGGTCCTGGCCGCGGCCCGGGAGCGTGCGGACGCACTCGGCATCACCGCGGGCGCCCGGGTGCTGTCGAGCACCGGCTGGGACAGCGCGGACGGCCTGCGCGACGGGCTGCTCGCCGTCCTCGCGGCGGGGGCCTCGCTGGTCCAGACCGTGAACGCCGCCGGGGACCCGGCGGTCCTCGACCGCCGCGCGGAGTCCGAGCGGGTCACCCTGCGCCTGGGGTGAGCGGCGGCCCCGGCCGGGGGTCATGACACCCTGGTCGACCGTGACCCCCTCTGTGAGCGCCCGGGACGTCGACGACGCGGCGGCCCGGCTCCGCGCCGTCATCGGCCCGACCCCGCTGCAGCTCAACCCCCGCCTGTCCGACGCGCTCGGCGGCGAGGTCTGGGTCAAGCGCGAGGACCTGCAGCCGGTCCGTTCGTACAAGATCCGCGGCGCCTACAACCTCATCGCGCAGCTGCCCGAGGCCGACCGTCTCGCCGGCGTCGTCTGCGCCAGCGCCGGCAACCACGCCCAGGGCGTCGCGTTCGCCTGCCAGCGCCTCGGCGTGACCGGGCGGGTCTACCTGCCCGGCACGACTCCGCGCCAGAAGCGGGACCGGGTCGCGCGGCTGGGCCGTGACGCCGTCGAGGTGCGGGTGGTCGGCAACACCTACGACGAGGCCGCCGCGGCCGCCCGTGCCGACGCCGCGTCCACCGGTGCCACCCAGGTGCCCGCCTTCGACGACCCGCGCACCGTCGCGGGCCAGGGCACGATCGCCCGCGAGATCCTCTCCCAGCTGGCCGACCCGCCGGACGTGCTGGTCGTGCCGGTCGGTGGCGGCGGACTGCTCGCCGGGGCCATCACCTACCTGCGCGAGCACGCGCCGTCGACCCGGATCGTGGGCGTCGAGCCCGCCGGGGCGGCGAGCATGGCGGCCGCGGTCGCCGCGGGCGAGCCGGTCGACCTGGGGGCGCTGGACCCGTTCGTCGACGGCGCCGCCGTGCGCAAGGTCGGCGCGGCCACCTTCGACGTGGTGCGCGACGCGGGCGTGGAGCTGCTCGCGGTGCCCGAGGGCCGGATCTGCGTCGAGATGCTCGCGCTCTACCAGTCCGACGGGATCATCGCCGAGCCCGCGGGCGCGCTGTCCCCCGCGGCGCTGGACCGGCTCGACATCCCCCGCGACGCGACGACGGTCTGCCTGCTCTCGGGCGGCAACAACGACGTCTCCCGCTACGCCGACATCGTCGAGCGCGCCCTGGTCTTCGAGGGCCGCAAGCACTACTTCCTCGTCGAGTTCCCGCAGGAGCCGGGCGCGCTGCGCCGGTTCCTCGACGACGTCCTCGGCCCGGACGACGACATCACCCTGTTCGAGTACACCAAGCGCTCCAACCGGGAGACCGGCCCGGCCCTGGTCGGCATCGAGCTGGGTTCGCCGGACGACCTGCCCGCGCTGCTCAAGCGGATGCAGGAGGCTCCCCCGCACATCGAGCCGATCCCGCCGGACAGCCCGCTGTTCGGCTTCATCCTGTAGACGCCGCGCGCAACACGGCGGCAATCCGGGCCGCCTACCGTGCACGACCGTGCCCGAGATGATGTTCGACGTCCGCTGGCCGGACGGCACCGAGGTCAGCTACTACTCGCCGTCGCTGGTGGTGACCGAGCACCTGGACACCGGCACGACCTACCCGGTGGCCGAGTTCGTCACGCGCAGCCGCACCTGCATGGAGATCGCCGACGCGCGGGTGCGGGCGAAGTACGGGTTCGGCTGCGCGCAGTCGGCGCGGACGATCGCGCTCATCGACGCGGCCGCGGGGCGGTTCGCCCCGACCGACGAGGTGCGGGTGGAGGGCTTCCGCCGCTGACACCGCCGGGTCCTGCGGTGATGCGGCGGCCACGGCGCGGCGTCACGCGGCGGCCGGGCGCCGCCGCAGCACCAGGTGCAGCGCCACCCCGGCGAGCAGCCCCCAGAACGCCCCGCCGATCCCGGCGATCGTAACCCCGGCCGCCGAGACCAGGAACGCGGCGGCCGCGGGCACCCGCGCGACGGCCGGATCCGGCGTCGGGTCGGCGACGGCGAGCGCCCCGGCGAGCGCGGCACCGAACGTCCCGAGCAGGGCGAGCCCCGCGACGGACTCCACGACCCCGGGCGGCGCGGCCGCGACCAGGGCGGCCATCGTCGTCGCGAGCGGGGCCAGCAGCAGGCAGGCGACGCCGTTGGCCTGGCAGGCGACCCAGCGTCGCGCCGGGTCCGGGTGGGACTCGGGCGAGGCGGGCAGCGCCGCGGTGATCGCGGCCAGGTTGATCGCGTGCGCACCGGCCGGGGCCCCGAGGACCGTCCCGGCGCCGGTGAGCACCATCGCGTGGCGCCAGGGGACGGGGTAGCCCGCCGCGGCGAGCACCGCGACGCCGGGCACGTTCTGCGAGGCCATCGTGACCACCCAGAGCGGCAGCGCGACCCCCACGAGGGCCGCGACCGAGAAGGCCGGGACGGTGAGGGTGATCTCCGGCGGGCGCAGCCACGACCAGCCGTCGGCGAGGGCGACGACGATCACCAGCGCCAGCCCGAACGCGGCCGGGGACGCCCAGCGCGGCGCGAGGCGCGACAGGGCGACCCACAGCACCACGATCGGTGCCACCAGCAGCGGCCGCTCGACCAGCGCCCGGACCGGCGCCAGGCACAACGGCAGCAGCACCCCGGCCAGCATCGCCTGCGCGATCGGCGCCGGGATCGCGCCGACGAGCCGCCCGAGCGGGCGCACGAGCCCGGTCGCGACGATCAGCAGACCGCTGACGACGAACGCGCCGACCACGGCGGGCCACCCGCCCGCGACGGCCCCGGTGGACGCCAGCAGCGCGGCGCCGGGCGTGGACCAGGCGACCATCAGCGGGCGGCGGAACCGGCGGGACAGCCAGATCGTCGCCACCCCCATCAGGGCGGTGAGCACCACCAGCCCGGACGCGGCCTGCGCCGGGTCGGCACCGACCGCCGTCAGCCCGGCGAGGACGACGGCGAACGAGCTGGTCACCCCGATCACCGCGGAGACGACACCGACCGACACCGGTTGCGCCCAGGAACGATCCACGGCCCCACCCTAACCTTCTCGTTCTGTAAACAGAACTCTCCCCGGGCGTAGTCAGGAGGTTCTGCAGCCGGGACACGGGGAGCCCCGGGGGACCTCCGGCCGGGTGGCGCGGGCTCGGGGCCCGCCGGCCGTCCTGCCCCCGGCTACAGTCGCCCGGTGGACGACGGGGCGCTGCGCACGGCCGTCGGCGCACGGCTGCGGACGGCCCGGACCGCACACGGTCTCTCCCTCGGAGCCCTCGCGGAGCGGGCGGGGATCGGCAAGGGCTCGCTGTCGGAGATCGAGAACGGCAGCCGCAACCCCACCCTCTCCACCCTCTACGCGCTCGCGGACGCCCTGGGCGTACCGCTGTCGCGACTGCTCGCCGAGCACCCCGGGGCCGAGGTCGCCGGCCCCGGCATCACCGCGCGCCTGCTGGAGACGGCCACCGACGACCACGGCACCGTCGAGGTGTACGCCCTGACCCTCGTCCCGGAGGCGGTGCACGTGTCCCCCGGGCACGGTCCGGGGGTGGTGGAGCACCTGCTCGTCACCCGGGGTGCCGTCCGGGCCGGACGCAGCGGGCGCGAGGCCGACCTCGGCACCGGCGAGGCCACCCGCTGGCCCGCGGACGGCGAGCACACCTACACCGCCCTCGCCGGGGAACCGGCCGCGGCCGTGCTCGTCATCCGCACCCCGCCGGGTCCATGATCATCAGTACCTCAGCGCTGCGCGCCCGGCCCCGGACCGCGCTCAGGTACCGATCGTCAGGCCGCCGCGTCCCACCAGGCGAGCACCCGGGTGGCGTAGAGGGTCAGCCACGGCGACGGCTCCCCCGGCGGCACGTCCACCTCGAACCACATCTCACCCGGGTCGCGGACGCCCTGGGCCCAGTGCCCGTCCGGCCGCCGCGACGCGCGCAGCACCGCGACGGCGTCGGCGAGCCGCGGGTCGGGCGGGACCCCGTCGAGCGCGGCGGCGAGGCGGAAGTACTCCGTGCCGCGCAGCACGTCGTGCCGCCAGCGCAACGGGTACGCGAGCTCGGCCGGGTCCCGTTCGAGCAGTACCGGCTCGCCGGTCGAGAGCCGGTACAGCAGCCCGCGGGTCAGCAGGTACTCCTCACCCGACCGGCGGGCCGCCCGCGTCGCGGCGGTCCCGCCGGTGGCCCGCTCGTGGGCGAGCAGCCCGTACAGCGCGTTCAGCGTGGAGTGGAACGACGACCGCTGCGCGCCGTCCACCCAGAAGCAGTTCCAGCCGCCGTCGGCGAGCCGGTGCTCGGCGAACCAGGCGGCGAGGGCGTCCATGTCACGGCCGAGCCACAGTCCGTTCGCGACGGTGAACGCGTTGATGCAGGCGTCGACCTCACCGCCCCAGTAGGGCAGGTCGTCGTACTCCCAGCGGCACGACTCGAGCTTCTCCGCGGTGCCCGCCAGGGCCGCCGGGCCCAGGCCCCACTCGCGCAGCGCGTTCAGCGACCAGATCGTCGCCGTCCACGGCTGCCCCTCCACCGTGGACGGTGCGGCCGGGAAGTACGCACCGCCCGCCCAGGTGCCGTCGGAGTCCTGGCGGGCGAGCAACCGGGCGCCCATCCCCTCGGTCGCGACCCGCGCGCGGGTGGCCTCCCACACCTCGGGAGGCGCACCCGCCAGGTCGCGCTCGACCTGCCAGCGCAACGCCGGGTCGGTGTCGAGCAGCCGGTCGAGCAGTGCGCGGTCCACGACGGCCCCGTCCATGGGGCGTCAGGGTGTCACTTCAGCAGGCTGCGCGCCATCACCATCCGCTGGATCTGGTTGGTGCCCTCGTAGATCTGGGTGATCTTCGCGTCGCGCATCATGCGCTCGGCCGGGAAGTCACGGGTGTAGCCCGCGCCGCCGAGCAGCTGGACGGCGTCGGTGGTCACCTGCATCGCGGTGTCGGAGGCGAAGCACTTGGCAGCCGAGGAGATGAAGCCGAGGTCGGGCTCGTTGCGCTCGGCGCGCGAGGCGGCGACGTAGCAGAGCTGGCGGGCGGCCTCGACCTTCATCGCCATGTCGGCGAGCATGAACTGCAGGCCCTGGAACTCCGCCAGGTGCCTGCCGAACTGCTTGCGCTCCTTCAGGTACTGCGTCGCGACGTCGAGCGCGCCCTGGGCGATGCCGACGGCCTGCGAGCCGATGGTCGGACGCGTGTGGTCCAGGGTGCGCAGCGCGGTCTTGAAGCCGGTGCCCTCGGCGCCGATGATCCGGTCGGCCGGGATGCGGGCGTCCTCGAAGTGGATCTCGCGGGTGGGCGAGCCGTGGATGCCGAGCTTGCGCTCCTTGGTGCCGACGACGAAGCCCGGGTCGTCGGAGTGCACGACGAACGCCGAGATCCCGTTGGCCTTCTTCTCCGGGTCGGTGACGGCCATGACCGTGTACCAGGTCGACTCGCCGGCGTTGGTGATCCAGCACTTGGTGCCGTTGAGGACCCACTCGTCGCCGTCGCGGCGGGCGCGGGTCTTCATCGACGCGGCGTCGGAGCCCGCCTCGCGCTCGGACAGCGCGTAGCTGACCATCGCCTCGCCCGCGGCGACCGACGGCAGGACCTGCTTCTTCAGCTCGTCCGAAGCGGACAGCAGGATCGGGGTGAGCCCGAGGCCGTTCACCCCGGGGATCAGCGACGACGACGCGCAGACCCGCGCGACCTCCTCGATCACGATGCAGCCGGCCAGCTCGTCGGCGCCCTGACCGCCGTACTCCTCGGGGATGATCACAGCCTGGAAACCGGCCTTGACCAGCGCGTCGCGCGCCTCGACGGGGTACCGGCCCTCCTCGTCGACGTCGGCCGCGTGCGGGGCGATCTCCTTCTCCGCCAGGTCCCGGACCGCCTCGCGGAGGGCCCTGTGCTCGTCACTGAGCCGGTAGCTGTCGAACTCGCTGTTCATGCGGACCATGCTAACGGCACTCCGTGCCACATGTCACGGGACTTGCTACCCTCCGTGCCATGACGACCAGCACGCGGCGCGGGCGTTCCCCCGAGGGGCGGGCCGAGGTGCGGCGGGAGCTGGTCGCGGCGGCCGCGCAACTGTTCACCGAACGCGGCTACGACGACACCACCGTCGACGACATCGCCGCCGCCGCGGGCGTCGGCCGCCGGACCTTCTTCCGCTACTTCCGCGGCAAGGAGGACGCGCTGTCCCCCGACCACGAGCGCGGGCTAGCCCGGATCGGCGAGGTGTTCGCCGGTGCGCACCCCGACGAGCCGCTGCCGTCACTGGCACTGCGTGCCGCGGAGACGGTGTTCGAGCTCTACACCGAGGACCCCGAGGTCGCCCGGCTGCGCTTCGCGCTGGTCGGTTCGGTGCCCGCGCTGCGCGACCGCGAGGCCGCGTCGGTACACCACTACCGGCGGCTGTTCACCCGCGAGCTCACGGCCCGGCTCGGCGGCCGCCCCGACGGCGAGCTGTGCGCGGCGGTGACGGCGGCGGCGCTGGTCGCCGCGCACAACCAGGCGCTGCGCCGCTGGCTGGTCGACGGCGCGCACGACGACGACCTGCCCGGCGCCGTCGACCACTTCCGTCGGGTCGCGCCGATGCTGCCGCTGGAGGACGCGGGCGAGCCGGCCGCGGCGCCCGACCTGGAGGACGTGACCCGGCGCCTGGAGCGCGCGGCCCGGTCCCTGGAGCGGGAGACCTCGCGCAGGACCGGCTGAGGCGCGTCGGGCAGGTTCGACGCGGGAGATCCCGACCGGAACCCGACCTCACCGCGCCGGGGACGGCGGGCGTCCGACCACGGCTGGCTCCGGCGGTGCGGCCCGCCGCCGGGCGTCCGCGACGACGACGGAGGTGAGCAAGCCGGTCGTCGCGGCCAGCAGCCCGAGCGCGGCCCACGTGGGCCCGTCCGGGTGGATCAGCGACTGCCCCCGCAACGCCTGCCACGTCGTGATCGCGAAGACGCCGGTCACCCCGAGCACGGCCACCCCCGTGAGCCGCGCCCGCACCCGGGCGTCCCGCAGCCGGACGACGCGGGCCGCGACGAACCCGAGCGTCACCGCGACCAGCACCAGCACCTGGGTCGCGTGCAGGCCGACGAAGTGCGGCACCCGCAGGTCTCCCCCGGTGACGCTCCAGTTCGTCAGGGGCATGCCACCGCCGTCGGGCGTCCCCACCCCGTGCGCGCCCGCCAGGGTGACCGGGCGGCCGTACGCGTCGGGCACGGTCCGGGCAGCCCCGGAGCCGGCGATCCCGAACGCGACCACCATCCCGGCCGCCGCCAGCAGCAACCCGGCCCGCAGTGCCCGGGTCAGCGCGACGTCCCCGACCCGCTGGAACAGCAGCATCACCGCGATCACCAGGCTGACCCCGAACAGCCCGACCACTCCGCTGGAGAAGATCTGCTGGCCGATCGCGTTGACCGGGTCGGTGTCCTGGTTGAAGTGGCTGTAGGTGCCCCGGGCCGCCGCCAGGGCGATGAACCCGACGTCGACGACGCCGGTGGCGGCGAACGCCGTACCGAGCCACCACATCGTGCGGCGGGCCCGGGTCAGCATCGGGAGGAGCGCGGCGAGCGTCAGGCCGTGGATCGCGAACGAGACGCCGAACTTGAACGGCTTCGCCCACACCGACTCGGCGAGCAGGGTGCGGTCGTCGACGACGAGGCCGACCGCGGCGACGGCGACGAGCACCGTCATCAGAACGGACATGACGAGCAGTGGCCGGTGCCAGGACGTCGATGGCGGCTCGATGGCGTGTCTCACGGATCCCCCTCTGCCGACACGGTGTGTGCCGTGTCACCGAGCGTCCCGGGGTCCGTGCGGGATCTCATCGGGGCCGTCCCCCGAACCCGGGTGGGGAGAACCGGTCGGGGGACCAGGGGTGCACCCCCGGGAGCGCCCGGCCCCGGACATGCGTGATCCCCGGGCCGCACCGGGGTGCGTCACCGAACCGGACAGAGTTCGGACCCGGGGATCACGGGTGACCGTCGGGAACTCGCCGGCACCACACCGGCTTCCACGACCGCCTCTCCGACCGGTTCTCCCGGTCGGAGCAGAACGTGGTGCTAGCTGACGGCCACCTCACGTGTCCTGCTGTAGCTCATCTGCTGGACCACCTCCTCTCCCGTGTACCGACACCGTACGCACGGGATCGAGCGGCGCGCCACCGGAAATCGCGGCCCGGTCCTCAGCCCTCGCGGGCGGCCACGCGCAGCGCCGCGTCCTTGTCCAGGACACTGCGCTCGAGGTCGGCCTGGAACTCCACCATGGCCTGCCGGAGCCGCTCGTCGCCGGCGCCGAGGATGCGCACCGCGAGCAGTCCGGCGTTGCGGGCGTTGCCGACCGCGACGGTCGCCACCGGCACGCCGGCGGGCATCTGCACGATCGACAGCAGCGAGTCCAGGCCGTCGAGGTACTTCAGCGGCACGGGCACGCCGATGACCGGCAGCGGCGTCGCGGCGGCGACCATGCCGGGCAGGTGCGCGGCGCCACCGGCCCCGGCGACGATCGCCTGCAGGCCGCGGTCGGCGGCCGAGGCGGCGTAGTCGAGCATCCGCTGCGGGGTGCGGTGGGCGGAGTAGACGCCCACCTCCCACGGCACGCCGAACTCGTCGAGCGCGGCGCCCGCGGCGCCCATCACCGGCCAGTCGGAGTCGCTGCCCATGATCACGCCCACGCGCGGGGAGCCGGTCTGCGTCATCGAGGTCCTTCCGGGGAGTGCGGGGAGCGGGGATCGCCGGTGTGGGCGGACCAGCCGTCCGCCCAGGCCGCGGTGGCCAGCCAGCCCGCGGCGAGCTCCGCGCGGGTGCGCACGTCGGCCTCGTCGCGGCCGAGGACGGTCACATGACCGATCTTGCGGGCCGGACGGCCGTCCTTGGCGTAGAGGTGCACCTTCGCCTCGGGGAAGCGCGCGAAACAGTGGTGCAGCCGCTCGTCCATGCCCATCGCGGGCTCCTGCGCCGCACCGAGCACGTTCGCCATCACCGCGACCGGGGCGACCGGGGCGGTGGAGCCGAGCGGGTAGTCCAGCACCGCGCGCAGGTGCTGCTCGAACTGCGAGGTGACCGAGCCCTCGATCGTCCAGTGCCCGGAGTTGTGCGGACGCATCGCCAGCTCGTTCACGACGACCTCGCCGGGCGCGGTCTCGAACAGCTCGACCGTCATCAGCCCGACGACGCCGAGCTCGGCCGCGATCCGCAGCGCCAGCTCCTGGATCCGGGCGGCGTGGTCCGGGTCGAGCCCGGGCGCGGGCGAGGTGACCCGGGCGCACTGGCCGTCGACCTGCAGGGTCTCGACGACCGGCCACGCGGCGACCTGGCCGAACGGTGAGCGGGCGACGCTCGCGGCCAGCTCGCGGGTCATCGGGACCGCGGACTCGACGAGCAGCGGGGTGCCGGCGTCGAGCAGGTCGGCGACCAGCCGGTCGGTGTCGTCGCCGCCGGCGCGCAGGAACCAGACGCCGCGGCCGTCGTAGCCGCCGCGGGTGGCCTTGAGCACGACCGGCCAGCCGTGCCCGGCCCCGAAGGCGGCGACGTCGCCGGGCGCGGACACCTCGGCGAACGCGGGCACCGGCAGGCCCATCTCCGACAGCCGTCGCCGCATCACCAGCTTGTCCTGCGCGTGCACGAGCGCCGAGGGCGGCGGCCGCAGCGGCAGCCCGGCCTCGGCGAGCGGGACCAGCACCTCCTGCGGGACGCCCTCGTGGTCGAACGTGACGGCCGAGCAGCCCGTCGCAAGCTCCCGCAGCGCGGCGGCGTCGTCGGGATCGCCGATGACGACGTCCGGCGTCACCCGGGCCGCCGGGTCGTCCGGCGACGCGGCCAGCACCCGCAGGGTCTGACCCAGCGCGACGGCGGCCTGGGCGGTCATCCGGGCCAGCTGGCCGCCGCCGACCATGCCGACGACGGGCAAGGCGGCCCTGTGCGCGTCAACCCTCTCCACGAGACCGGGAGCCTAATCTGGCACGATCGATCCCGTGACGGTGGTGGAGGCGACGCTCGCCAGGATCCCCCAGCCGTACCGCGACAAGGCGATCAAACACCGCGAGCTGATCAAGTTCCTGATGGTCGGTGGCAGCACCTGGGTCATCGACACGGTGGTGTTCCTGGTACTGAAGGCCACGGTACTGGCCGACAAGCCGGTGACCGCCAAGGTGATCGCGGTGCTGGTGGCGACGATGGTGTCCTACGTGCTGAACCGCGAGTGGTCCTTCCGGACCCGCGGCGGGCGCGAGCGGCACCACGAGGCCCTCCTGTTCTTCGTGATCAGCGGGGTCGGGGTCGCCGTGTACTCGGCGCCGCTGTGGGTCTCGCGCTACGTCTTCGAGCTGCAGGTGCCGTTCGTCTCGCTGGTCGCCCAGGAGTCCGCGGACTTCGTGGCCGGGCAGATCGTCGGCACCCTGGTCGGGATGGCCTTCCGCTGGTGGGCGTTCCGCCGGTTCGTGTGGCCGGACCAGTTCGTGCGACGCCAGCCGCCGCCGGTCACCCCCGCCCCGACGGACTGAGCGACAGGGCCACCGGCTATCGCGGGCCGGTGCGGTCGGGCACCGGGGCCGTCGCGGCGACGTCGTCGGTGCGGGCCGCGGGCAGGTACAGCCGGAACACCGGCGGCCGGGCCCGGGACAGCTCCAGCCTGCCGCCGTCGGCCTCGACCAGCGTCCGGGCCAGCGCCAGCCCCAGCCCGGTCGAGGACTGCGCCGAGATGCCCCGGTCGAACACGTGCGGCACCAGGTCCTCCGGCACGCCGGGCCCGGTGTCGGACACCTCCACCAGCAGCGCGTTCTCCCCGGTGCGGGCGGAGATCGTGACCGGGCCGTCGCCGTGCTGCAGCGCGTTGTCGACGAGCACCCCGATCGCCTCCCGCAGCCGCGCCGCGGTCACCCGGGCGAGCAGCCCCTCGGGCACCCGCACCTTGAGCGACCGGCCGGCCGCGGTGAGCGGGCCGCGCCACTCCCGCTCGGCGTCGGCGACGGCCTCGGCCAGGTCGACCGGTTCGGCCCCGACCGCCCGCGCGGCGCGCGCGGACTCCAGCAGGTCGTCGAGGACGGCGGTGAGCCGCTCGGTCTGCTCCAGCGCCGCGTTCGCCTCGCGGCGGGCGTCCGGATCGGGGTGGCAGGCCAGCTCGTCCAGACGCAGCTGCAACGCGGTGATCCGGCTGCGCAGCTGGTGGGACACGTCCCCGACCAGTGACCGCTCGCGGTGCAGCAGCTGGGACAGCGCCGTCGCCGAGGAGTCCAGGACCTCCGAGACGCGGTCGAGCTCGGCGATGTCGTAGCGGGCCGGGGACCGGCGGAAGTCGCCCGCGCCGAGGCGGGCGGCGCGGGCCGCGAGGTCGCGCAGCGGGTCCGACAGCCGGCGCGCGGTGTACACCGCGACCCCGGTGCCGACGGTGACGGAGAACCCCACCAGCAGCACGACGACGGCCACCACCTGGGTCTGCTGGGAGCGCATCACCGAGGTCGGCTGGGACAGCTCCATGATCCCGCCGGGCCCGAACGGCAGCGACTCGGTGACCGGGTCGTCGACCCGGTCCACGCCGTAGACGATCGGGTCCGAGTCCGGCGGCACGACGACCAGCCGGGAGTTCGGCGGGATCGCCGCCTCCACCAGCCGTTGCGACTGCGGCCCGGTGCCGTACTCCTCGACGGTCTCGGTGACCTGCTCGAGGCGCTGGGTCAGCTCGGCACGGGTGAAGTCCTCGACGAGCTGCCAGGTCGCGAGCGCGAGCGGGCCGCCCAGGAACAGCGCGGTCAGCGCCACCGTCAGCAGGGTGGAGATCAGGATCCGGCGGCGCACGGCGACCTCAGTCCGAGTTGTACCGGAAGCCGACGCCGCGGACGGTGGCGATCCGCTTCTCGCCGCCGATCTTGCGGCGCAGCCACGACATGTGCATGTCCAACGTCTTCGACGACTTCATGTCCGCGTCGCCCCAGACCGCGTGCAGGATCTCCTCGCGCGTCACGACCTGGCCGGCGTGGATCATCAGCACCCGCAGCAGCTCGAACTCCTTGTTGGCCAGGGAGACCTCGTCGCCGTCGAGCAGGACGCGGCGGCCGGACAGCTCCATCCGCAGGCCGTCCACCTCGACGACGTCCTGGGTGCGGCGGCGCAGCAGCGCCCGCACCCGGGCCAGCAGCTCGGCCAGCCGGAACGGCTTGGACACGTAGTCGTCGGCGCCGGCGTCGAGCCCCACGACGAAGTCGACCTCGTCGGTGCGGGCGGTGAGCATGAGGACGGGCAGGTCCGGCAGGGTCGCGCGGACCCGCCGGCAGACCTCCAGGCCGTCCATGCCGGGCAGCCCCAGGTCGAGCACGAGCAGGTCGACCTGCGCACGGGTGACCCGGTCGACGGCGCCGACGCCGTCGGCGACGACGTCGACGTCGTACCCCTCGCGCTGCAGGGCCCGCGACAGCGGCTCGGCGATGGCCGCGTCGTCCTCGGCCAGAACCACGGTGGTCATCTCACCGAGCATAGGGCTCCGGGCCCCGGGCACGGTGGCGGTGCGAGCTGGCATGCTCGCCCAACGTGAACCCCGAGCGATGCGTGCCCGCCGAACCCGGTGATCTGGATCTCGCCCTACGTCTGGCGGACCTCGCCGACGCGATCACGCTGCCCCGTTTCCGGGCCGCCGACCTGCGGGTGGAGCGCAAGCCGGACCGCACCCCGGTGACCGACGCCGACACCGCCGCCGAGGACGCCGTCCGCGCCGCGCTGGGCCACGAGCGCCCCGGCGACGCCATCCTCGGGGAGGAGCGCGGCGGGTCCACCGACACCGCGCACGGCCGCGGCTGGGTGATCGACCCGATCGACGGGACGAAGAACTTCTCCCGCGGGGTGCCCGCGTGGGCGACGCTGATCGCGCTCGTCGTCGACGGCGTGCCGACGGTGGGTGTAGTGAGCGCGCCGGCGCTGCACCGCCGCTGGTGGGGCTCGGCGGGGGCCGGGGCCTGGGCGCGTGACCTGCCGTCGGGGACGCCGAAGCGGATCGCGGTGTCGGGGGTGGCCGACGTCGCCGACGCCTACGTCTCGACCACCAACACCGAGACCTTCCGCACCGACCCGTCCCCGGCGTCGCGGGAGGGCTGGATCGCGCTGACCGAGGCCTGCTGGGAGTCCCGCGCGTTCGGCGACTTCTGGCAGCACGTGCTCGTCGCCGAGGGGGTCGTCGACGTCGCGGTGGAGCCCGCCGCGAACCCGTGGGACCTGGCCGCGCCGGCCGCCGTCGTCGCGGAGGCGGGCGGGCGGCTGACCGACCTGGCCGGGAACCCGACCTGGTCCGGTGGGCACGGCCTGACCAGCAACGGGCTGCTGCACGACGCCGTGCTGGGGGTGCTGCGTGGCTGAGCTGTACTTCGACGACCTGACCCCGGGCACCGTCGTCGACCTCGGTACGACCGTGGTCGACCGCGACGAGATGGTCGCGTTCTCGGCCCGGTTCGACCCGCAGCCGTTCCACCTGGACGAGGCCGAGGGCGAGCGGGTGTTCGGCGGCCTGGCCGCGTCCGGCTGGTTCACCGCGGGCCTGTGGATGCGCGCCTACGTCGACGCCGTGCTGTCCCGCGCGGCGTCGCTCGGCTCCCCCGGCGGCGACGAGATCGCCTGGCCGGCGCCGGTGTTCGCGGGCGACGAGCTGCACGCGGAGACGGAGGTCCTCGGGGCCCGCGTCTCGCGCAGCCGCCCGTCGATGGGCCTGATCACGCTGCGCGGGACGCTGACCCGCACCGGCGACGGCGCGCTCGTGTACCGGTCCCGGTTCACCGGCATGTTCGAGGTCAGGCCGACAGCGCCGTGACCACCCGCGACGGCGACGGCCGTCCCAGGTGCCCGGCCATCCACACGCTCGTGTCGACCAGCGTGCGCAGGTCGGCGCCGTGGTCGATGCCGAGCCCGTCGAGCATCCACACCAGGTCCTCGGTGGCGAGGTTGCCGGTCGCGGACCCGGCGTAGGGGCAGCCGCCCAGGCCGCCCGCGCTGGCGTCGACGGTGGTCACGCCGTACCGCAGCGCGGCCAGGGTGTTGGCCAGCGCCTGGCCGTAGGTGTCGTGGAAGTGCACCGCGAGCCGCTCGACGCCGACCCCGCGGGCGACGCAGGCGTCGAGCACCGCGCCGACGTGCGCCGGGGTGGCGACGCCGATCGTGTCGCCGAGGGAGAGCTGGTCGCAGCCCATCTCCATCAGCCGCGCCCCGACGGCGGCGGCCCGGTCCGGGTCGACGCCGCCCTCCCACGGGTCGCCGAAGACCATCGACACGTAGGCCCGCACCCGCAGGCCCTCGGACACCGCGCGGGTCACGGTGGGCTCGAACATCGCGAACTGCTCGTCGAGCGTGCGGTTGAGGTTGCGCTTCGCGAACGTCTCGGTGGCCGAGGCGAACACCGCGACGTGGTCGCAGCCGGCGTCGATCGCCCGCTGCAGGCCCCGCTCGTTCGGGGTGAGGACGGGGTAGTCGAGCCCGGCGCGACGGTCGAGCACGGCGAGCAGGTCGGCGGCGTCGGCGAGCTGGGGCACCCATGTCGGGTGCACGAAGCTGGTCGCCTCCAGCGTGCGCAGGCCCGCGTCGGCGAGCCGGTCGAGGAACTCGGCCTTCACCGCGACCGGGACGACGGTCTGCTCGTTCTGCAGCCCGTCACGGGGGCCGACCTCGTAGATCTCGACGCGCTCCGGGAGCGCGGGGTCGCGCACCGTCGTGGGAAGACCGTTGCTCACAGGGACGCCCTCTCTCGCTGCGGTGCGGGAGCCTCCATCCTGCCCCGCACGGCCGCGTCGGCGTGACCACGGCGGGCCGTGTGCTCGCTCTCCCTCTCGTTGCTGCGACGCCGCTCGGCGAGCAGGCCGATCTCCCGGTGCAGCCGGGCCTGGACCCGTTCCACGCCCGCGACGCCGGTGAACCGCAGCCGCTCCCCGGCGACGTCGAGCAGCAGGGTGCCGCAGCCGAACAGCCGTCCCCCGGCGCCGGTCCGGACGCGGACCGCGTCGATCCGGTCGATCGGCACGTCGAGGCCGTCGCGGACGAGCAGGCCCTCCCGGACGAGGAACCGCCGGTCGGTGACGACCAGCAGGGTGGCGCGCCAGCGCGCGATCGGCAGCAGCGTGAACCGCACCGCGACGAGCGCGGCGAGCACCCCGAGCACGAGCCAGGCCCACGGCGCCCACGGCTGCAGACGGACGACGGCCGCCCCGAACCCGGCGACGGCGCTCACCGCGACGAGCACCGCGGCCGGGCGCAGACCCAGCCGCCAGTGCGGGTGCCCGAGCAGCACGACGTGCTCGCCCTCGTCGAGAACCCGGTCCAGAGCCCGGTCCGGAGCCCGGTCCGGAGCGCTGTCGGGGAACGCCATGCCCCCACGGTAGGGCGCAGGGCGCCCACCGCCCGCGCGACGCGCGGGGGCTGCGTCGCAGGTCAGCGCAGCGGGTGACTCAGGACTGGTCGGCCGCGCGCAGATGGACGATGTCCCCGGCCGCCACCGCGACGCGGGCTCCGTCGTCCGGGTGGAGCAGCAGCCGGCCCTGCGGGTCGACGTCCTCGGCCGTCCCGACGAGGTGGTCCCCGGCCGGGCGCTCCACCCGCACCCGCGAGCCGAGGCTGGCGCAGGCCGAGCGGTAGTCGCGGCGCAGGCCACAGGCGTCGGCGTCGCCGTGGGCGTCGCGCCACTGCGCCTCGCGCCGGTACAGGTGCCCCAGCAGCACGGTCGCGGTCTCGGCGCGGGTCGCGGCGAACCCGTGCGCGGCCAGCGAGGTCGCGCCCCACGGCAGGTCGGTGGCCGGGGTGGAGATGTTGAGCCCGATGCCCAGGACGATCCCCGGTCCGCCGCCGGAGACCGCGGTCATCTCGGCGAGGATCCCCGCGGCCTTGCCCCGCGCCGGCCCGACGAGCAGGTCGTTGGGCCATTTCAGGGCGACCGGCACGTGCGGGGCGAGCTCGGTGATCGCGTCGGCCAGCGCGACGCCCGCGAGCATCGGCAGCCAGCCCAGCCGGTCGGCGGGCACGCCCTCGGGGCGCCACAGCACCGACATCGTCAGCGCCGCCCCGGGCCGCGAGATCCAGGTACGGTCGAGGCGGCCGCGGCCGCGCACCTGGTCCTCGGCGATCAGCACCGAGCGGTCCGGGGCACCGCGCCCGGCCTCGGCCAGCAGGTCGGCGTTCGTGGATCCGGTGGAGCCGACGACGTCGAGCGTCGTCCAGCCCCCCGCGGGACGGAGCACGGCCGTCCGCAGGGCGTACGGGTCCAGCGGAGTCCCGTCACCGTGATTCGTCCCGGTCGTCATCACCGCGCACCGTAACGGCACCGCGACGCGCCGGGGGCCGCGGAGGGTGAACGGATCGGTAACGGTGTCGCCGGGACGGCCACCCGGTCGGCTGCGTCGGACGTCACGCCCGGGCCGGGCCTACTTGCGGGTTAAGCTCCGACCTCATGAGCGCCGCAACGGAGCCGATGGCGACCCCGGACGATGGTGATTCTCCCCGCCCGGAGCCGGACATCCACACCACGGCGGGCAAGCTCGCCGATCTCTACCAGCGATTCGAGGACGCGGTCCACGCCGGTTCGGCGTCCGCGGTCGAGAAGCAGCACGCGAAGGGGCGCCAGACCGCCCGTGAGCGGATCGACCAGCTGCTCGACCCGGGCTCGTTCGTCGAGCTGGACGCGCTGACCCGGCACCGGTCGACGAACTTCGGGATGGAGGCCAAGCGCCCGTTCGGCGACGGCGTCGTGACCGGCACCGGCACGATCGACGGCCGCCCGGTCGCCGTGTTCTCCCAGGACGCGACCGTCTTCGGCGGCGCGCTCGGCGAGGTCTACGGCGAGAAGATCGTCAAGGTCATGGACGTGGCCGCGAAGATCGGCTGCCCGGTCGTCGGCATCAACGACGGCGGCGGCGCCCGCATCCAGGAGGGCGTGGTCGCCCTCGGCCTCTACGGCGAGATCTTCACCCGTAACGTGGCGAGCTCCGGCGTGATCCCGCAGATCTCGCTGATCATGGGCCCGTGCGCGGGCGGCGCCGTCTACTCCCCCGCGATCACCGACTTCACCGTGATGGTCGACGAGACCAGCCACATGTTCATCACCGGCCCGGACGTCATCAAGACCGTCACCGGCGAGGACGTCGACATGGAGGAGCTCGGCGGCGGCCGGGCCCACAACACCAAGTCCGGTGTGGCGCACTACCTGGCGGGCGACGAGGCCGACGCGCTCGACTACGTCAAGCAGCTGCTGAGCTTCCTGCCGTCGAACAACCTGTCCGAGGCGCCGTCGTTCCCGGCCACCGAGCCCGTCGAGGGGTCGATCGAGGACGGGATCATCGACTCCGACCGCGAGCTCGACACCCTGATCCCGGACTCGGCGAACACCCCCTACGACATCCGCGAGGTCATCAACCGGGTCGTCGACGACGAGGACTTCCTCGAGGTCCAGGAGCTCTGGGCGCCGAACATCGTGATCGGTTACGCCCGCGTCGAGGGCCGCAGCGTCGGCATCGTCGCGAACCAGCCGACCCAGTTCGCCGGCTGCCTGGACATCGACGCCTCGGAGAAGGCCGCCCGCTTCGTGCGGACCTGCGACGCGTTCAACATCCCGGTGCTGACCTTCGTCGACGTCCCGGGCTTCCTGCCCGGCACCGAGCAGGAGTGGAACGGCATCATCCGCCGCGGCGCGAAGCTGATCTACGCCTACGCCGAGGCGACCGTACCGAAGGTCACCGTCATCACCCGCAAGGCCTACGGCGGCGCCTACGACGTCATGGGCTCCAAGCACCTCGGCGCCGACGTCAACATCGCCTGGCCGACCGCGCAGATCGCGGTCACCGGCGCGCAGGGCGCGGTGTCGATCCTGTACCGCAAGGAGCTCAAGGGCCTGGAGGGCGACGAGCTCGCCGCCCGGCGGGCGGAGCTGCAGCAGGACTACGAGGACACCCTCTGCAACCCCTACATCGCCGCCGACCGGGGCTACATCGACGCGGTCGTGCCGCCGTCGCACACCCGCGGCTACGTCGGCCGGGCGCTGCGGATGCTGTCCACCAAGCGGGAGCAGGGCCCGACCCGCAAGCACGGGAACATCCCGCTGTGAGCGGCGACGCCGAGGCCACCCCGGAGGAGCGCCGCGCGCTGTTCCGGGTCGTGCGGGGCACCCCGGACGACCACGAGCTCGCCGCGCTGACCGCCGTGGTCGCCGCGGCGGCGAGCGCCGGTGGGCCGCCCGCCCCGCCGCGGACGCCGGACCTGTGGTCGCACCCCGCGGCCCAGCTCCGCGCCCCGCTGCACGCGGGCCCGGGCGCCTGGCGCGCCTCCGGCCTCCCCCGCTGACCTCGTAGGCACCACCGACCGACGCCCGGTCCCCCGCACACCACGTGCCCGGGGCCGGGCGTCGTCGCGTCCGGCCCCGGGGGTGGCGGTCCACCCGGGGGTGGAGGGGGTGGTCCACCCGGGATCGACCCCGGCGCCGACGCGACGGCCGGGGCCGCGGGGAGATCGTTCTCCCCATGGACGCCACCTCACTCGTCATCACGGTCGCGATCGTCGGCCTGGTCCTCTACAGGCAGTTCCGCGGGCAGTTCGTCGGCGGGCGACGCGACGTGACGCTCCCGTTCGTCGTGATCGGCATCGGGGTGCTCACCCTCGCCCAGGCCCGTCCGGAGGTCACCGCGGCCGGGGTGGCGCTGCTCGCCGCCGAGCTGGTGCTGGCGGCCGGGCTCGGGGTGGTGCGCGGCTACGCCTTCCGCCTCGGCACCCGCGAGGGGTGGGCGTACCGCAGCGGCTCGGCCGCGCTGCTGGTCGCCTGGGTGCTGACCATCGGTGTGCGGGTCGGCGCCGGGGCCCTCGGCGGGGCCGTCGGTGCCGGGCTGCTGCTGTCGACGTCGTCGGCGCTGGTCTTCGGCGGCAGCCTGCTGGTCCAGAGCCTGGTCCTGCGACGCCGGGTGGCCGCGGCCGGGCTGCCGGTCCGGCCGGACGAGGCGCGCCGTGCCCGCGCGGCGGCCTGAGCGTCCCGCCCGGCCCGGCCGCTGTGTCAGAGTGAAACGGTGAGCACGCCCGCCGCCCGCACGGCCCGCCGCGTCGAGCCGGACCGGTCGCCGCTGCTCGGGGTGCCCCGGCGGCTGGTGTCGCTGCTGTGGCTGCCGATCGTGCTGTTCCTGCTGTTCTGGTCGCCGGCCCAGCAGGTCTCCCCGACCTGGCTCTACGCCGGGCTCGTCCCGGCCGTCGCCGGGTGGGTGGTGTTCGCCCTCCACCGGACGATGCCGCCGGTCGCGACGGTGCTGACCAGCGTCGCGCTCGCCGGGGGCGGGATCGCCCTGCTGGCCGGGTCCGACGGCTGGACCACCTCGGCGGCCTTCCCGATGATGGCGGTGTTCGTGGCCGCGCTGCGGCTGCCCTACCGGACCGCGCTGTTCGTCGACGTGCCGGTCATCGCGGCCACCACGGTCGTCGTCGGGCCCTACACCTCGCTGTGGGACGCGCTGCTGGTGGTCGCCGCGCTGACCGCGATGGTGCTGTTCGGGATCGGCCGTCGCGACTCCGCCCGCCGCGTCGAGGAGCACGAGCGGACCCTCGTCGCCGACGCCAGGGCCCGCGAGGAGCACGCCCGCGCCGAGGCCATCGCCGACCGCGCCCGGGTCGCCCGCGACGTGCACGACGTGCTCGCCCACTCGCTGTCCGCGCTGGCCGTCCAGCTGCAGGGTGCCCGGCTGCTGGCGCTGCGCGACGGGGCCGCGCCGGACACCGTCGCCCAGATCGAGCGGGCCCAGCGGCTCGCCTCCGACGGGATCACCGAGGCCCGCCGCGCCGTGCGGGCGCTGCGCGAGGGACCGGTGCCGGTCGACGTCGCCGAGGAGCTGCGCGAGCTCGGCCGGGCGCACCCGGACGCGACCGTCGAGGTGGCCGACGGGCTGCGGCTCGGCGCGCGGGAGGGCGAGACCGTGCTGCGCACCGCGCAGGAGGCGCTGTCCAACGCCCGCAAGCACGCCCCCGGCGCCCCCGTGACGGTGCACCTGCGCCGCGACGGCGACGGCGCCGAGCTGGAGGTGGTCGACGTCGCCGGGGCACCGCCGCCGCCGGGCGACGGCGAGGGCTCCGGCCTGGCCGGGATGGCCGAGCGGGCGGCTCTCGTCGGCGCCGAGCTGCAGACCGGCCCCACCCCCGACGGCTGGCGGGTCCGGCTCCGGCTGCCCGCCCGCTCCACGGACCGCGAGAGGATCACGACGTGAGCGACCTGCGGGTGGTACTGGCCGACGACCAGCGGATCGTGCGCGACGGCCTCGCCACCGTCCTGGGCCTGCTCGACGGCATCGAGGTCGTCGGCACCGCGTCCGGCGGCGACGAGGCGGTCGCCCGGGTCGCCGAGCTGGCCCCGGACGTGCTGCTCACCGACCTGCGGATGCCCGCGGGCGACGGCGTCTCGGCGACCCGCCGGGTCCGCGACGGGCACCCCGGCACCGCCGTCGTCGTGCTCACCACCTACGTCGACGACGACGCCGTGGTCGACGCGATCGCCGCGGGCGCCTCGGGCTGGCTGTCCAAGGACGCCGACGCCGAGGCCATCGGCCGGGCCCTGCGCTCGGCCGCCGACGGCGTGTCCACCGTGGACGCCGGCGTGCTGTCCCGGCTGGTCGCCGCCCGCGCGTCGACCGCCCCGGCGGCACCGGTCGACCCGCCGGACGGGCTGACCCCGCGCGAGGTCGAGGTGCTCGGGCTGATCGCCGAGGGGCTGTCCAACACCGAGATCGCGCGACGGCTCGTGGTCGGCGAGGCGACGGTGAAGACCCACGTCAACCACCTGTTCGCCAAGACCGGGCTGCGCGACCGCGCCCAGGCCGTCGGCTACGCCTACCGCCACGGCCTGGCCGGCCGCTGACGGCGTCCCCCGCAGCAGCCGGCGCGGACGCGGCACGGCGTCCACACCCCCTGGCGTGCCCCCACACCTGTTGCGACGGGTGTGGGGACCGGCCAGGGGGTGTGGATCCGGCGGGTCAGTCGGTGGTGGTGCCGGTGGCGGGGGGTGTCGGTGCGGGTTCGCGCTCGGCGGCCCGGCGCTGCGCCTGCACCGCGTCGCCGGGCCGGACCGGGCCGCCGACCCGGCGGCGGACCACGGCTCCGCGGTGGCGGGCCGGTAGCGTCTGCCGTCGTGCGTCTGGTTCTGGCCTCCGCCTCCCCCGCCCGCCTGTCGGTCCTGCGCGCCGCCGGGGCCGACCCCGCCGTGGAGGTCTCCGACGTCGACGAGGACGCCCTGCTCGCCGCGCACCCCGACGCCGACCCCGCGCGCAAGGTGACGCTGCTGGCCGCGGCCAAGGCGGCCGCCGTCGCCGGCCGGCTGACCGGTGACTGCGTGGTCGTGGGCTGCGACTCCATGCTGCTCGTCGACGGCGAGCTGGTCGGCAAGCCGCACGACGCGGAGACCGCGCGGCGCCGCTGGAAGGCCATGGCCGGGCGCACCGGCGAGCTGCTGACCGGGCACGCCGTGCTGCGCCTGGCCGGCGGCGCGGTCGCGCAGGAGGCCGAGGGCCACGCCGGGACCGGGGTGCGCTTCGCCGAGCCGACCGACGCCGAGCTCGACGCCTACCTCGCCACCGGCGAGCCGCTGGAGGTCGCGGGCGCGTTCACCCTGGACGGGCTGGGCGGCTGGTTCGTCGAGGGCATCGACGGCGACCCGTCCAACGTGATCGGGATCAGCCTGCCGCTGCTGCGCCGTCTGCTGGGCGCGGTCGGGGTGTCGGTGGTCGATCTGTGGACGCCACGGTCCTGACCGCCGTGTGGGTGTCGGGGTACGCGGTTACCCTGCGGCCATGACTGTCGGACACGACCCCGACCCGAAGCTCGCCGAGTACGCGCACCCCGAGCGCCTGGTCACCACCGAGTGGCTGGCCGAGCACCTCACCGACCCCGGCCTCGTCGTCGTGGAGTCCGACGAGGACGTGCTGCTCTACGAGACCGGGCACATCCCCGGCGCGGTGAAGGTCGACTGGCACACCGAGCTGAACGACCCCGTCACCCGTGACTACGTCGACGGCACCCGCTTCGCCGAGATCATGTCCGAGCGCGGCGTCGGCCGGGACACCACGATCGTCGTCTACGGGGACCGGAACAACTGGTGGGCCGCCTACGCGCTGTGGGTGTTCTCCCTGTTCGGCCACGCCGACGTGCGGCTGCTCGACGGCGGCCGGTCCAAGTGGGTCGCCGAAGGCCGCGAGATGGTCACCGACGCCCCCACCCCGACCCAGGCCGACTACCCGGTCGTCGAGCGCGACGACTCCGGCATCCGCGCCTTCAAGGACGACGTGCTCGCCCACCTCGGCAGGCCGCTGGTCGACGTGCGGTCCCCGCAGGAGTACACCGGCGAGAAGCTGCACATGCCGGACTACCCGCAGGAGGGCGCGGTCCGCGGCGGGCACATCCCGGGCGCCGCGAGCGTCCCGTGGGCCCGCGCCGCCGCCGAGGACGGCTCGTTCCGGAGCCGTGCCGAGCTGTCCGCGATCTACGAGCAGGAGCAGGGGCTGTCGGCCTCGGACGACGTCGTCGCCTACTGCCGGATCGGCGAGCGCTCCAGCCAACACCTGGTTCGTGCTGACGTACCTGCTGGGCTTCGACCGGGTCCGCAACTACGACGGCAGCTGGACCGAGTGGGGCAACGCCGTGCGCGTGCCGATCGCGCAGGGCGAGGAGCGCGGTTCCGCGTGAGCTCCGCCGACCCGGGCACCCTGCCCCCCGATCTCGCCGAGCTGGTCGACGACTTCTCCGCGGTCGGCCCGAAGGACCGTCTCCAGCTGCTGCTGGAGCTGTCCCGGGAGCTGCCGGACCTGCCCGAGCGCTACGCCGACACCGCGGACACGATGGAGCAGGTCCACGAGTGCCAGTCGCCGCTGTTCCTCGCCGTCGAGGTGGAGGACGGCGGTGAGCGGCCGGTGCACCTGTTCTTCTCCGCGCCGAAGGAGGCGCCGACCACCCGCGGGTTCGCCTCGATCATGGTGACCGGGCTCGACGGGCAGCCCGCCGCGACGGTGCTGGCCGTGCCGGACGACTTCTACACCGACCTCGGCCTCGCCGAGGCCGTCAGCCCGCTGCGGCTGCGCGGCATCGCGGCGATGCTGGCGCGCATCAAGAACCAGGTGCGGGCCGCGACCGCCTGAGCCCGCACACTCACTCCCACGACAGCCGGGGTCACCGTCGGTGACCCCGGCTGTCGTCGTCCGCGCTCCTTCCTCAAGTCCACCTCAAATCGGTCACCCGGCCGGGGTGAGCGGGCGCACACTGCTTCCCACGACGAAGTGTCGCTCACCGCAGGGGGTGGTGGAGATGGGCACGAACCTCACCGGGGACACCTGGGGCATCCCGGGTCAGACCTTCCTGGTCCTCTACGTCGTCGCGCTGGTCCTGGTCTCCGGGATCGTGCTGCGCCGGCGGCGGACGATCGCGCAGGGGGATCCGCGCGGCGCCCGCACCCTCGACAGCAGGCCCGAGGACGTCGCGTACCTCAACGGCGGCCCCGAGCTGGCCGTGTACGCGGCCCTGTCGGCCATGCACGTCGACGGCAGCCTGGTCACCTCCGGCCGCACCACGGGCCAGGTGCGGGCGGGCCGGATACCCGGGTACGGCGCGTCGGCGCTGCAGCGGGCGATCCACCGCTCCGCGCAGCGTCTGACCCCGGGCCGGATGCTGGGCACCCACGAGCCGGTCCGCACCGAGCTGGCCCGGGCCGCGCAGCGGCTGGAGACCGCGGGATTGCTGCTGTCCCCGGCCGACCGGATCCGCTACCGGGCGACCGCCTGGCCGGTCGGGGTGCTCGCCCTCGCCGGTGCGGTACGGATCGCCGCCGGTCTGGGCGGTGGGCGCCCGGTCGGGTTCCTGTTCGCGCTCGTCGCCGCCACCGCGGTGTTCGCCACGGTGCTCGCGACGCGGGTGCCCGACCGGACCCGGGCCGGGGACGCCGCGCTCACCGTCGTCCGGTCCCGGAACGACGCGCTGTCGCCGTCGATGCGCCCGGACTGGACGGCCGTCGGGCCGGCCGCGGCCGCGCTGTCGGTCGGGGCGTTCGGGGTCGGCGCGATGCTGGCCGCCGAACCCGCCTTCGCCGAGGAGCTCGCCGCGCAGAAGCTCGCCACGCTCGGCGGGGCGCCCGCCGCGACCGGGGGCGGCTCCTCCGACGGCGGTGGCGTCGGCGGCTGGTCCGGCGGTGACGGCGGCGGGAGCAGCTGCGGCGGAGGCGGCGGGGGCTGTGGCGGCGGAGGGGGCTGCGGCGGCTGAGCCCGCGCCGGGGAACCGGATCTGCCGTCCCCGCAGCTGCACCGTGGGGGGTGTGAAGCTGCGGGGACGGCTCGTACGCCGGAGGTGGCGACATGACGGGTGTCCCGGGCGGGACCGGGGTCGGCTGGCGCAGCGGCATCGCCGCCGTCCTCGACGACGTCGACGGTCTCGCGTTCCACGAGGTCATCGCCGAGTCGCTGCGTCCGGACGCGGTGCCGGCGTCGCTGCTGCGCAGGCCGGTCGTCGTGCACGGCGTGCGGCTGTCGCCCGGCTCCCCCGAGGGGGTCGACCCGGGGCGGGTCGCCCACCTCGCGGCCTGCGCCGCGGCGACGGGTGCGGCGCTGGTCAGCGAGCACATCGCGTTCACCCGGGGCGGCGGGGTCGAGGCGGGGCACCTGCTCCCGCTCCCCCGCACCCGTGAGGCGCTCGACGTGCTCGTCGCCAACGTGACGGCGACCCGCGCGGAGCTGGACGTCCCGTTGGCGCTGGAGCCGATCGCGGCCCTGTTCGACTGGCCCGACGACGAGTTCGACGAGGCGGGCTTCCTGCACCGGCTGCACGACCGGACCGGGGCGCCGCTGCTGCTCGACGTCGCGAACACCTACGTCAACGCCCGCAACCGGGGTCGTGACCCGCGGGCGGACCTCGACGCGCTGCTCGCCGGGCTGCCGCCCGGGGCGGTGGCCTACTGCCATGTCGCCGGGCACGCGGCCGACGCGGCGGGGCTGCTGCACGACACCCACACCGACCCCGTCCCGGACGCGGTGCTGGCACTGCTGACCCACACGGTCGCGCAGCTGCCCGTGCCGCCGCCGGTGATGCTGGAACGCGACGGCCGCTACCCGCCCGCCGCGGTGCTGCGCGCGGAGCTGGACGCCGTCGCGGCCGCGGCCGGGCACGCGGCGCGGTGCCGGGTGGGTACGCGGCGGGGGGCCGGTCCGGCGACGGCGCCCGTCGCGGACGGGACGGACCCGACGTGAGCGACGGGCTCGCGCGGCGGCAGTCCGAGCTGGTGGCGGCACTCGTCGCGGGCGGGCCGGACCCGGCCGGGTTCGACGCGGTGCGCCTGGCCGCGACCCGGGCGGCGCTGCTGCGCAAGCGGGCCGGGCTCGTCGCCGCGGCGTGGCCGCTGCTCGCCGTCGACGCCGGGGCGGACTGGCAGGCCCGGTTCGACGCCCGCTTCGACGGCGTCGCCCCCTACGGCCCGGAGCGGGAGGGCTGGGACCTGGCCCGCGAGCTCGCGGCCGCCGGGCGGCTCGGCGTGGGCGCGCGGCGCGAGCTGGCCGCACGCGAGGCGGCGCTGTACTACGACGGCCGCACCGCCCCGCGCCCCCGGAACCGTCTGTCCCGATGGTGGCGCCGGTCACGACCGGAACGATCCGCGGCGAGGTCGGAGCCCTCGGACGGGTGACGACGTTGCCATCGCCACATTCCCCCCCGGTAACTTCCGGCGGCTCTGCTCTTACACTCCGCCTAACCCTGCGCCGGAGCATCGGGCCGGCGCCGTGACCGGAGGAGTTCGACCGTGCCCGCACTGCGCAAAGTGCTCGTCGCCAACCGGGGAGAGATCGCCGTCCGCGTGATCCGAGCAGCGAAGGACGCGGGGCTTCAGAGCGTCGCCGTCTACGCCGACCCGGACCGGGACGCGATGTTCGTGCGGCTCGCCGACGAGGCCTTCGCGCTGGGTGGCTCCACCGCCGCCGAGTCCTACCTCGACATCGAGAAGGTCATCGGTGCCGCGAAGCAGGCCGGTGCCGACGCGATCCACCCCGGCTACGGCTTCCTGTCGGAGAACGCCGACTTCGCCCAGGCCGTGATCGACGCCGACCTCACCTGGATCGGCCCGTCGCCGCAGTCGATCCGCGACCTCGGCGACAAGGTGACCGCGCGTCACATCGCCCTGAAGGCCGGCGCCCCGCTGGTTCCCGGCACCAAGGACCCGGTGAAGGACGCGGACGAGGTCATCGCCTTCGCCGACGAGCACGGCCTGCCGGTCGCGATCAAGGCCGCCTTCGGCGGTGGCGGACGCGGCATGAAGGTCGCCCGTGAGCGCTCCGAGATCGCCGAGCTGTACGAGTCCGCGGTCCGTGAGGCCACCGCGGCGTTCGGCCGCGGCGAGTGCTTCGTCGAGCGCTACCTGGACAAGCCGCGCCACGTCGAGACCCAGGTGCTGGCCGACCAGCACGGGAACGTCGTCGTCGTCGGGACGCGGGACTGCTCGCTGCAGCGCCGCTTCCAGAAGCTGGTCGAGGAGGCGCCCGCGCCGTTCCTGAGCGACGAGCAGAAGAAGACCCTGTACGACGCCTCGAAGGCGATCTGCAAGGAGGCCGGCTACTACGGTGCCGGCACCGTCGAGTTCCTGATCGGCCAGGACGGCATGATCACCTTCCTCGAGGTGAACACCCGCCTGCAGGTCGAGCACCCGGTCTCGGAGGAGACCACCGGGATCGACCTGGTCCGCCAGATGTTCCGGATCGCCGAGGGCCAGGAGCTGGACTTCGACGACGACCCGACCCCGCGCGGACACGCCATCGAGTTCCGCATCAACGGCGAGGACGCCGGGCGCAACTTCCTGCCGGCGCCGGGCACCGTCGAGCGGATCTGGTACCCGGCCGGGCCGGGCGTCCGGATGGACGCGGGCGTCGAGGACGGCTCGGTCATCGGCGGCCAGTTCGACTCGCTGCTGGCGAAGCTGATCGTGTGGGGCAGCGACCGGCAGCAGGCGCTGCAGCGGGCCCGTCGCGCGCTCGGCGAGTTCAGGGTCGAGGGCATGGCGACCGTGCTCGAGTTCCACCGACTCGTCGTCGAGGACCCGGCCTACGCCGCCGAGACCCTCGAGGACTTCACCGTGCACACCCGCTGGATCGAGACCGAGTGGGACAACACCGTCCCGCCGTTCGAGGGCGGCGCGGGTGCCGAGGACACCTCCGGCGAGCGGCAGACCGTCGTCGTCGAGGTCGGCGGGCGACGCCTGGAGGTCTCGCTGCCCGGTGACCTCGCCCTCGGCGGGGGCGGCAACGGCGGCGGCGCGGCCAAGGCGGCCCCGCGCAAGCGCGGCGGCAAGGGCGGCGGCGGGGCGAAGGCCTCCGGCGACGCCGTCACCGCGCCGATGCAGGGCACGATCATCAAGGTCGCGGTCTCCGAGGGCGACACCGTCGAGGTGGGTGACCTGATCGTCGTCCTCGAGGCGATGAAGATGGAGAACCCGGTCACCGCGACCAAGGCCGGCACCGTGACCGGCCTGGACGCCGAGCAGGGCGCCTCGGTCACCCAGGGCACCGTCATCTGCGAGATCAAGGACTGACCGGGTGCCCGCCCCGGTGCTCGACCCGGTCGAGATCAACGCCGGGGCGTGGTACCTGCGCGGACTGCGGCACGACGGCCGGGTGGACGACCGCCCGGCCGTCGTCGCGTCCTGCCGGGATCCGGAGATCCGGCGCTGGCGCAACCGTCCGGACCCGGCCGCCCCGGACTTCGACGAGCAGGTGACCGCGCACGTCGCGGACCGGATCGACGGCTGGGCCCGCGGCACCCGCTGTGCCTGGGCCGTCGCCGAGCCGACGACCGGGGAGATGCTCGGCGAGATCACCCTGGAGCACCTGGACCTCGCCCACGGCACCGCCGAGCTGCGCTGCTGGACACTGCCCGGCGCCCGCGGACGCGGCCTGGCCCGCACCGCGGCCGGGGCCGTCGTGCGCTTCGCCTTCGGCGGGCTCGGGCTGCACCGCGTCACCTGGATGCACGCCGAGCCGAACCGGGCCTCCGCCGCCGTCGCCGCGGTGCTGGGGTTCGTGCCGGAGGGGCGGCTGAGGGAGGCGTGGACCGTCGACGGCGAGCGGGTCGACGTCGTCGTGCTGGGGCGGTTGGTGGGCGAGGGCTGAGGCGGTCCGCCCGGTCCCGTCGCCCGCGCGCCGACAGCCGCGTTCCGCGGAACGCGCTGTGCCGACCGGGTCACCGCCCGTTGACCGGCCGGTCGCGCCGTTCTAGCGTTCCCGGCGTGTCACGCACGCCGTCCGGCGCCCGCGACACGCACGTCACAACTCCACAGCCGACCCGTGTGCCCGATCCACGGGGCCCGGAACTACCGCCACGCGGAGTACCGCGCCGCGGATCCGCTCACCACGCAGGCCCTGCCGCGCCGTGAGCCGTCCCAGTTCGACCGAGACGTCACAGGATCCGTCATGCCCCCAGAGTTCGACATCGCGCCGACGACGTTCCACGTCACGACGCACGTCCACACCGACGGCCCGATCCCGGGCCCGCACTCCCTGCTCACCCTGACCTCCTCCGCGTACGGCGCGGACGGGGTCCTGATCGGCACCTTCACCGCCAACCTCCGGGAGCTCCCGGGGGCCACCCTGCACCCGACCGCGCTGGCGACCTGGCGCACCCGGGCGGAGGACTGGCTCGTGACCCGGCGGGCATCGCGCCCACCGGGGCAGGTGGCGAACGACTACGCGGCCTGGGTCACCGACCTGGGCGGGCGTGCGTCGTTCGTCGCCGACCCGGAGGAACCGGACCACCTGTTCGTCTACTGGTACCTGCAGCGTTTCGCAGGCCGGTGGCCGTTCACGGGGACCGTTCCCGCCCACGGCGGGACGCCCCGGCCCTGGGCCCCACCACCGTGCCCGCTGCGCGGGTGCGCCCCGGTCGAGGTCCCGGAACCGACCGAGGTGACGGCGGCCTGACCGCGACGCACACCCCCGTCCGCGCCGGTGACCACCGGTGCGGACGGGGGTGTCGTCGTGTGCGGGCTTCGCGATCGCGACCGTTCCGTGGCGAACCCCCGCGGCGACGGCCGGTGCGGGCCTACCGTGCGCCCGTCCGTGATCCGCCCGTCCGCACCGGAGGCCGACGTGCCCGACATCCACCCGGACCTGCGTGTCGACCCGGCCGCCCCGGCCGGGGCGGCGGCGGCGCTCGACCGGGCCGCGTCCCGGCTGGCCGTCGCGCTGCGCACCCTCGACGCCGACGCCCGCCGGGTCGAGCCGTGGCTGGGGGACCCGGCCAGCGCCGAGGCCGCCGCCCGCTACGCCGTCCACGCCGCGGACGGCCCGGACGCCGCGATCGGCCGGCTGCGCACGCTGCACGCGGAGCTGCTGCGGGCCCGCGACGCCGCCGGTGCCACCGGGCGTGCCTACACCCGCACCGAGGAGTCGGCGACGGACGCGCTGAACGGGGGCACCCGGTGACCGCGCCCCGTTGGGCGGGACTGAGCCACGCCGAGATCGTCGCGATGGTGGCGGCCGGTCCGGGGCCCTCGGCGTCGGCCGGGGCGGAGCGGGCGTGGCGCGACGCCGCCGCCGCGCTCACCGACGTCCACCGCGAGCTGTCCGGCCAGGTCCGCGACCTGCCCGGGGGATGGTCCGGCGGCGCCGCGGAGGGCGTCACCGTGGCGTTCGGGTCGCTGGACGGCTGGGTCGTCTCCGCCGCCGTCGACGCGGGCCGCACCGCCGACGCGCTCGCCGCCCAGGCCGGGCTCGCCGCGGACCTCCGGGCCCGGATGCCGGCCGCCGCGGCCCCGACGCCGCCCGAGACCGCACCCACCGGCCCGGCCCTGCTCGACGACTGGGCGACCGCCGACCTCGCCGCGGGCAACTCGGCCGGCCGGGCGGCGGAGCTGATGGTCCGCTACGGCGACGACACCCGCGTCACCGGCGCCCCGTGGACCGGGTGGGGCGCGTCCCCGGTCGTCATCCACGACGGCACCGCACCCGCCTCCCCCGCCGTCCCGGCCCCGTCGCCCGGCGGGACCCCGCCCGTCCCCGGCGGCGACGCGGACCCGTCCCCGGCGGACGGCGCTGCGTCGGGGACGACGATGTTCGCGGGGATCGGCTTCGGCGGGATCACCGCGGCGGTGCTGACCGGGAACGGACGGGCCGGGGTGCCCGGGGCGCGGCCGATCGACGTCGGCGGGACCTCCGCCGGGCCGGATCCCACGGACGCCTCCGCGACCGACGCCCCCCGCACCGGCGCGCCCGGCACGCCCGGCACCGACACCGGCCCCGGCACCGGCACCGGCGACCTCGGGGCCGGTCCGGCGTCCCCCGCGGGCGACGCCGGCGGCGCGGAGGCCGGCGGAGGCGGCACCGCGGTGACGGCCGCGGTGCTCGCGGGCGGGGCGCTCGGCGGCGCCGGGATCCTGGTCGGCGCCACGATCCGCCGGGAGCGGCAGATCCGGGACGGGCGCAGACCCTCCGACGACGGCACGCCGACCGGACACCCGCGCCCCGGCGGCGACCCGACCCCGGGGCGCGACGCACACCCCGGCGGCGACCTGCCGTCGGAGCACAGGTCGCGGGCCGGCGACGCGACGACCAGCGGCACCCGCGCCCCCAGCGGCACCCCGGCCGCCGACGGTGGGGCGCCGTCGACACCCGGTGGCTCCGCTCCCGGCGACCCCACGAGCGACCGCCCGTCCCCGGACGGAACCGCCGGCGGTACCGCCCCGCACCGCCCCGCTCCCGGAGACCCCGGCGGCCCCCGGAGCCCGGCCCACCACTGCGTCACCACCGGCGACGTCGCCGCGCCACACGGCGCCGTCACGCACTCCCAGCACGCCCCGCCGCCGATGCCGACACCGGGCGACCCGGCCGTCACCCCCGCCGCAGTACCCGTGGGCGCGGTCCCGGCTGTTCCACACCCGGTCGGGGCGACCGCCGACCACCGCACCCCGGCCTGGCGCCTCGTCGCCGACGAGCACGCCGCCCCCGACGACCCCCCGGAGCAGCCCGATGCCCGACCCGACCCCGGCGTCCTGCGCCCCGACGCCCGCTGGAGGGGCCGTGGCTGAGCCCGCGCCCTGGACCCCGTCGGTGCCGTTCGTGCTCACCGGTGCCGAGTTCGACGTCGTCTGGGAGCTCCTGGGGCTCGGCGCCACCCCGGTGGCGCTGCGGCTGCCCTCCCCCGGGCGCACCCGCGAGGAGCGACACCGGGTCGTGGCGGCCGGCGTCGGCGGGCTGCGCGCCCGCGGCCTCGCCGGTCCGGCCGGACCCGACCCCGCGCTGGTACGGCTGCTGGCCCTGCTCGCCCGCCCCGACCGACACCTGGAGGTGCGCGGCCGGTTCGACGACGGCCCGCTGCGCGCGGTCGCCGCCGAGCGCGACGGCGACGGCGTCCTCGCCGTCCACACCGGCGGAGCCGTCACCGTCACCGCGGCGGGCTCACCGGCGTTCGCCGCGGTGGCGGCGCTGCCCCGGCGCGCGCCGGGGCCCGGGCCCGCCGTGACCCTGCCCACCACCGAGCTGGCCCGCCTGCTCGACGCGGACGCGCGCACCGACCCCGGCGCGGACGGGGACCCGGACGGGGAGCAGCGGGCCCGGCCCGCGGTGCTGCTCGCCGGACCCGCACACCGTGCGCAGATCTGTGCCGTCCGGTACGACCGCTGGGGCAGCCCGGCGCGGCTGCCGGGGCACGTCGCCGTCGTCGACACCCCGCGGGGGCGCTACCGGCTGAGCCGCGGGACCGGCGGGCACGGCGGACCGGAGTGGTCCACCCTCGCCCCCGCCGGCGACGGCGAGCTGCGCGCGGTGCTCGCGGAGCTGTTCAGTCCAGGTCGGAGTGCTGCATGAGCTGACGGCCCGCCTCGGTGATCGACCCGGACAGCGACGGGTACACCGAGAAGGTGTGGGCCAGGTCGTCCACGCCGAGCCCGTTCTGGACCGCCATCGCGATCGGCAGGATCAGCTCGCTCGCGACCGGGGCGACCACGACGCCCCCGATGACCACACCGGACGCCGGGCGGCAGAACAGCTTCACGAAGCCGCGGCGCAGCCCGCGCATCTTGGCGCGCGGGTTGGTCGACAGCGGCAGCATCACGGTGCGGGCCGGGACCTCGCCGGAGTCGATCGCGTTCTGGCTGATCCCGACGGTCGCGATCTCGGGGCGGGTGAACACGTTCGCCGCGACGGTCCGCAGCCGGATCGGGGAGACGCCCTCACCCAGCGCGTGCCACATCGCGATCCGGCCCTGCATGGCCGCGACCGAGGCGAGCATGAGCACGCCGGTGCAGTCGCCGGCCGCGTAGACGCCCGGCTCGGAGGTGCGCGAGACCTTGTCGACGGGGACGAACCCGCCGCGGTCGGTCTCGATGCCGATCTTCTCCAGGCCGAGGTCGGCGGTGTTCGGGATCGACCCGACCGTCATCAGGGCGTGCGAGCCGGAGACCACGCGGCCGTCGGACAGCGTGACGCGGACGCCGTCGCCGGTGTTCTCGACGGAGTCCGCGCGGGCGTGGGCGAGGATCTCGACGCCGCGCTCGGCGAAGACCTCCTCGAGCACGGCGGCGGCGTCGGCGTCCTCGTGCGGGAGGACCCGGTCGCGGCTGGAGACCAGGCTGACCCGGCAGCCGAGCTCGACGTAGGCGGAGCAGAACTCCGCGCCGGTCACGCCCGACCCGATCACGATCAGGTGCTCGGGCAGCTCGTCGAGGTCGTAGAGCTGGCGCCAGTCGAGGATCCGGTCGCCGTCGGGGCGGGCGGAGTCCAGCACCCGCGGGGTGGCCCCGGTCGCGACGAGGACGACGTCGGCGACGAGCTCCTCGACCGTCCCGTCGGCGTGGGTGGCGGTCACCTCGTGCGCGGCGCGGGCCGCGGCGGGCCCGGCGAACTGCGCGGTGCCGGCGATGATCCGGACGCCCTCGTTCTCCAGCCGGGCCCGCACGTCGGCGGACTGGGCGAGAGCGAGGGACTTGACCCGCTCGTTGACCGCGGGCAGGTCGACCGCGGAGGTGCCGCGGTCCACCAGCACGCCGAGGTCCTCGGCACGGTGCAGGTCGACCCGGACGGCCGCGGAGGAGATGAAGGTCTTCGAGGGGACGCAGTCGTAGACGACGCAGGCGCCGCCCATCCCGTCCCGCTCGACGACGGTCACCTCGCTGCCGTGCTGTGCCGCGACGAGTGCGGCCTCGTACCCGGCCGGTCCGCCGCCCATGATGACGATGCGGGTCACGGGAGATCCCCCTGGAGAAGTCGGTGGTGGTGGACCGGCAGGCGGTCCCGCCCGCCGGCGTCGACGGGGCTCACAGTACGCGCGTCCCATCGTTACGACCGGGCGGGTCGAGGCCCCGTCGGGCTCCCCATTACCCTGCACGCGTGCCGCTGTATGCCGCGTACGGGTCGAACATGGACCCCGAGCAGATGAAGGAGCGCGCCCCGCACTCGCCGATGGCCGGGACCGGGTGGCTCCAGGGCTGGCGGCTGACGTTCGGCGGCGAGGACTACACCTGGGAGGGCGCGCTCTCCACCGTGGTGGAGGAGCCGGGCTCGCAGGTGTTCGTCGTGCTCTACGACGTCCCCGAGCACGACGAACGCCAGCTCGACCGCTGGGAGGGCGGCGAGCTGGGCATGCACAAGAAGCTCCGGCTGCGCGTCGCCACCCTCGACGGCAGCGTCCTCGCGTTCATCTACGTGCTGAACGCCTACGAGGGCGGGGACCCGTCCGCCCGCTACCTGGGCGTGATCGCCGACGCCGCGGAGACCGCGGGCGCCCCGGACGACTACGTCAACGAGCTGCGCAGCAGGCCCAGCCGCAAGTCCTCCCCCGGCAACCAGTCCTGACCGGCCGCACCGGCTGACGACCACGGCCCGGCCCCGCGAGGGGACCGGGCCGTCGTCGTGCACCGCGGGAGACGGTGGTTCAGGAGGCCGCCTGCGCCAGCGCGGACAGCGCGGCCTGCACCAGCACGCGCGAGCCGAACGGCAGGGCCCGCTCGTCGAGGTCGAAGGTCGGCTGGTGGATGTCGCGCTTCTTGCCGGTGCCCGGCCACACCCCGAGCCGCGCCATGGCGCCCGCGGAGTGCTCCAGGTACCAGGCGAAGTCCTCGCCGCCGGAGGACTGCTCGGTGGCTGCGTCGGCGACCTCGCCACCGACGGTCACCGCGGCGTCGCGCAGCATCCCGGTGGACACCGCGTCGTTGACGACGGGCGGGACACCGCGGACGTGGTCGAGCACGTAGCCGACACCGGTCGGGGCCAGCACGGACGCGACGAGCGCCCGCAGCTTCTCCTCGAGCTCGGTCCAGGTGGCGTGGTCGGCGGTGCGCAGGGTGCCGCGCAGCAGCCCGGACTGCGGGATCGCGTTCGCCGCGTCCCCGGCGTGCACCGCGCCCCAGGTCAGGACGGTGCCCGAACGCGGGTCGACGTGGCGGGTCAGCAGCAGCGGAACCTGGGTGGCGAGCAGCCCGAGCGCCTGCACGAGGTCGGCGGTCAGGTGCGGGCGCGAGGTGTGCCCGCCCGGGGAGGTCAGCCGGACCTCGATGAGGTCGCAGGCCGAGGTGATCGGCCCGACCCGGGTGCCGAGCCGTCCGACCTCCAGGCGCGGGTCGCAGTGCAGCGCGAAGATCCGCTGCACGCCCTCCATCACGCCCTGCTCGACGGCGTCGAGCGCGCCGCCCGGCTGCACCTCCTCGGCCGGCTGGAACACCAGCCGGACCCGGCCGGGCAGCGACGGCGCGGACTGCAGCGCCAGCGCCGCGCCGAGCAGCATCGCGGTGTGCGCGTCGTGCCCGCAGGCGTGCATCACGCCGGGCACCTCGGAGGCGAACGGGAGACCGGTCTGCTCCTGCAGGGGCAGCGCGTCCATGTCCGCGCGCAGGGCGACGAGCGGCTCGCCGTGCCCCACCTCGCAGACGACGCCGGTGCCGCCGCGCAGCGTGCGCGGCTCCAGACCGGCCCGCAGCAGGGTCTCCGCGACCCGCGCGGTCGTGAGGTGCTCGCGACGGGCCAGCTCGGGCTGGGCGTGGATCGCGCGGCGCCAGCCGACGATCTCGCCCTTGTGCGCCCGCATCCACGATTCCAGCCAGGCCGGACCCGTGCCGGAGCCGAGATCGTCGACCGCGGGATCGGTGATCTCCGGGAGCTCGGTGCGGGTCTGCAGCGCAGTCACCTTGTCCTCCTCGTACTGGCACTCGGCGGGAACGGCCCGCATGTCGGCGGTCGACGCGGACGGCGTTCGGTCGTGTCCCACCACCCATGATGGTGCTCACCCGTCCGGCGGTGTTCCAGTCGAAATCGTCCGTTCACGCCTCGGGGCGGCAAGGGGTCGGCGAGCTGCTGCCAGCGGGTTCACCGCTCCAGGTGAACGGCCGCGTGCGACCGCTCCTCCCGTCGGCGAACGGCCGTCCTCGCCGTTCACCGGCGGTTCGGACGCCCGTCACGGGGAACCCCCCGGACGACGACACCGACCCGCGGCCGGAACGCCACCGGACCGTGACCGTCCACGCGCCCGGCCCGCCGCGGCGGCCGTCCGGCGTCCCGGACCGACCAGTGCCGTCACGCACCGTCACCATCGCGCACCGGCGGTGACGGTCTCGGCCGGGAACGGTGTGCGGGGACGGGCCGCGCGGGCACGATGGAACAATCGGCGGCGTGTCCGTTCCCGAGGGCGAGGTCCAGCGCCGACAGTTCGCCGGGCGGTACCGCGTCGACGGTCCGCTCGGGAGCGGCGCGATGGGCACCGTCTGGTCGGGTTTCGACGAGGTCCTGCACCGTCGCGTCGCGCTCAAGGAGCTGAAGATCCCCGACGGCATCCCGGCCGGGGAGAAGCTGGAGCTGCGGGAACGCATCATGCGGGAGGCCCGGGCCCTGGCCGGGCTGTCGCACCCCAACGTCGTGACCGTGTTCGACGTGCTCGACTCCGGCGGCGACGAGCCACTGGTGGTCATGGAGCTGGTGCCGTCGAAGAACCTGGCCGCGGCGATCACCGAGCTGGGCAGGCTCGACGCCGCGCAGGCCGGCGTCGTCGGGCACGGCACCGCGGCGGCGCTGCGGGCCGCGCACCGGGCCGGGATCACCCACCGCGACGTGAAGCCCGGCAACGTCCTGATCTCCGACGACGGCCGGATCAAGCTCACCGACTTCGGCATCGCCCGCAACGAGTCCGACGCGCCGATGACCTCCGCGGGCCTCGTGCTCGGCTCGCCCGCCTACATCGCCCCCGAGGTCGCCGCGGGCCAGCCGGTCACCCCGGCCGCGGACCTGTGGGGCCTCGGCGCGACGCTCTGGGCCGCCGTCGAGGGCCGCCCGCCCTACGACGTCGACGGCGACCCGGTCCGCACCATCACCGAGGTCGTCGACGGCCCCGTCCCCGCGCCGACGGTCACCGGCCCGGTCGCCGAGGTCATCGCCGGGCTGATGGTCAAGGAGCCGTCGGGCCGGATGCCGCTCGAGGAGGTCCGGGCCCGGCTGCGCCCGCTGCTCGCCGACCCGGACGACCCGATCTTCCCCGGCTCGCCGGACGTGCCGACCGTGATGGCGCGGGTCCCCGCACCGACCGGCTCGGCCCCGCCCCCGGCACCGGCACCGCCGCGGGTCGCCGCACCGCCCCCGCCCGGCAAGGTCGGCCCCACCGGCACCGGCACCTACGGCCGCGTCCCGGTCGCCGACCCCGTGCCCGCGCCGGCACCGCCGCCCGCCGAGCCGCCGCGCCCGCGCCGGGCCCGGCCGTCGTCGCGGGGGGCGGCGCCCGCCCGCACCGCGGCGGCCGGCCCGAGCACCGTGCTCGGCGCCGTCCCGCTGGTCCTCGGCGGCGCCCTGGTCGTGCTGCTCGGCGCGCTCGCCGGGTTCGCCGGGGTCCGCGCGCTGGCCGGCCAGGAGCCGCTGTCGACGGTCACCGTCGCCACCGACCGGTCGCTGCGCACCACCTACCCGGACCCGCTCGGCTTCACCGTGCCGGTACCCGACGGCTGGACGCAGTTCCGCTCGCCCGCCCCCGACGGCTCGGTCGTCGTCCGCTTCGTCAGCCCGGACGGCCGTCAGGAGCTGTCGGTCCGGGCGGCGACCTCGGTGCAGGCCGTCACCGACGCGCTGACCCCGCAGGCGCTGGGCGTCGACCCGGTCGACGCCGGGCCGGTCGAGCAGCTGCCCGACGGCTCCAGCCGGGTCGCGCTCACCACCGGCAGCGGCAGCGCGCAGCACAGCACGCTCATGCGCATCCTCCCCGGCCGCGACCAGCTCGGCGGGGTCTGGGTACTGCAGCTGACCTCCCCCGCCGGCCGCGCCGAGGACGCCGTCGCGGGCCTGTTCGACGCCGTCGCCTCGGGCTTCCGCGCCACCCCGGGCTGAGCAGGCCGGGGCGCCGACGCCCCCTAGGCTGGCGGCCATGGCCGACACCGCCGACCCCACCGCTCGCGCCCACGCCGCCGCCGCCGAGCTCGCCCGCCGCACCGGCACCGACACCCACGACGTGGCGGTGGTCCTGGGCTCCGGCTGGCGCCCGGCGGCCGACGTCCTCGGCACCCCGGACACCGAGGTCCCGATGGCCGAGCTGCCCGGGTTCGTCGCGCCGTCCGCGGTCGGCCACGGCGGCACCGCCCGCTCGCTGCGCATCGGCGACACCCGGGTGCTGGTCCTGCTCGGGCGCACCCACCTCTACGAGGGCCACGGGATGGACCCGGTCGTGCACGGCGTCCGCACCGCCGCGGCGGCCGGTGTCCGCACGGTCGTGCTGACCAACGCGGCGGGCGGCATCACCGAGGGCCTGTCGGTCGGGCAGCCGGTGCTGATCTCCGACCACCTCAACCTGCTGGCGCGCTCGCCGCTGCACGGCGCGCACTTCGTCGACCTCACCGACGCCTACTCCCCGCGGCTGCGCGCCGCCGCCCGCGAGCTGGACCCGTCGCTGGTCGACGGCGTCTACGCCGGGCTGCCCGGCCCGCACTTCGAGACCCCGGCCGAGATCCGGATGCTGCGCACGCTGGGCGCGGACCTGGTCGGGATGTCCACCGTCGCCGAGACGATCGCCGCCCGCGCCGCCGGGCTGGAGGTCGCCGGCATCTCGCTGGTCACCAACCTGGCCGCGGGCCTGTCCGGGCAGCCGCTGAACCACCAGGAGGTCCTCGACGCCGGCGCCGCCGCGGCGACCCGGATGGGCTCGCTGCTGCGCGACCTCGTCGGCCGCATCTGATGGTGCTCACGGGGCCGCTGCGCGACGCGGCGCTGCGCTGGATCGCCGACGACCCCGACCCGGGTACCCGAGCCGAGCTCCAGCGCGTGCTGGCCACCGCGATGGCCGGCGGCGACGGCGCCGCGGCGGCCGCCGACGAGCTGGCCGACCGCCTGTCCGGGCCGCTGCGCTTCGGCACCGCCGGGCTGCGCGGACCGGTGCGGGCCGGGCCGTCGGGGATGAACGTCGCCGTCGTGACCCGGGCGACCGCCGGGCTGGCCGCCCACCTGGCCCGGACCACGGGCACCGGCCGGGTCGTCGTCGGCCGGGACGCCCGGCACGGGTCGGCGGCGTTCGCCGGGGCGACCGCCCGGGTGCTGACCGGCGCCGGGTTCACCGTGACCCTGCTCGACGGCCCCGTCCCCACCCCGCTGGTGGCCTTCGCCGTGCGGCACCTCGGCGCGGTCGCCGGGATCGCCGTCACCGCCTCGCACAACCCGCCCGCCGACAACGGCTACAAGGTCTACCTCGCCGACGGCGCGCAGCTCGTGGGCCCCGACGACGCCGCCATCGAGGACGCGATCACCGCCGCCCCGCCCGCGGTGTCGGTGCCGCTCGGGCCGCTGCCGGAACCGGTGGAGGTGACCGGCGCCTACCTGGACCGGGTCGCGACGCTGTCGGGGAACACCGGGGTCCCCGCGCCGCGGATCGCGCTCACCCCGATGCACGGCGTCGGCGGCGCGACCGCGGTCGCCGCGCTCGCCCGGGCCGGGGTGCACGACGTCGCCGTCGTCGCGAGCCAGGCCGTGCCCGACCCCGACTTCCCGACGGTCGCCTTCCCGAACCCGGAGGAGCCCGGCGCGACCGACGCACTGCTCGCGCTGGCCGCGGAGAGCGGCGCGGACCTCGCCGTCGCGCTGGACCCGGACGCCGACCGGTGCGCGCTCGGCGTCGCCTTCCCCGACGGCTGGCGGATGCTCTCCGGCGACGAGACCGGCGTGCTGCTCGGCGACCACGTCCTGCGGACCGGGACCGCGGCGGACCCGCTGGTCGCGACGACCGTGGTGTCGTCGTCGATGCTCGCCCGGGTGGCCCGCGCCCGCGGGGCCCGCTCCGCCGAGACCCTCACCGGGTTCAAGTGGATCGTGCGGGCCGGCGACGGGCTCGTCTTCGGCTACGAGGAGGCGATCGGGCTCTGCGTCGACCCCGACGGCGTCCGGGACAAGGACGGCGTCTCGGCCGCCGTCGTCGCCGCGGACCTGGTGCGCGGGCTCGCCGCGGCCGGGTCGTCGGTGCCGCGGCGGCTCGACGAGCTCGCCGCGGAGTTCGGCGTGCACGCCACCCGGGGCGTGTCGATCCGGATGGCCCCCGCCGAGCGCGACGCCGCCGTCGCCCGGCTGCGCGACGCGCCCCCGGCCGGCTGGGAGGCCGACCGCCCGGCCCCCGACGTGCTGCGGCTGCGGCGGCCCGGGACCCGCGTGGTGGTCCGCCCGTCGGGGACCGAGCCGAAGCTCAAGGCCTACCTGGAGGTCGTGGAGGACCCCACCGGCGACGTGGCCGCGGTGCCGGCGTCGCGGGCCGTCGCCGCGGAGCGCCTGGACGCGCTGCGCACCGAGGTCGACGGGATGCTCGCCGGATGAGCGCGCGCCTGCTCCTGGTCCACCACACGCCGTCCCCCGCCACCGCGGAGCTGCTCGCCGAGGTCCGCGCGGGGGCGGCCGACCCGGACATCACCGGGGTGGAGGTCGTCGCCCGCGCCGCCCTGGCCGCGACGGCGAGCGACCTGCTCGCCGCGGACGCCGTCGTCCTCGGGACGCCGGCGAACATCGGCTACATGTCCGGCGCGCTCAAGCACTTCCTCGACCAGGTCTTCTACGTCTGCGCCGACGACACCCGCGGCCTGCCCTACGGGCTGTGGGTGCACGGCGGCTCCGACACCTCCGGCGCGACCCGCTCGGTGACGACGATCGCCGGGGCGATGGGCTGGACGGCGGCGGCGGCGCCGGTCGAGGTCGCGGGTGCCCCGGACGCCGCCGCCCGGGCCGCGTGCCGCGAGCTGGGCGCGATCGTGGCCGCGACCGTCATGCCGGAGGACTGAGCGCTACCGGCGCCCGGTGGCGGGCCGGACCCCGAGGTGCACCTCGATCCGGTCGGCCCACACCGACGCGATCGTGCGGTAGGCGCCCGGTCCGGCGTGCAGGCCGTCCGCGGTCCGCCCGGCGGGGAACAGGGTGGCGGTGTCCACGAACTCCACCGAGTGCCCGGCCGCCCGGTGCGCCGCGGCGACCCGGGGCAGGTACTCGGCCAGCCGAGACCGCTCGGCCCGCTGCTTCGGCAGCGGCGCCCACACCCCGGCCATGATCACGTGGGTGTGCGGTGCGGCCGCGAACACGCGGTCCAGCAGCCGGTCCAGGCTCGCCGCCGTCGCCCGCGCGCTCGCGCCCTGCAGCAGGTCGTTGGTGCCGGCGTGCAGCAGCACGACGTCCGGCTGCGCGGCCAGCACCCAGCCGCCCGTCATCGGCACCATCCGGGCCGCCGTCCAGCCGGAACGGCCCTCGTGGTCGGTGTCGGGCAGCGCGTCCGGCCCGGTGCTGCGGGAGCCGACGTAGTCGATGCGGACGCCGTCGGCGGCCAGGCGCTGCCACAGCGGGAGGCGGTAGCCGGCCGTCGCCGGGCTCCCCACCCCGACCGTCGACGACGCGCCCAGCGGCATCACCCGCACCACCCCGGGCTCGTCGACGGCGGCGGGCACCTCGGCGTCCTCCGGCCGGTCCGCCGCGGGCAGCGCCGACAGCGCGACCGCGACCACCGTCGCCACGACCCCGGTGAGGATGCGGCGGGAGGGCCTCACGGCGGGCTCAGACCGCGCCGAACTGGCGGTCCCCGGCGTCGCCGAGGCCGGGGACGATGAACGCGGAGTCGTTGAGCCGCTCGTCGATGCTGGCGGTCACCATCCGGACCGGCAGCCCGGACACGCGCAGCCGCTCCACGCCCTCCGGCGCGGACAGCGCGCAGAGGACCGTCACGTCGTCGGCGCCGCGGCGGGTCAGCAGCCCGACGGTGTGCACCATCGAGCCGCCGGTGGCCAGCATCGGGTCGAGCACGAACACCGGCCGCCCGACGAGGCTGTCGGGCAGCGACTCCATGTAGGGCACCGGCTCGTGGGTCGTCTCGTCGCGGGCCATGCCGACGAAGCCCATCTGCGAGTCGGGGATCAGGTTCAGCGCGGCCTCGGCCATCCCCAGCCCGGCCCGCAGCACGGGGACGAGCACCGGCGGGTTCGCGAGCCGGTGGCCGACCGTCCGCGAGACCGGGGTGTGGATCCGGTCCTCGGCCAGCGGCGCCGAGCGGGTGGCCTCGTAGACCAGCATCAGGGTGAGCTCGCGCAGCGCCGCCCGGAAGGTGGCGTTGTCGGTGCGGGCGTCCCGCATGGTGCTGAGCCGGGCCCGCGCGAGCGGGTGGTCGACGACGATCGTGTCCACGGGCGCACAGCCTACGGCGGCCGGGCCGCGAGGAGATCCCCCGTGAGAAGGCGCCCGGCCCACCGATCCGGTGCCGTCCCCCCGCCGGCCGGCGGGACCCGCCGGCCGGACGCGCGCCGTGTCCTGCGACGATGCCGTCCCGTGACCGGACGGACACCGGGACTTCACCCCCGGACGTTGACACGGATGCGTGTCACGGTTCACGAAGCGTGAGAAGCACGCGCTCACCGACGAGTGACGCCGGGACCGGCCGGACGTACCCCCTCGTCCTCCCGGGTGAGGCCGCGGGCACCCTCGCAGACCTTGCGTGACAGCCGATCCCCGACCGGAATCGTGATCACCAACGGTGTCCGGTCGGACGCGTCCGGTTCGCCGGATCGCGTGACCGACCGCGTGGAGTGCCACGATCGGCACGCGCGGTCGCCGATCTCGCGATTCACCTGACCCGAACGGGTGGTATGGCCGAAACGGTGTCACATCGAGGGCACCGCCGACGCTGTACTAGACGACAAGGAGGTGATCCGATGCCGGAGAACACGACTTCCGAGGAGCAGACGTTGATCGCTGCTGCGGAAAAGCTCACGCAGTGCGACGGATACGTTGTTCTGGCGGTGGACCCGCAGACCGGGGAGGTGGACGCGCACGGCCCGTTCGACGGGATGACGGCGACCATCAAGGCCGACCAGCTGCGACGCGACTTCGACCGGGGTGGGCTCGAGGACGTGTCCATCGGAGTGGTCCGACTGCACTCCCAGGCCTGACCCCGCACGACCGTGATCCGCCGGGCCGGCGACACCCGAGGTGGTGGGACCGGCCGGCGGGAGGACGCGACGATAGGCTCGCCCCGTGGCAAGCGACATCGTCCCGATCCGGCTCGCTCTCACCCGGGGCGACGTGGTCACCCTGTGGGCTCCCCCCTGGCGCGAGGACGGCGAGGAGTGGGAAGCCTTCCTCGGCGACGACGAGCACGTGTTCGTCTTCGACGAGGTGGCCGGTCTCGCCGCGTTCGTGCGGACCGCACCCGAGCACGACCTGACCGACCATCCCGCGTGGTCGGCGGTCCCCGGGCTCGCCGTCGCCGAGCTGACCCCCGACGCCGTCCACCGGTACGACCTGGTCGGTCTGCCGGAGCTGGCCGCCGCCGACCCGGACGCGCTGACCGTGCAGGAGCTGCACGAGACCGTCTCCATCGTCCGGTCGCTGGCCGACGTCTGCGACCTCACCGACGTGATCGCCGCGCTCGACGGCGAGCCCACGTTCGCGCTGCTGCGCGAGGGCGAGCAGGCCTTCGCCGGCCGTGACGGCGCCAAGCGCTGGACCGCGCTGTCCGAGGTGATCGCGACGCACTGGGACGGGATCGTCGACACCGTCGACGACCTCGTCGCCACCCCGGAGGTCGACGCCGGGGCGCTGGACAAGGCGCGCGCCGAGGAGCAGGAGCTGCGCGACCGTCTCGCCGAGCAGCCCCTCGACGACGACGAGGCCCTCGAGGCCGCCGCGCTCGCCGCGGGCACCGAGGACGCCGAGACCGCCGAGACCGCCGAGGAGGAGCCGACCGGCTTCTGGGCCGAGGTCGGCATCGACCCGATCCGCATCGAGGTCGGTGACCGCTCCGTGGTCAGCCTGCGCTGCTACCTCGACGACAAGCCGGTCTTCCTCGGCTCCGACGGCCGGATCGACGTGTTCGGCTCCGAGCGCGCCCTGTTCCGGGCGCTGGCCGACCGGGAGCACCCCGCCGTCGCCGGGACCGACCTGACCGCCGCCGTCACCTTCGCCGAGGTGCTCGACGCGGCCGCCGTCGGCGGGCTCGACGGCGGCGTCGAGGACATGAACACCTACGTCCTGACCGGGATCGGCCCTGACCTCGCCGAGGGGGTGCTCGACCTGGACCCGGTCCAGCTCGACCTGGCCTCGGAGCTGCTGACCGACGTCGGCGAGTGGGCCGGGGACCCCGAGCCCGCCGAGGCCCTCGCCGAGTCCGACAGCCTGGGCTGGCTCGTGTCGTTCGTCGTGCGGCCGGACCCGACGCGGATGGCGCCCAGCCCGCCGTTCACCCGGGAGGCGCAGTCCTGGGGCGAGCTCGTCGCCGGGCTCGAGGCCCGGCTGCGCGAGCACTAGCGCGACAGGGCCTCGTACTCGGGCTTGATGACGTCCTCGATCAGGGCCAGGCGCTCGTCGAACCCGATGAACGCCGACTTCATCGCGTTGACGGTGAACCAGCGCAGGGTGTCCCAGCCGTAGCCGAAGGTCTCGGCCAGGTCGTACATCTCGCTGGTCATGGTGCAGCCGGACATCAGCCGGTTGTCGGTGTTGACCGTGACGCGGAACCGCAGCTCGGTGAGCAGCCCGATGGGGTGCTCGGCCAGCGACGACGCGGCGCCGGTGTGCACGTTCGAGGTCGGGCACATCTCCAGCGGGATACGGCTGTCGCGGACCCAGGCGGCGAGCCGGCCCAGGTGCGGGCCGTCGTCGGTGGCGGTGATGTCGTCGACGATCCGGACGCCGTGTCCGAGCCGGTCGGCGCCGCACCACTGCACCGCCTCCCAGATCGACGGCAGCCCGAACGCCTCGCCGGCGTGGATGGTGACGTGGGCGTTCTGTTGGCGGACGTACTCGAACGCGTCGAGGTGACGGGTGGGCGGGAACCCCTTCTCCGCACCGGCGATGTCGAACCCGACCACCCCGGCGTCACGGTGGCGCACGGCCAGCTCGGCGATCTCCCGCGACCGCGCGGCGTGCCGCATCGCGGTGAGCAGGGTGCCGATCCGGATCGTGCTGCCGCCCGCCGCCGCGCGGGCGGTGCCGATCCGGAACCCGTCGAGGACGGCGGCGATGACGGCGTCGAGGTCGAGCCCGCCCTCCACGTGCAGCTCGGGGGCGAAGCGCACCTCGGCGTAGACGACGCCGTCGGCGGCCAGGTCCTCGGCGGCCTCGGCGGCGACCCGGGTCAGCGCCTCGCGGGTCTGCAGCACGGCGACGGTGTGGCCGAAGGTCTCGAGGTAGCGGACCAGCGAGCCGGAGTGCGCCGCGCCGAGGAACCAGGCGGCGAGCTCGCCGGGGTCGGTGGTGGGGAGCTTGTCGTAGCCGTGCTCACGGGCCAGCTCGACGACGGTCCCGACGCGCAGGCCGCCGTCGAGGTGGTCGTGCAGCAGCACCTTGGGCGCGCGGCGGACGGTGTCGGGGGTGACCGGGACGGGAGCGGTGGGATCTGCCACGCGGGCACGGTACCGAGCGGCGTGGCGCGCGACTCCCGGCGCCCGGACCTGCCATGATCGACCCGATCCGGGTGCGGAGACATGCCCCGGACGGCTCAACACAACACCGTCCGTCGACCCTCGTCCGGCGGTCGCTACCCTCTGGGCACTCCCCACTTGGCTCAGAGGAAGCGCAGCAGGTGCCATGAGCGACACTTCGAACCTCTCGTTCGACCGGATGCGCGGCATGCTCATGCGAGCGGCCGAGATCCGTGACAGCGAACAGCAGCAGATCTTCGACTCCCTCGACGAGATCCACGCCCGGCTGGCGGCCCTGGACGCCATCGGCACCGTGCGCAAGAAGCTCACCGAACTCCCCGACCGGACCGAGCTGAACGTCCTCGCCGAGCGCCTCGACGAGACCGTGTCCAAGCTGGACAACACCGAGATCGTGCTCGGCGCGATCACCCGGGCCATCGAGTCGCTGCCGGACAAGCTGGCCAAGCCGATCGCCCAGCTCGACGGCCGCCTCGACGGCATGGGCGGGCGTCTGGAGGGCGTCTCGGGCCGGATGGACGGCCTCGACGACCGCCTGGGCGGCCTGCACAAGCGCCTCGACGACCTCGACAACCGGCTCGACCGGCACGAGATGCGGCTCGACGCGATGCCGAACGCCGTCGCCTCCCCGATCAAGGAGCGCGTCGACGGCGTCGAGCGTCAGGTGCGCGAGCAGCTCGACGCGGCCGTGCACTCCTTCGAGGAGACCGGCGAGGGCCTGCGCAACCTGCTGGGCGACACCTCGGTGGGCCTGCACCGCCGCCTGGAGGACCTGGCCCAGCGCCCGGCCGTCGACCCGACCCCGGCGTTCGACGCCCTCACCGAGCGGCTGGAGGCCCTCTCCGCCCGCCTGGAGGAGGTCGGCACCCGGCTCGACTCGGTCGAGTCCGGGCTCGACGGCAGGCTCACCGATCTCGACGGGTCGGTGAAGGAGCGGGTCGGCAAGCTCGGCGGCTCCCTCAAGGACCGACTGGGTGAGCTCGACGGCTCGGTCACCGAGCGGCTGTCGTCGCTGTCGGAGACCGTGGACGGCCGGTTCGACACCCTGTCCGAGAGCGTCGACGGCAGGCTCGACAAGCTCACCGGCGACGTCGACGGCCGCCTCGACAGGCTGACCGGGGAGGTCGACACCCGCCTGGAGAAGCTGGCCGGCGACGTCTCCACGCTGTCCACCGGCGTCGACGACCGGCTCTCCGGTCTCGACACCGTGCTGCGCGACCGTCCGGACACCGGTTCGGTCACCGACCTGGTCACCAAGGCCAACGCCGAGTCCGAGCGCCGCAACGCCAGCCAGCTCGACGAGGCCATGGCGACCTTCGCGGAGCTGATCATGGGCCGGGGCGGGCAGTACGCCCAGCAGGCCCCGCCGCCCCCGCCCCGCCCGGCCCAGCGCCGCGGGCGGGCCAAGGTCGCGGTGAAGAGCCAGAACGGTGCCTCCGCGGCCGACCTGGTCGGCGACGACCCGGACGACTGAGTCCCCGGTTCTCCTGACGGACGCCGCGCCCCGCACGCCGGGGGCGCGGCGTCCGTGCGTTCCGGGCCGTGTACCGGCCGGTCGGCGGCGCCGCTCCGGTGCAGATCGAGGGCGCGGCCACGGGACTGCTGCCCGTCGGCGGGCCGAGCCGTCTCGGGTTCGCGTTCTCCCGGCGTGCCGCCCGGACACCGGGTGCCGGGCCCGGGGCGCCGCCGTCGTGCGCGCCGGGGTCAGCGGCGGGCGAAGCGCCGGAACACGGCGTCGAGCTCGCGGACCCTCAGCACGCGCATCGCGACCACGGCCAGCGGCAGCGCGATCAGCGAGCCCCCGACCAGCAGCGTCCAGGCGCGGGCGACGTCCGGCCAGTCCGCGAGCGCCGGGTCCACGAGCCGGGTGATCCCCCAGGCGACGGCGGCCGAGGCGGCCGAGGCGAGTGCCACCCTGGCCAGGCAGGCGAGCACCTCACCGGAACGGGCCCGGCCGAGGCGGCGACGCAGCAGCCACTGCCCGAGCACCGCGCCCCCGACGAACGAGACCCCGTTCGCCGCGGCGAGGCCGAGCACGACCTGCTCCGGCGGGAGCAGCAGCGGGCACGCCAGCAGCAGCGGGATCTTGACCCCGACCATGCCGACCTGGATCAGCGTCGGGGTGCGGGAGTCGGTCATCGCGTAGAACACGCGCATCTGCAGCATCGTGACCGCGTAGGGCAGGAGCCCGAACGCCGACCACGCGACGGCCTGGCCGAGGCGCTCGGCCCCGGTCCCGCTGCCCGCGCCGACGGAGAACAGCGCGGTGCCCAGGGACGGGCCGAACGCCGTCATCACGGCCGCGATCGGCACGAGCCCGACGGTGGACAGGCGCGCGCCGAGCGAGAGGTCGGTGACGACCTGGTCGACGTCGCCCTTCGCCGCGGCCCGGCTCATCCGCGGCATCAGCGCGGTCAGCAGCGACACCCCGAGCACCCCGTACGGGACCTGGAGCAGCAGCCACGCGTTCATGTAGGTCGCGACCGACCCCTCGGACGCCGACGCGGCGACCCGGGTGGTGACGATGTAGCCGGCCTGCCCGACGAGGACGTAGGCCACGATCCACAGCGCCATCCCCCCGGCCAGCGACAGCCGCGGGTCCCAGCCCCACACCGGGCGGTAGCGGAACCCGATGCTGCGCATGAACGGGATCAGCACCAGTGCCTGGACGACGATGCCGAGCGTCGTCCCGACCCCCAGCACCAGCAGCTTCGGGTCGCCCATCCGGACCGGGTCGACCGAGATCTCCCCCGGCACGAGCACGTAGCCGACGAGCACTCCCAGCAGGACCAGGTTGTTGAGCACCGGCGCCCAGGCGAACGGCCCGAACACCTGTTTCGAGTTCAGGACCGCGCCGAGCAGCGCACCGATGCCGTAGAAGAAGATCTGCGGGAGCAGCAGCCAGGCGAACGCCGTGGCCAGGGCCGGGTTGGCCTGTCCGGTGTCCCCCGAGCCGAGGTAGAGCCTGGTCAGCAGCGGGGCGGCGGCCATCGCGATCAGGGTCGCGACCAGCAACGCGGCCCCGACGACGGTGAGCAGACGCCGGGTGAAGCGTTCGCCGCCGTCGGCGTCCTCGGCCTGGGCGCGGACCAGCACCGGGATCATCACGCTGGTCAGGACCCCGCCGAGCAGCAGCTCGTAGACGATGTTCGGCAGCGTGTTCGAGACGGTGTAGGAGTCGTTGACGACCGCGAAGCCCAGCACCGCGACCAGCGCGAGGTTCCGGACGAAGCCGGTGAGCCTGCTGACCAGGCTGGCGATCGCGATCATGCCGGAGGAGCGGACGAGCGACCCGGTGCGCTCCGCGCCGCCGGACGGCGTCGTCCCGGTGGGGCCGTCCCCGGACGTCCCCGGGGCCGGTGCTCCGCCGTCCCCGGGCGTGTCCCCGGCCGGCGCGGTGCCGTTCGACGGGGTCCCCGGACCCCCGGCGGGACCGTCCGGGCGCGTCGGGGGTGCCGGACGGCCGGACGACGGGTCGGCCACCGGGCCCAGTGGGGTCGTCGGCTCGCCCGGGTCGGGGACCCGGCCGGACCCGAGCGGACGGGTCACCTCGGCGGCTCCCTCCGGGGGCGTCCGCGGGGTCCGACGGGGGTCGGTGCCCATCACCGGTCGGGGCAGCGGCGGGTGCCGCACCACCGCGGGGTGGGGCGCCCGCTCCGCCGCTCGTCGGTCCTCACGCATCGTGGTCCATCGTGCCGGATCGGAATCGTCGTGCCGACGCCCGCCCGGCACCGCGCCGTCACCCACCGGTGGGCGCACCGGCCCGGCGTCACGGCGCAGCGGCGGGCGTGTCGCGGACCCGACCGTCCCGGCGGTGCCCGCGCACGGCCCGACGCCGGCCGGCGGCACCGGCCGGGCCGGGTCAGCCGCCCCGGCGGACGTCCAGGACGAGGTCCCGTTCGGGCGGCGGGTCCGCGGTGATCAGCAGCGCCGCCCCGGCGAGCAGCCGCCGGGCCGCGGGGAGCCGGTCGGCGTCGTCGGTGTGCAGCTCGGCCAGCGGCGTACCGGCGCGGACCTCGTCACCCGGGCCGGCCAGCAGCCGGACCCCGGCTCCGGCCTGCACCGGGTCCTCCTTGCGGGCGCGCCCGGCGCCGAGCTTCCAGGCCGCGGTGCCGACGGCGAGCGCGTCGGCCCCGGAGAAGATCCCGGACCGCTCGGCGACGACCGTCTCGACGTGCGCGGCCACCGGCAGCGGCGCGGACGGGTCCCCGCCCTGCGCGGCGATCATCCGCTCCCACACGTCGTACGCGGCGCCGGAGGCGAGCACCGCGGCCGGGTCGGCGTCGGGCAGATCGGCGAGGGCGAGCATCTCCGTGGCCAGCGCGACGGTGAGCGCCACCAGGTCGGCCGGTCCCCCACCACGCAGCACCTCGACCGACTCGGCGACCTCCAGGGCGTTGCCGACGCAGCGGCCCAGCGGACGGGACATGTCGGTGAGCAGCGCGGTGGTCGGGAGGCCGTGCGCGGCGCCGATCGCGGTCATCGCGTCGGCGAGCTCCCCGGCGCGCGGCAGGGTCTTCATGAACGCGCCGGACCCGACCTTCACGTCGAGGACCAGCCCGCCGGTGCCCTCGGCGAGCTTCTTGCTCATGATCGAGCTGGCGATCAGCGGGACGGACTCGACGGTGCCGGTGACGTCGCGCAGCGCGTAGAGCCGCTTGTCGGCGGGGGCGAGCGTGGGCGTCGTCGCGCAGACGACCGCGCCGACCTCGCGCAGCTGCGCGGTGATCTCGTCGGTGGTCAGCGAGGCGCGCCAGCCCGGGATCGCCTCCAGCTTGTCGAGGGTGCCGCCGGTGTGGCCGAGCCCGCGCCCGGACAGCTGCGGCACCGCCGCCCCGCACGCCGCGACGAGCGGCGCCAGCGGCAGCGTGATCTTGTCCCCGACGCCGCCGGTGGAGTGCTTGTCGACCAGCGGGCGTCCGACGTCGCCGAAGTCCAGAACCTCACCGGAGTCGATCATCGCCTGGGTCCAGTGCGCGATCTCGCCGGGCTCCATGCCGTTGAGCAGGATCGCCATGGCCAGCGCGGCCATCTGCTCGTCGGCGACCTCCCCGCGGGTGTAGGCGTCGACCACCCAGTCGATCTGGGTCTTCGACAGCGTGCGGCAGTCGCGCTTGGCCGCGATGACCTCGACGGCGCTGAACGGGGACGGCGGCGGCGCGCCGTCGGCCCACCCGACGCCCCGGATCACGGCGCGCCCCCGGGCAGGTGCTCGGGACCGAACGCGTCGGGCAGCACCTCGGTGAACGGCAGCACCCCGCGCGGGGTGTCGCAGAGCAGGGCGGCGCCGCCGAACTCGTGGAGCACCTGGCGGCAGCGTCCGCACGGCATGAGCAGGTCGCCGTCGCCGGATCGGCAGGCGACCGCGAGCAGCCGTCCGCCGCCGGAGAGGCGCAGCTGCCCGGCGAGGGTCACCTCGGCGCAGACGCCGAGGCCGTAGGAGGCGTTCTCGACGTTGCAGCCGGTGACCACCCGCCCGTCGCCGACGAGTGCGGCCGCGCCGACGTGCAGCCGGGAGTACGGCGCGTACGCCCAGGCCGCGGCCTGCACCGCGGCGGCCCGCAGGGCGTCCCAGTCCGGGACGGGTGCGTCGGGCCGCACCATGTCCGCGCCCGCTCCGGACGGTCCCCCGCCTGCCATCTAGCGTCCCTCCCCGCGCCGGTACGGCTCGCCGAGCCGGGCCGGTGGTCGTAGTCGTTGCGAGGCCGCCGCGAGCACGATCAGCGTGACCAGCTGCGGGGCGTAGGAGGCGAACTCGCTGGGCACGGTGTCGACCGACCAGTAGACCGCGTACACCAGCAGCCCCGCGACGAGCGCGACGGCGGCGGCGGTCCACATCCGGCGGATCGCCCACAGCACCGCGACGACGACCGCGACCAGCGTCGCGCCGTAGAGCAGCGCGTGCACCGCCTCACCGCCGGCGCGCAGCTGCAGGCCGTCGACGTAGCCGAACAGCGCCGAGCCGACGAGCAGCCCGGCGGGCCGCCAGTTGCCGAAGATCATCGCGGCGAGGCCGATGTACCCGCGGCCGCCGACCTGGTTCTCCAGGTAGCCGAGCTGGCCGGGGTTGAGGACCAGCGCCGCACCGCCGAGCCCGGCGAGCGCGCCGGAGATCGTGACCGCGACGTACTTGTGCAGCACCACGTTCACGCCGAGCGACTCCGCCGCGACCGGGGACTCCCCCGCGCTGCGCAGCCGCAGCCCGAACGCCGTCCGCCACAGCACGAGGTAGCTCACGGGGACCAGCGCGATCCCGATGACCAGGATCGGCGTCAGGCCGGTGACCAGCCCGGACAGCAGCCCGGCGAGGTCGGAGACGAACACCCGTTGCTGGGCCTCCAGCGCCGCGAGGCCCTCGGCGACCCCGGGGATCGAGAACTCGGTGAAGCCCTCCAGCCGCGGGGACTGGCGCGGGTTCTGCGAGACCGGGGTGAACACCAGCGTCGCCAGGTACTTCGTCAGCCCCGTCCCGAGCAGGGTGATCGCGACGCCGGAGACGATGTGGTTGACGTTGAACGTCACCGTCGCGACGGCGTGCAGCAGCCCGCCGAGCGCGCCGAACACGAGCCCGCCGAGCATCGCCGCCCACGGGCCCCACTGGTAGCCGGCCCACGCCGCGCCCCAGGTGCCGAGCACCATCATGCCCTCGAGGCCGATGTTGATGATCCCGGCGCGTTCGGCCCAGAGGCCGCCCAGACCGGCGAGCAGGATCGGCAGCCCGAGCCGCACCGCGGCGGACGCGGTGCCGCCGGAGGTCAGCTGGGTCTGGCCGGTCAGCGTCACCGTGACCGACAGGACGGCGACGAGCGCGGCCGCGATCAGCGCCGACCGGGCCCAGCCGGGCAGGGTCCGCGCACGGTCCAGCACCGCGGTCACGACGACACCTCCGCGGGTTGCGGTGCGGGGGCCGCGGCGGCGACCCGCCGTTGCTCGGCCCGGCGCTCGACCCGGCGGACGACCTCGTAGGCGACGACCACCGACAGCACGATCAGGCCCTGCATGATCAGTACGATCTCCCGCGGGATGCCGACGACGTCGAGCGCCACCGCGGACTTGTCCAGGAACGCCCACAGCAGCGCGCCCAGCGCGATGCCGACGGGGTGGTTGCGGCCCAGCAGCGCGATCGCGATGCCGGTGAAGCCGTAGCCCTGCGGCGAGGACAGCGTGTAGGCGTGGTCGCGCCCGAGCAGCTCGGGCAGCCCGACCAGCCCGGCGACCGCACCGGAGAGCAGCAGCGCGACGACGATCGTGCGGCGCGCGTTCACCCCGCCGGTCGCGGCGGCCGTCGCCGACTCGCCGGAGGCGCGCAGCTCGAAGCCGAACCGGGTGCGTCCGAGCAGGAACCAGTAGCCGATGCCCAGCGCGGCCGCGACGAACACCATCCCGAAGATCGCGCCGTTGCCGACCGGGATCCCGGGGAACCAGCCCGACTCGGGGATCGGCGGGGTGGTGATGTTGTTGCCGCGCAGCTCGCCGAAGGTCTCGGCGCGGATCAGGTAGGCGATCAGCCCGGTGGCGATCGCGTTCAGCATGATCGTCGAGATGACCTCCGAGACACCGCGGTAGGCCTTGAGCAGCGCCGGGATCGCGACCCAGGCGGCGCCGGTCAGCAGCGCCACCACCATGATCAGCACGGTGTGCAGGACCGGCGGGAGCGCCACCGTCCCGCCGACGATCGCGGCGACGCAGGCGGCGACCCGGAACTGGCCCTCGACGCCGATGTTGAACAGCCGCATCTGGAAGCCGATCGCGACGGCCAGCGCGGCGAGGTAGTAGACGGCGGCGGAGTTCACGGTGTCCACGACGACCGTGCCCGACCCGACCTGCGCGAGGATGGTGGTGACCGCCGTCCACGGCGACGCCCCGCTGATCACCAGCGCGACCCCGCAGAGCAGGGCGGCGACCGCGATCGCCAGGACGGGCGCGACGACGGCGCCCCGCAGCCGGCTCACGTGGCGGCTCCGGTCATCTTGGTACCCAGCTCCTCGGGGGTCACGGTCGCGGGATCGGCGGTGCCGACCAGCCGCCCGCCGGAGATGACGGCGAGGGTGTCGGACAGGCCGATCAGCTCGTCGAGGTCGGCCGAGACCAGCAGCACCGCGAGCCCGGCGGCGCGGGCGCGGCGCAGCTCGGCCCAGATACCGGCCTGCGCGCCGACGTCGACGCCGCGGGTCGGGTGGGCCGCGATGAGCAGCACCGGGTCGCCGGACAGCTCCCGCCCGACGACGAGCTTCTGCTGGTTGCCGCCGGACAGCGCGGCGGCCATGACGTCGATGCCGGGGGTGCGGACGTCGAAGTCGCGCACGATCCGCTCGGTGTCGGTGCGCGCGGCGGCGGTGTCCAGCAGCCCGCGCCGGGCGATCGGCGGCCGGGACTGGAACCCGAGGATCCGGTTCGCCCACAGCGGCTGCTCGCCGAGCAGGGCGTGGCGGGACCGGTCCTCGGGGACGTAGCCGATGCCGGCCTCGCGGCGGGCCATCGTCGACGCGGCCGAGATGTCGGTGCCGTTCAGGAGCACCCGCCCACGGGCGTGCCTGCGCATCCCCATGACCGTCTCGACGAGCTCGGTCTGGCCGTTGCCCTCGACGCCGGCGATGCCCAGCACCTCACCGGCGTGCACGACGAGGTCGACGCCGTCGAGCAGGTCACGGCCGCCGTCCGGGCTCGCCAGCCCGAGGCCCTCGACGCGCAGCACCTGGCGGTCGGTCACGGTCGACTCGCGGGTCTCCGGCGAGGGCAGCTCCGAGCCGACCATCATCTCCGCCAGCTCGCGGTTGGTGACGGTCCGCGGGTCCGCGGTGCCGACCGTGCGGCCGCGGCGGATCACCGTGATCCGGTCCGCGACGGCGCGGACCTCGTCGAGCTTGTGCGAGATGAACAGGAACGTGTAGCCGTCGCCCTGCATCGTGCGCACGGTCGCGAACAGCTCGTCGACCTCCTGCGGGACCAGCACCGCGGTCGGCTCGTCGAGGATCACCGTGCGGGCGCCGCGGTAGAGCACCTTGAGGATCTCGATGCGCTGCCGGTCGGCGACGCCGAGGTGCTCGACGAGCACGTCCTGCCGCGCGGCGAGCCCGACGGTCGCGGACAGCTCGGTGATCCGCGCGCGGGCGGCCCTCCCGATGCCGTGCAGGCGCTCGGCGCCGAGCAGCACGTTCTCCGCGACCGTCAGGTTGTCGGCCAGCATGAAGTGCTGGTGGACCATCCCGATCCCCGCGGCGATGGCGTCGGCGGGGCTGCGGAAGTGCGTGTCCGCCCCGTCGACGACGATCGTGCCCTCGTCGGGCGTCTGCATCCCGTAGAGGATCTTCATCAGGGTCGACTTGCCGGCCCCGTTCTCGCCGCAGAGGGCGTGGACCTCACCGTGGGTGACGGTGAGGTCCACGCCGTCGTTCGCGACGACGCCGGGGAACCGCTTGGTGATCCCGCGCAGTTCGACCGCGTGGCGCTCGTCGGTCACTTCGTGGACTTGACGTCGATCTGTCCGGCGATGATCGCGGCCTTGTACGCCTCGAGCTGCGGGACGATGTCGTCGACCTGGCCACCGGAGGTGGAGTAGCCGACACCGTTGTTGGCGAGGTCGAACCGCGCCGGGAGCTGCGCGACGGTGTCGCCCGCGACCGCGTTGATGTACTCGTAGACCGCCACGTCGACCCGCTTGATCATCGACGTCATGATCGTGTCGCGGACCTGGGTCAGCTGCGGCGAGTTGTACTGGTCGGAGTCGACGCCGACGGCCTTCTTCTGCGCGGTCTGCGCGGCCGCGAAGACACCCTGGTTCGACTGGCCCGCCGCGGCGAAGGCGATGTCGGCGCCGCCGTCGTACTGGCCGGACGCGATCTCGGTGGCGCGGGTGGCGTCGTTGAAGCCGGTGAAGTCGCCGGCCGGGGAGATGTAGGCCGACTCGACGTCGATCTGCGGCGCGACGGTCGTGGCGCCCTGCTCGTAGCCGGCGTCGAATTTCTGGATCAGCGGGTTGTCGACGCCGCCGATGAACCCGACCTTGCAGGTCGAGGTCTTCAGCGCGGCCGCGGCGCCGACCAGGAACGAGCCCTGCTCCTCGGCGAAGACCAGCGGCTTGACGTTGGGCAGGTCGACCGTGTCGTCGTCGACGATCGCGAACTGGATGTTCGGGAACTCGGTCGCGACGGTCTTCACGCCGGTGGCGTAGTTGAAGCCGACCGCGACGATCGGGTTGAACCCGCCCTGGGCGAGCTGGCGCAGGCGGTTGGTGCCCGCGTCCTCGCTCTCCCCCGCCTGGGCGGTCGCCTCGCGCGTGTTGGCCTTCTGCAGCCCCAGCTCGGCGACGGCGCGGTCGAGGCCGGCGGCCGCCGCGTCGTTGAACGAGGCGTCGCCACGGCCGCCGATGTCGTAGGCCAGCCCGACCTTGAGCCCGCTCGCGTCCGCCTTCGGGGCCTCCGGCGCCGGTCGGGCCGACGCGGCAGGGACCGACGGCGGCGCGACGCGCTCGCACTCCCCGGCCTGGGCGCCGCCGCCTCCGCCGGTGTCGCGGGCACAGCCCGCGAGCGTGAGTGCCGCCGCGGCCACGAGCGCGATCGCGGTCGCGTGCCGGCGCCTGCCTCCGATGCGCTGGTTGATCCGCACGAGGTGACCTCCCCCTCCGGCGCCACCGCTCGGCGGCGCGTGTCCGGACGGGACGGTAACCGCTGGACAACGGTTTTGGCAGAAGTCGAAACAGGGCCGTGACGCGGAATCGTCGAGCGGTTGACGGACGGTACCGTCCGCGCACCCGGACGATCTTGTACCGGGAGGTGACGGCAGTCGTCGGAGGAGGATCGATGGATCGCGCGGAACGTACGGTGCAGGCCCCACCGGAGCGGGTGTGGGAGCTGGTCTCGGACATCACCCGGGCCGGTGAGTGGAGCCCGGAGGCCACCGGGGGACGGTGGCGCGGCGACGCGACCGGGCCCGCCGTCGGCGCGAGGTTCACCGGCGGCAACCGGCACGGCCGGATCCGCTGGTCGACGCACTGCCGGGTCACCGAGTGCGAGCCGGCCCGCCGGTTCACCTTCGTCGTGACCGAGTCGCGCACCGCCTGGGGCTGGGTCCTGGAGCCGGCCGGCGACGGGGCGACGACCGTCGTCGCCTGGCGGGAGAAGACCGGCGAGGCGGCGCTGCCGGTACGGCTGCTGCAGCGCAGCGGGATCCTGGGCCGGGACCGCGAGACCCTGATGCGCGACGGGCTGGAGCGCAGCCTGGACCGGGTCAAGGAGATCGTCGAGCGCTGACCGTGATCGCCGGAAGTGGGGCGCGGTCCGTGGTGCCGGGTCCGGAGCGGGCGGCCCGGATCCGCCGGGCGGTGGGTCATGCTGCAACGGTGACGACCCCCGCCGGCCCGGGCTCCCCGCGCCGACCCGCCGCCCGGCTGCTCGTTCCCGTCGTCGTGGCGCTCGCGCTGGTCGGGCCGGCGGGTACCGCACCGGTCGCCTCCGCCGCTCCGGCCGCGGCCGCCGCTCCGGCCGCGGCCGCCGCTCCGGTCCCGGCCGCCGCGGGGTGCCCGGGGCAGGAGGTCCCGCCCGGCCCGCCCGCGCGGGAGGAGACGGTGCCGGTCGCCCCGCTGCCGGTGCCGTCGCCGCCGGTCGGTGGGCTCGACGGCTGCGGTGACACCCACGCCGGGCCGGTGCCGCCCCCGCCGGTCGGGGTCGCGTCGTACGTCGTCGCCGACCTCGACTCCGGTGCGGTGCTCGCCGCCCGGGCCCCGCACGCGCGGCAGCGTCCGGCGTCGACGATCAAGCTGCTGCTCGCGCTGGTCGTGGACGAGCGGCTGCCGATGGACCGGGTGGCCGTGGGCACCGCCGAGGACGCGAACGTCGACGGCAGCCGGGCCGGGATCGGTCCCGGCGGGCGCTACACGGTCGACCAGCTGCTGCACGGGCTGCTGCTGTCCTCGGGCAACGACGCCGCGAACGCGCTGGCCCGCGAGCTCGGCGGGGTCCCCGCGACGCTGGCCGCGATGCGCGACGAGGCCCGCCGCCTCGGGGCCCTGGACACCCGCCCCGCGACGCCCGCCGGTCTCGACGGCCCGGGGATGTCCGCCTCGGCCTACGACCTGGGCCTGCTGCTGCGCGCCGCACTGGAGCGCCCGCGGATCGCGGCCGCGCTGACCACCCGGAGCATGCCGTTCCCCGGGTTCGCCGACAAGCCCGGCTTCCTGCTCGGCAACGACGACCGGCTCCTCGGCGCCCCCGGCTTCCTCGGCGGGAAGAACGGGTTCACCGACGCCGCCCGGCACACCTTCGTCGGCGCGATGGAGCGCGACGGGCGACGGCTGGTCGTCGCCGTCGTGCGCGGCGAGCCGCGGCCGGTGCCGATGGTCGACCAGGCCCGCGCCCTGCTGGACTGGGGCTTCGGCGCCCCGGCCACCGGGATCGGGACGCTGGTCGAGCCCGGCACCACCGGGTCCCCCGACGGCTCGGACACGCCCCCGGGCGCCGCGGCCCCCGCAGGCGGCACGGACGGCGCAGGCGGCGCAGGCGGCGCGGACGGCGCGACGGCGACCGGAGGCGGGGACGGGGCGACGGGGAGCACCGACGGGGCGACGGCGACCGGCGCCCCGGATCCCGCGGGTGCTGCGTCGGTTCCCGCCGCGGTGCTGGTCGGCGGGGTCGCCGCGCTCGCCGGTGTCGGGGCGCTGGTCGCCGCGCGGCTGCGCCGGCGTCGTTGACCTGCGGCAGACGCCCGGGACCGTCCCGGCGCCCCGCATCCCGGAACTCTCCTCCCGCGCAATCGTCCACCGGGTGAACGAGTCGTCGGGGCCCTTCCGGGAAACCCTGCCGAGTCGGCGCCGGCTCGCCCCGGTGCTCGAGGGCCGGGGTGCACCCTTCTATGAGTTCGCTTACCGGGTAAGCGAATTCGTCGCGGCCGCTCCCTGGAGACCCTGCCGGGACGGCACCGGCTCACCCCCGCGCCCGCAGGCCGGGCCACACCCTCCTGCGAACTCGCTTACCGGGTAAGCGAACTCGTCGGGGTCACGTCCCTGGAGCTCGGGCCCGCGGAAGCGTTCACCGGGCGAACGAGTTCTTCGGGGCCGCTCCCTGGAGACCCTGCCGGGACGGCACCGGCTCACCCCCGCGCCCGAGGGCCGGGCGGCCACACCCTCCTGCGAATTCGCTTACCGGGTAAGCGAACTTGTCGGGATCAGGTCCTTCGGGATCGGGGCGGGACGGCGTCGCGGGTACCCCGGTGACCACGAGCCGCCGGCACCTCGCCGCAGCGCGGCAGCCCCGGACCGCGCGCACACCTGTCCGAACGCGTACGCCGGGGACCGGACGGCGATCCGGGTCAGCGCCGCCGGCGCCCCAGGGCCCGCAGGCCGAGCGCTCCACCGATCAGCCCCGCGGTGACCAGCCCCGCCGACGCGAGCGCGCCCGGCCCGTCGCGGACGACGTACTGCGGCCGGATGATCGCCGGGGCGGGCAGGTCGCGGTAGCCCAGGTCGTTCTCCTCGGCGCTCGCGGCCCAGGCCGTCACGAACAGCAGGAACCGCGAGGTGAAGAAGATGAAGATCAGCAGACCGAGGATCGAGCCGAACGCGGCACCGGCCGGGGACGCACCGATGGTCGCGAGGTAGACGACCATCACGCGTTGCAGGATCGCGAACCCGATCGCACCGAGCAGGGCGGCCTTCGCCGCGCTGCGCAACGTCACGGGCTCCCGCGGCAGGCGCGCGATCACCCAGAGGAAGACCAGCCAGTTCCCGCCGATGCCGACCAGGAACGACACGACGCTGAGCAGGAACATCGCCCAGCCGACGCCGCCGAGTCCGACCAGGCCGAGCAGGAACCCGCCGAGCGCACCGGTGACCGAGGCGATCGCGAACGACGCCACCAGCGCCAGGCCGAGCCCGAGCAGCGCCAGCAGGTCGAACGCCAGCCGCTTGATCATCGGCGGGGCGTCGTCACGCTGGCCCCACTGTTCGGTCAGCGCCTCGCGCAGGTTGCTCATCCAGCCGATGCCGGAGTACAGGGCGCCGATCAGACCGACCGCACCGATCGCGCCCGCCCGGTTGATCGCCGTGTCGACGACCTGGCCGAGCGTCTGGCCGAGGTCGCCCGGAGCGGCGGAGGTGATGCCGTCCCGCAGCTGCATCACCAGGTCCGGGTTCCCGCGCAGCACGAACCCGGCGATCGCGAACCCGACCATCAGCAGCGGCACCAGCGCCAGGATGGAGAAGTAGGTGATCGCCGCGGCGTAGTGGTCGCCGTGGTTCTCGGTGTAGCGCTCCCCCGCCCGGACCAGGTGGTCCAGCCACGGATGCTTCTCCCGCTGGCGGTCGAGGAAGGTCTCCGTCTCCTCCTCGTCGGTCTCCAGCCGGTGCGCGATCGTGGCGGCGCGGTTCTCGGCCATCATTCCCCCGGTTCGGTGGTACTCCCCGCCCCGGGCGCGTGGCTCAGGCGGGCGGGAGGAACCCGATCCTCTCGTGAACCGCGGCCAGTGTCGCGCCGGAGACCTCACGCGCACGGGTGGCACCGCGCGCGAGCACCCGGTCGAGTTCGGCCGGATCGGCCAGGTAGCCGTTCACCTTCTCCGCGAACGGCTCCGCGAACGCGGCGACGATCTCGCCCAGGTCCTTCTTCAGGTCGCCGTAGCCGCGGCCGACGTACTCGGCCTCGACCTCGGCGACCTTCCGGTCGGTCATCGCCGCGTTGACGGTGAGCAGGTTCGCGATGCCCGGCTTGTTCTCCGGGTCGAAGCGGATCTCACGCTCGTTGTCGGTCACCGCGGAGCGGATCTTCTTGGCCGAGGTGCGCGGCGGGTCGAGGAGCTCCACGATCCCGCTGGGCGACGACGCCGACTTGCTCATCTTCGCCGTCGGGTCCTGCAGGTCGTAGATCTTCGCCGTGGCCTGCGGGATGTGCGGCTCGGGCACCCGGAACGTCTCGCCGAAGCGGTGGTTGAACCGCTGCGCGAGGTTGCGGGTCAGCTCCAGGTGCTGGCGCTGGTCCTCGCCGACCGGGACGCGGTCGGCCTGGTAGAGCAGGATGTCCGCGGCCTGCAGGATCGGGTACGTGAACAGCCCGACCGTCGCCCGGTCGGTGCCCTGCCTGGCGGACTTGTCCTTGAACTGGGTCATCCGGCCGGCCTCGCCGAAGCCGGTGATGCACTCCAGGATCCAGGACAGCCGCGCGTGCTCCGGGACGTGCGACTGCACGAACAGCGTGCAGCGGTCCGGGTCGAGCCCCAGCCCGAGCAGCTGCGCGGCCGCGACCCGGGTACGCCGAGCCAGCTCGGCCGGGTCGTGCTCCACCGTGATCGCGTGCAGGTCCACGACGCAGTAGAACGCCTCGTGGTCGTCCTGCAGGGCCACCCACTGCCGCAGCGCACCCAGGTAGTTGCCGAGGTGGAACGAGTCGGCCGTGGGCTGGATCCCGGACAGCACGCGGGGACGGTGGGCGTCGTTCATGGCCGTCATCGTTCCTCACCCCGACGGTGGCGGGGTCACCGAGTCCCGTGCGAACGCCCGCCCGCACTGCTCGCAGTCCAGCCGCACGCAGAGCGGCTGCCCGCAGGCCCGGTGGCGGATCGTGAGGTCGATGGGGGCGCCGTCCCCGCCGCACCAGCGGTGCGACCACTCGACCAGGCAGGCGTGGATCGGGAAGCTGGCCCGCCCCTTGTCGGTGAGGCGGTACTCGCCGTCGCCGCTGCGGCTGAGCACCCCGAGCGCGACGAAGCGACGCAGCCGGTCCGACAGCACCTCCGGGGAGATCCCCAGCTCGTGGGCGAAGCAGGTGAACGCCCGGATCCCGGCGAGCGCGGCGCCGAGGACGGCGGCGCCCCACCGGTCGCCGATGATCTCCATCGCGCCGGGCAGGAACGAGAGCGGGTCGACGGGCAGCGTGCCGCGGGTACGCCGCGGGTGCCTGCGGGCCAGCAGGTCCAGCCCCGGCGCCCCGGGCTCGCGCTCGACCTCGGTGTCCCGTGGGCCGACCGCGCGGCCACAGGCCGCGCAGCACACCCGTACCCGGGTGGGGCGGCCGCAGTCGCGGTGCACGATCTCGGGGAGCGGGACCTCCCGCGGCACCCAGGTCTTCTCCCAGTCCCAGGTGCAGATCAGCAGCTTCCAGATGTCGCCGCCGCGCTCGGTGAGGGCGTAGCCGCGGCGCTCGCGGCCACCGTCGGCGTAGCTGCGGGGCTCGAGCAGACCCGCGTCGACGAGCCCGCGCAGCCGCGCCGACAACGTCGCGTCGGAGATGTTGAGGGTCTCCCGCCACCCCGCGTACCGGCTGACGCCGAGGAACGCGCGCTGCAGGATCAGCAGCGTCCAGGTGTCGGCGAGCAGGCCGAGACCGCGCCCGACGGCGCCCAGCTCCTGCGGCCGCACCCGCTCGCCTCCCTTGACCCCGGACTACTCAAGATCGTACCGTGGGCCTCACTCTGCCGATCGAAGCCGCGCCCGGGCGCGTGGCCGGCGGCGGGGTGGGCCGGATCGGGGGGTCGGTCCACCGGCCGGGGCGGACGTCCTGCGGCAGCGCGGTGAGGGGGCTGCGGCAGCCGCGGGGCGTCGTCCCGGTCAGTACCTCACCCGTTCTCCCGGTCCCTCTCGTGCTCCGCGTCCTCGGGCTGCGGGGCGGCCTCGACCGTCACCACGCCCTTGTCGAGGTCGATCGGGCCCAGCCGCCACTGCTGCCCGCCCTGCGCGGCGTCCGAGTCCTCGTGCATCCGCTTCCGCGGGAACATCTCTCCGAGCACACCCATACCGCCACCGTACGGCGATCGGCGGCCGGTCCGGTCCCGCGCGGCCCGGGGCGGCGCGGGACCGGCCGGGATCAGGCCGGGGTCAGCGGCAGCGCCCGCGGCCCGGTGCCCGACGCCGGGGTGAGCACGCGGGGCTCGCCGCGGTAGGTCGTCGTCCGCTGCCGGACCGGGCGACCGGCGGCCGCGGCGATCGCGGTGAGCTCGGCGACCGAGCGCTCGGAGCCGTTCTCCGAGCCGGCCATCCGGGAGATCGTCTCCTCCATCAGCGTGCCGCCCATGTCGTCGGCGCCCCCGGCCAGGATGTCCGCGGCGAGGTCGTCGCCGAGCTTCACCCAGGAGCACTGGACGTGGTCGATCCGCCCGTGCAGCGCGAGCCGGGCGAACGCGTGCACCGCCCGGTTGTCGCGCTCGGTCGGCCCCGGCCGGGCGATCCCGGCCAGGTAGATCGGGGCGTTGTGGTGCACGAACGGCAGGGGAACGAATTCGGTGAACCCCACTGCACCGATCCCTCGGGCGCGGTCCTGGATCCGCGCCAGCGTGCGCAGGTGCCCGAGCCAGTGCCGGGGCTCGTCGACGTGGCCGTACATCATCGTCGAGCTGCTGGGGATCCCCAGCTCGTGCGCGGTCGAGACGACCTCGATCCACTGCGACGCCGGCAGCTTGCCCTTGGTCAGCACCCAGCGGACCTCGTCGTCGAGGATCTCGGCGGCGGTGCCCGGGATCGAGCCGAGCCCGGCGGCCTTCAGCTCGGTCAGCCACTCCCGGATCGACACCCCGGCCTTGGCCGCCGCGGAGACGATCTCCATCGGGGAGAACGCGTGCACGTGCATCCCGGGCACCGCCGCGGTGACCGCGCGGACCAGGTCGGCGTAGAACGACACCGGCAGCTGCGGGTCGATCCCACCCTGCACGCAGACCTCGGTGGCGCCGTCGCGGGCGGCCTCCGCGGCACGCTGGGCGACCTCGTCGAGCGAGAGCCGGAAGGCGTCGGCGTCGCGCTCGCGCTGGGCGAAGGCGCAGAACCGGCAGCCGACGTAGCAGACGTTCGAGAAGTTGATGTTCCGGTTGACCACGTAGGTGACGTCGTCCCCGTCGACCTGCCTGCGCACGTCGTCGGCGAGGTCGAGCAGGGTGCCCAGGGCGGGCCCGTCGGCGGTCAGCACGGCCATCGCCGCGTCGGCGTGCGCCGGGTCGAGCAGCGCCGCCGGGTCGGACGCGGCCAGGTCCAGCCCGGCCCGGACGTCGGAGTCGAGCCGCTCGGGGGCCGCCCCGTGCCCGGCGCGCTGCTGCTCCAGCTCGGCGGCCACCTCGTCCCAGTCGCCGTAGACGTCGCCGAAGTCGCTGCGCCGGTCCTCGGTGCGCCCGGTCGTGTCGATCGTGGAGTTCAGGTCGGTGCGCCCGGTCGAGGCGAACCCGCCGTCGGGCTCCTGCCACGCCCGCCCCTCCACGACGGCGTCGGGCCGGGCGAGCCCGTCCGGCCCGGACAGCGCGGCGACGTGGCCGTGCAGCCGCGCGTCGATCCACGGCGACCCGGCCCGCACGTACTTCGGGTAGGCGGTGAGCCGCTCCCGCAGCGTGAAGCCCTCGGCCTCGGTGATCGCGGCCAGCTCGTCGACGGCGGGCCACGGCATCTCCGGGGACACGTGGTCCACCGTCACCGGGGAGACGCCGCCCCAGTCGTCGATCCCGGCGCGCAGCATCAGCGCCTGCTCGTCGCCGACCAGGTTCGGCGGCGCCTGCAGCCGCACCTTCGGACCCAGCACCAGCCGGGCGACGGCGATCGTCGCGGCCAGGTCGTGCAGGTCGGCGTCGGGGTCGTTCGCCATCGCGGTGTCCGGCTTCGCCCGGAAGTTCTGGACGATCACCTCCTGCACGTGCCCGTGCGCGCGGGCGGCGGAGCGGATCGCGAACAGCGACTCGGCCCGCTCGGTGCGGTTCTCACCGATGCCGATGAGGATGCCGGTGGTGAACGGGACGCCGACGCGGCCCGCGTCGGTGAGCACGCGCAGCCGGACCGCGGGCTCCTTGTCGGGGCTGCCGAAGTGCGGGCCGCCCTTCTCGAACAGCCGCTGCGACGTCGTCTCCAGCATCATCCCCATGCTGGCCGCGACCGGCTTGAGCCGCGTCAGCTCCTCCCAGTCCATGACGCCCGGGTTGAGGTGCGGCAGCAGCCCGGTCTCCTCCAGGACGGCGATCGCGCAGGCCCGGACGTAGTCGAGGGTGGAGTCGTAGCCGCGCGCCTCGAGCCACTCGCGGGCCTGCGGCCAGCGGTCCTCGGGGCGGTCGCCGAGGGTGAACAGGGCCTCCTTGCAGCCCTGCGCGGCGCCCCGGCGGGCGATCTCGACGACCTCGTCGCGCTCCAGGAACATGTCGTCGAGCTTGTGCGGGACGGTCGCGAACGTGCAGTAGTGGCAGCGGTCGCGGCAGAGCCGGGTCAGCGGGATGAAGACGTTGCGGGAGTAGGTGACGACGCCCGGGCGGCCCTCCTCGACGAGTCCGGCGTCGCGGACCCGGCCGGCGTGGCCGAGCAGCTCGTCGAGGTGCTCACCGCGGGCGGCGAGCAGGACGGCGGCCTCGGTGACGTCGAGGGTGGACCCGTCCCGGACCCGGCGCAGGGCCCGGCGGAACGCCGAGGTCGACGGGGCCGGTTCGGCGGGTGCGGGGGTCGGAAGGGGGACCGGCGGTACGGCCTCGGCCGGGACGGGTGCGGCAGGAGTATCGGCCATGCCACCCACACTAGGTTTCGCGGATCACCGCAGCGACCGTCCGCTTCCCGGCGATGGATCACGGCCGGTGCGGGAATACGGCTCAGGCGACCTCGGCCGGCGTCCCACCGGTGACGGCGACGAGCTCGTCGAAGGTCGTCGGGAACACCGAGCGGGCCACCCCGCCGGCCGCCCAGACCCGGTCGTACCCGCCCAGGGCGACGTCGACCAGGGTGCGGACCGGCGCCGGGTGCCCGACCGGGGCGACCCCGCCGATGACCTGCCCGGTCGCCGTCAGCACGAGCTCCTTGGACGCCCGGCCGACCTGCTGCGCGCCGACCAGGGCGGCGACCCTGTCGGTGTCGACCCGGTGCGCACCGGAGGTGAGCACGAGCAGCGGGGCGCCGTCGGCGTCGAAGACCAGCGAGTTCGCGATCTGGCCGACCTCCACCTCCAGCGCGGCGGCCGCCGCGGTCGCGGTGGTCACCGCGTCGGGCAGCAGCACCAGGCCCGCGATCGACGCGGGATCGGCGCCGGCCCGGCGCAACGCCTCCTTCACGGCGGCGACGCGGGGGTGGTCGGCGGGGTGTTCGACGCTCCGGCTCACCCGGCCCATCCTGCCTCCGTCGCGTCGCGGGCGCCGCCGGGTTTCCGCCGCCGGGTGCGCTCAGAGGACGGCGAGGACCAGCAGCACGACGACGACCACGGCCAGCACCCCGGCCACGCCCAGCAGGATCCAGCGGTTACGGCCGAGGTCCACGCCCGGGGACCGGGGCCGGGCGCCGCGTTCGAGCAGCTCGGCGGCCCGGTCGTGGGTCGGGCGCTCGGCCGGGTCGTCGGCGGTGAGGCCGTCCAGGACCGTCGCGAGCGCGCTGCCCGCCGACAGGCGCGGGTCCGCCGCCTCGCGCAGGACGGCACCCAGGCACCACAGGTCCGCGGCCGGGGTGTCGGCGCCTTCGGGGGCGGCGGGCGCACCGTTCCCGCCGGGGCGCGGGCCGACCGCGCGGGCGAGGCCGACGTCGGTGAGCAGGGCGCGGCCGTCGGCGGTGACCAGCACCGCGTCGGCGTCGAGGCCGCCGTGGGTGCCGCCGTCGGCGTGCACCGCGCGCAGTGCGGCCAGCACGTCCCGGCCGACGAGCGCGACCTGCCGGGGGGAGGGCGGCGCCTTCTCGACGACCGCACCCAGCGGGCGCGCCTCCGGGTGCTCGGTGACCAGGTACTCGCGCATGTCCCCGGCCGAGGACCGGTCGGTGACCAGGTCCAGCACCCCGACGACCGACGGGTGGCGCAGCCGCCCGGCCGCCCGGACCTCGGTCAGCAGCCGCTCCCGGACCCCCGCGACCGCGGGCAGCGCGATCTCGGTGACGGCGACGGAGCGGCCGGTGATGCGGTCCTCGGCACGGTGGGTGGGCCCGAAACCGCGCCGGCCCAGCTCGTCGAGCAGCAGGTAGCGGCCGCCGACCATCCGGCCGGCGATCACACGGCCCCCAGCCGGACGACGACGGGGGCGTGGTCGGAGAAGCGCCGGTCGTGCGCAGGCGCCCGGTCCACCACGGCCTCGTCCGCGGCGTCCGCGAGCCCGGGCGTGGTGAGCAGGCGCTCGTGCGGCAGGAACCCGGAGCGGCGCCGGTTCCCGCGCCGGTTGCGCAGGTCCAGCTCGGTGAGCCCGCCGGGCAGGTCCACCTCGAGGTAGCGGCCGTCGAGGCCGGTGGTGGGGTCGGCGCCGTCGCTCGCTCCGCGGGCTCCGCTCGGGACGGCGGCCGGCAGCTCGTCGGGCCGGGCCCGGACCTCCTGCAGGCAGACCGCCCGCGCGTCGGTCGCGGCCAGCCACTCCAGCAGTCCCTTGGTGGCGGCGGCACGGACCCCGTTGACGTTGACCGTGGCGAGCGCGTTCACACCGCCTACTGTGCCGCACCCCTGATCACGCTGCGCGACGGGTTCAGCACCGGCTGCCCGAGGTCGCCGCGACGGAGTCCACCGGGACCCACTGGTTCTGCTCGGTGAGCTTGCGGAAGCCGCCGTCGACGATCGTCTCGGCCGCGACCTCGGTCCCGACCGGGAGCGTGCGGACCGGCGCCGCCGCGTTGCCGGGCGCCGAGCGCACCGTCACCTGCTCGCCCTGCACGACGACACGGCACCCGGTGGTCTCCAGGTCCCCGGTGACACCGCCGTAGGCGAGTGCGACGACCGTCAGGCCGACACCGATGAGCCCGACCAGCGGCCAGCCCCTCAGGAGCGACTTCCGGGTGAGCCCGAAGACCTTCGCCACCGTGGTTCCCCTCCCGCCGAGCGCTGCCACGACCACGGTAGCCGGTCCGCGGCCGTGGGCTCGACCACCACGGGGGTGTCGGGCCGGTTACTCCTGCGGGCGTGCGGGGGCGGTGAACAGATAGCGTGTGGCCCAGTCAGCGGGTCGCCGCGCCGGGGACCCGCCCGGTCGTCCCGGGCCCGTCCGCCGGCGCCGTCGCGGCCCGCTCGCTGGACACGGCAGCACACACGACGAGCCGAGGCAGGCCTGAGGACGCGATGAAGCTCATCTACACGTACACCGACGAGGCGCCGGCACTGGCGACCCACTCCTTCCTGCCGGTCATCGAGGCCTTCGCCGGCCAGGCCGGGGTCGACGTGGAGACCCGCGACATCTCCCTGGCCGCCCGCATCCTGGCGAAGTTCCCGGACCGGCTGACCGACGCCCAGCGCGTCCCGGACTCGCTGTCCGAGCTGGGCGAGCTGGCGAAGACCCCGGACGCCAACATCATCAAGCTGCCGAACATCTCGGCGTCGATCCCGCAGCTCAAGGCGGCGATCACCGAGCTCCAGGGCGCCGGCTACGACGTACCGGACTACCCGGAGAACCCGCAGACCGAGCAGGAGAAGGCCGCCCGCGCCGCCTACGACTCGGTCAAGGGCTCCGCGGTCAACCCGGTGCTGCGCGAGGGCAACTCCGACCGCCGCGCCCCGCAGTCGGTGAAGAACTTCGCCCGCAAGCACCCGCACTCGATGGGCGCGTGGAGCTCCGACTCCACCAGCCACGTCGCCACCATGGACGACGGCGACTTCCGCCACTCCGAGACCTCGTTCACCGCCGCCGGCGACGGCGCGGTCCGCATCGAGCACGTCGCCGCCGACGGCACCGTCACGGTGCTGAAGGAGAAGGTCGCGCTGCTGGACGGCGAGGTGTTCGACGGCGCGGTCATGCGTCGCGAGCCGCTGCAGGCCTTCCTCGCCGAGCAGGTCGCCGCCGCCAAGGCCGAGGGCGTGCTGTTCTCGGTGCACCTCAAGGCCACGATGATGAAGGTCTCCGACCCGATCATCTTCGGCCACGCCGTCCGCGCCTACTTCGCCGACGTGTTCGCCTCCTTCGCCGACGACCTCGCCTCCGTGGGCGCCGACCCCGACGACGGTCTCGCCTCGATCCTGACCGCGCTGGAGAAGCTGCCCGCCGACAAGCGCGACGCCGTCGAGAAGGCCATCACCGCCGCCTACGAGACCGGCCCGGCACTCGCCCAGGTCGACTCCGCGCGCGGGATCACCAACCTGCACGTCCCGAGCGACGTCATCATCGACGCCTCGATGCCGGCCGCGATCCGCACCTCCGGCCAGATGTGGAACGCCGACGACGCGCTGCAGGACACGAAGTTCGTCATCCCGGACTCGTCCTACGCCCCGCTCTACGACGAGACCGTCAAGCACTGCCAGGCCAACGGCGCCTTCGACCCGACGACGATGGGCACCGTCCCGAACGTCGGCCTGATGGCGCAGAAGGCCGAGGAGTACGGCAGCCACGACAAGACCTTCGAGATCGCCTCCGCGGGCACCGTGCGCGTCGTCGACGCGGCGTCGGGCGAGGAGAAGCTCGCGCACGAGGTCGCCGAGGGCGACATCTGGCGCGGCTGCCAGACCAAGGACGCCCCGATCCGCAACTGGGTGGGCCTGGCCGTCGAGCGGGCCCGGGCCACCGGCTCCCCCGCCGTCTTCTGGCTGGACTCGGCGCGCGCCCACGACGCGCAGCTGATCGCGAAGGTCGAGAAGTACCTGGGCGAGCACGACACCGACGGCCTGACCATCGAGATCCTCCCGGTCGCCGAGGCGACCCGCTACACCCTGGAGCGGGCCCGCAAGGGCGAGGACACCATCTCGGTCACCGGCAACGTGCTGCGCGACTACCTCACCGACCTGTTCCCGATCATGGAGCTGGGCACGTCGGCGAAGATGCTGTCGATCGTCCCGCTGATGAACGGCGGCGGCCTGTTCGAGACCGGCGCCGGCGGGTCCGCACCGAAGCACGTGCAGCAGCTGCAGAAGGAGAACCACCTGCGGTGGGACTCCCTCGGCGAGTTCCTCGCGCTGGCCGTCTCGCTGGAGATGCTGGCGTCGAAGACCGAGGAGCCGCTGCGGGCCAAGCTGCTCGGCCAGACCCTCGACGAGGCCACCGGCACGCTGCTGGAGAACGGGAAGTCGCCGTCGCGCAAGGTCGGGGAGCTCGACAACCGCGGCAGCCACTTCTACATCGCGCTGTACTGGGCGCAGGCCCTCGCCGCGCAGACCGAGGACACCGAGCTGGCCGCGATCTTCGCCCCGCTCGCCGAGAAGCTCGCCGCCGCCGAGGACACGGTCGTCGGCGAGCTGAACGCGGTCCAGGGCGACCCGGTCGACCTGGGCGGCTACTACTACGTCGACCGCGCGAAGACCGACGCGGTCATGCGGCCGAGCGCCACGTTCAACGCGGCGATCGACGCCTTCGCCGGCAGGTAGCCCCACCGACGACGGCCCGTCCTCCCGCTGCCGGGAGGGCGGGCCGTCGTCGTGTCAGGCCGAGCTGACGCCGGGGATGCGCCCGGAGCGGAACGCCTCCACGAACAGCGCGTGGTCCGCGCGCACGGTCCGGGCGTAGTCGTGGGCGAACTCCACGACCCACTCCACGAACGCGTCCTCCGCGCCCGCGGTGCGCGCCGCGACCGCCTCCTCGACCCGGAAGTCGACGAGTGCGTGGTCGGCGTCGGCGTCGGCCACGCAGTGGATCTTCGCCGTGGCCCGGCCCAGGTCCGCGACGACCGGCGCGATCTCGTCGGGCTCGGTCAGCTCCGACCAGTCCAGGTCCGCCTCGTAGGGCGAGACCTCGGCGACGACGAACCCGACGCCGCCGAGCTCGGTCCAGCCGAGCATCGGGTCGGCGTGCGCCTGCAGCGCGCGCTGCGACACGGCCGTCCGGTGCCCGTGGTGGCGGAACGCCGCGGCCACCCGCTCGTCGGTGACCACCCGCGACGGCGCGGCCACGTTGCCCTGCTTCATCGACACGACGATGTCGTTGTCCAGCGCCTGGTTCAGCCCCTCGACCAGCACCGTGTACGTCGGCAGCCCGGCGCTGCCGATGCCCACACCGGAACGCCCGGCGACGTCCTTGACCGTGTAGGCGACGCCGCGGTGGCGCCGGGACTCCGGGATCGTGGCCACGTAGGCCTCGAACGCCGCGGTGACCGCGGCCCTCTCGTCGTCGTCGAGGGTGCGGACACCGGGGCCGGCCCGCAGGATCCGGTCGAAGCCCTCGGTCTCGGTGATCGCGTCGAGCAGCCCGACCCGGGTCCGGGTGCGCGCGGTCTGGAGGACCTGGTGCACCGGGCCGTCGGTGGTGTCCAGGCGCAGCGAGAACGCGTCGTCGTCGCGGTCGGCGAAGTGCCGTACCTGGGCCAGGTAGCTGCGGCAGTAGCGCTCGACGAGCTCGGACAGCGACCGGTCCGAGAGCGCCTTGCGCCAGCCGAGCAGGCACAGGCTGGCCGCGAACCGGGTGACGTCCCAGGTCCAGTGGCCGAGGTAGGCCTCGTCGAAGTCGTTGACGTCGAAGACGAGTACGCCGTCGCCGTCCATGTAGGTGCCGAAGTTCTCGGCGTGCAGGTCGCCCTGGATCCAGACCCGTCCGGTGCGGTCGTCGACCCAGGGGTCCTCGCGGCGGGCGACGTCGTCGTAGAACAGGCAGGCGCTGCCCCGGTAGAACGCGAACGGGTCGGCGGCCATCTTCCGGAACTTGGTCCGGAACGCCGACGGGTCGGCCGCCACCAGGTCGTCGAAGGCGGTCACGAGGGTGTCGACGATGTGGCCGCTGCGGTCGGTCATGGCGGCGATCATGCTCGCAGGCGGTGGCGGGGACCACCTCCGTCCGTGGGGCGCCGCCGGACCGGGCACCGCCGACCGGGTGGCGGATCGATCTTCGTTGCGATCAACGGGTGATCAGCAGAACCACCGTGGGCGACATCACGCAACCCGTCCGGAGCAACCCCCGTCCCGGAGCGGGTGTACCCACCGGTAGAATCTCGTTAGCGATGATCATTATCAGGCCGTCCCGCAGCGCACCGACCGGGGATCTCCCCGCCCGGCCGGGCCGGGTCGTGCGCGCGACCAGCACCGGCCCCGGGCGTCCGGGGAGCAAGCGTCCCGCCGGCCCGCGCCGGCCCCCGACCCGGCGCCCGGCGGGCCCTGAGACGACCGGCGGCTCGCGCAGCCGGTCAGGCCCGGCCCAGGCCGGCGTCGCGCGCCCGGACGATCGCCTCCGCACGGTCGGCGACGTGCAGCTTCGCGAAGATGTTCGACACGTTGTTGCGCACCGTCTTCGGTGAGAGGAACAACGCCGCGGCGATCCGGTCGTTGGACCGGCCCGCCGCGACCAGGTCGAGGATCTCCCGCTCCCGCGCCGTCAGCTCCGGGAACGCACCCGCGTTGACCGGCCCGGCCGACGGCGGCGCCGCGAAGAAGTCCGCGATCCGGGCGGCCAGCGCCGGGCCGAACACCACGTCGCCCCGGGCGACCCCGGTGACCGCGCGGACGATCTCCGCCTGGTTCGCGCCCTTGAGCAGGTAGCCGCGCGCGCCGGCCCGCATCGCCGCGAACACCGTCGCGTCCTCCTCGCTCATCGTCAGTACCACCACCCCGGTCGACGGCGCCGCCGTCGTGATCTCCCGGGTGGCGGCGATGCCGTCGAGGCCCGGCATCCGTACGTCCATCACGACGACGTCCGGGGCGGTGTCGGCCGCCCGGGCGACCGCCTCGGCGCCGTCCGCGGCGACGCCGACGACCTCGATCCCCGGCACCGAGGCCAGCAGCACGGCCAGCCCGTCCCGGTACACCGGGTGGTCGTCGGCCAGCAGCACCCGGACCGGTTCGTCATCGGTCACGTCCACACTCATCCCTCTCCCAGCGGCAACCGGGCCCGCACGACGGTCCCGCCGCCGTCCGGGGCCGACACCGCACACGTCCCACCCAGCTCGGCGGCCCGTTCGCGCACCGAGAGCGTCCCGACTCCCGCGACGACGTCGGGGGCGATCCCGATGCCGTCGTCCACGACCTCCACCACGAGCTCGTCCGGGCCGCGGGCGAGCCGGACCCGGACGGTCCGGGCCCCGGCGTGCCGGACCACGTTCGTCAGTGCCTCGGCCGCGATCCGGTACGCGGCCACCTCCACCGCGGCGGGCAGGGTCGGGCCGCCACCCTCCTCCACCACGGTCACGTCGAGATCGGCGGGCGCCGTACGCCGGGCCAGCTCCCGCAGCGCACCCGCCGGGCCGAGCTCGTCGAGCGCGGGTGGTCGCAGGTCGTGCACCAGTCTGCGCATGTCCGTCAGCACCGCGGCGACGTCGACGGTCGCGGCCTCCAGCATCCGGTCCGCCGCCGCCGGGTCCGACGCGGCCAGGTTGCGGGCGGTCTCGATCCGCAGTGTGACCGCGCCCAGCGCGGGGCCCAGACCGTCGTGCAGATCGCGGCGCAGCCGCCGACGCTCCTCCTCGCGGGCGGTCACCAGCGCGGTCCGGTGCGACAGCAGCCGTGCCGACAGCTCGTCGGCCCGGGCCGCCGTCGCGGCCTGCCGGACCAGGTCGCCGAGCAGGCGCTGGTCGCGCTCGGACAGCGCCGACCCGGCCGAGCACAGCTCGACCCGGCCGATCCGCGCGCCCCGCCACGCCACCGGCAGCGCGGTGACCGGCCCGCTCGGTCGGCCGTGCTCGGCGACGGCGGTGTCGCCGTCCGGCCGGGTCGTGACCACACGGACGTAGGGCAGCCTGAAGGCCTGCGCGACGGACCCGGCCAGCGCGGCGAGCTGCCGGTCGCCCTCCGCGGCCTCCAGCCGGGCCGCGAGCGTCGACAGGGCGCCGTAGGGGTCGTCCCGCCCGCCGCGGACGAGGCGGCGCGCCGCGGACCACAGCCGGGTCCGCAGCGGCGTGTACAGCACCGCGACGACGGCGACCGCGAGGAACGTCGCGTCCCGCCCGCCCAGCAGATTCCCGGCCAGGGCGAGCAGCAGCAGGTCGACCGCGCCGACCGCGACCAGCAGCAGCACCGACACCAGCGTGCCGGACAGCAGCCGGTCGACGTCGTAGAGCCGGTGCCGGGTGACCGCCACGACCACCGCGCCCGAGGTCGCCGCGATCGCCAGACCGAGCAGCAGGGTCGGCCACGGACCGGGGAGCACCCACATCGGCACCGTCAGCACCGCACTCACCAGCCCGGCCCAGGCCAGCCACCGCAGCTGCAGGCGCCGTTCCCCGCGCGCGGCCCGGTACCGGGCGACGACGACGGCGGCCGGCACCAGCAGACCGGCCGGGACCAGCGGGTAGGCCACGGCCAGCACCTGCGGCCAGAACGGCATCGGCACGCTGAGCAGGTCCGGGTCGACCAGCGCCTGCGACGGCGGCGCCGCGACCCCGCTGTACCGCTCGACCTCCACGGCCGGGACCAGGACCAGGGCCAGCGGGAGCAGCGCCGTCGAGGTCAGGCTCGCCACGGACAGCGGCCGCCACACCCGCCCGGCGGGCAACCGGCCGTCCGGGAACAGCAGCAACAGCAGCGGCAGCCCGAGCAGCAGCACCGCACCGAAGCGGGTCCAGAACCACCAGGCCGGTGACAGCAGCGGCAGATCGGGGTCCGCGACGACGTAGAGGCCGTAGCGGGTCCACGCCGCGGCCACGGTGTCGAGCGCCCAGACCAGGCCCGACCCGGCGAGGACCCAGGCCACCGGGTGCCGCGGCAGCCGCGCGACCAGCAGCAGCCCGGTCACCAGCAGCACCACGGCGATCGCCCCGGTGACCGCCACGACCTCGGCCGGTTCGTCGGGCGGCAGCACCGCCGCCGGCACACGCAGCTCGACCCCCGCCGCGGTCACGAGCGCCACGGCCGAGGGCACCGCGACGAGGAGCACGGGCAGCAGAGCAGGGCGGGCCGCGGGGGTTCCCTCACGGACCACGGTCGTCGCGGTGGCGGTCATGCGCAGTCCCCCTACGACGTCGGCGCCCGCGACGGAGTACTCGCCGGCGGGCCCATCCTCGCTACACGGGGCGTCCCGTGTCCCGGGACCGCGGTCCCGGCCCGGCGGGACATCGACACGGGACCGCGGCCGGGAACCGCGCCCCTGCCCGCCCGGGACTCCCGCACCGCACCGTGGTCCCCGTCGCCGGACCGACCGCCGACGCAGACCGACACCCACGCAGACCGATACCGACAGGGGACCGCCATGACCGCCGAACCGGCCATCAGCCCGACCGCCACCATCCACCCGGGCGCCACCGTGCCCCGGCGGGGACCGTCCCTGACCCCGGTCGGATACGGGCTGTCCGCCGGGGCCGTCGCCTTCGCCTGCGGGCTGGTCGGGAGCCTCGTCCTCGACGTGGGCCCGATGTACAGCCACGTCGGCGGGCTGCTGTTCCAGGCAGGCCTGTGGGGCCTGCTGTCGGCGCTGTTCGCGACCCGCGCCACCGGCGACGGCCGGTTCGGCCGGGGTCTGCTCTGGACGGTGGCGGCGCTGCTCGCCGCGGCGACGCTGTCGTCCGTCCTGGCGATCACCACCCCGGTGGCGGTGCACGGGAGCACGTGGTTCCTGCTGCTCGACGCCTGCTGGCCGCTGTCGATGGTCGGCATGGCCGTGACCGGCGTGACGATCGCGGTCGTCGGGCGCTACCGCGGGCTGCTGCGGTACTGGCCGATGCTCGCCGAGAGCTGGGCGCTGGTCACCGTGCCGACGGTCGGACTGGCCGGGCCGGTCGTCGGCGGCACCGTCGGGGCCGTGCACGTACTGCTCGGCTACGGCGTGCTCGGCCTGCTGCTCGCCCACCGTCCCGAGCAGACCCGCGCCGTGTGACCACCGCCCACGTCCACCGCCCACGTCCACCGTCAGGAGCCCACCGTGCACGAGACCACCTCCGTCCCCGCCCGCACCGACGTCGACGACCTGGCCCACCCGGCCGTCGTCGCCCCGCCCACGCTGACCGTCACGACCGCCCGGCGGATCGGCGTCGCCCTGGCCCTGGGCGCCGTCGCCTTCGGGGCGACCTTCCTGTTCGGCGACCCGCAGGACCCCGGCGCCGCCGGGGACCTCACCGACGCGGCGGGCCTGCTGTTCCAGCTCGGGCTGTTCGGGCTGCTGTACGCGATGCGCCGCACCCGCGCCACCGGCGACGGCCGGTTCGGCCGGGGTCTGCTGTGGACGGTCACGGCGCTGCTCGTCCCGGCGACGGTCTGGTCCGCGCTCGCGGTCGTCGTGCCCCTCGGGTGGCAGGGGACCTGGTTCGTCGTGCTCGACGTGTTCTGGCCGCTGTCGATGCTCGGGATGGCCGTGATCGGCGTGACGGTCGCGGTCGTCGGACGCTACCGGGGCCCGCTGCGCTGGTGGCCCGCCCTCGCCGAGACCTGGGCGGTCGTCACCGTGCCCACCATGGCCGTGCTCGGGACGGCGACCGGCAACGTCGTCGGTGGGGTGCACATGCTGCTCGGCTACGCGGTCCTCGGACTGCTGATCGCCGTCCGGCCGGACCGGGTCGGAGCCCGCTGACCAGCACGGACACGCCCGGGCCCGGCGGCCGGTGGCCGCCGGGCCCGGGCGTCAGCTGATGGTCAGCGAACCCTGGGTGATCGTCAACGCCAGCACCAGGACGACGACCCCGAACCCGCCGTACACCAGCGCGTCGGCGTAGCGGCCGCGGATCGCGAGCAGCCCGACCCGGTCCGGCGGCAGCACCACCCGCAGCACCGCGGCGACGAGCATCGCCACCGCCAGCGCCGCGGACCCCTCGCGCCAGTGCTCGGTGACCACCCGCTGCAGACCGACCAGGGCCACGCCGAGGACGACGAGCAGCGGCCAGTGCGCCCGTAGCCGGGCCCGCAGGCCGTGCCCGGAGCGGGTCGCCACCATCACCGCCCCCTGCCGCCCGTCACGCCGGGATGCGTTCGGTATCGATGCTCACTCCGACAAGCTCCGTTCGGTACCGATGCTCACTCCGACAAGCTCCGTTCGGCTGCCTCGACCACGTTCGTCAGCAGCATCCCGCGGGTCATCGGTCCCACGCCACCGGGCATCGGCGCCAGCAGCCCGGCGACCTCGGCGACCTCGGGCGCCACGTCGCCGACCAGGCCCAGGTCGGTACGGGTGACGCCGACGTCGAGCACCGCGGCGCCCGGCTTGATCTGGTCGGCGGTGATGAGCCCGGCCCTGCCCGCCGCCGCGACGACGACGTCGGCCTCCCGCAGGTGCGCCGTCAGGTCCCGGGTGCCGGTGTGGCACAGGGTGACGGTCGCGTTCTCCGAGCGGCGGGTCAGCAGCAGCCCCAGCGGGCGGCCGACCGTCACCCCACGGCCCACGACGACGACCCGCGCCCCGTCCAGCTCGACGCCGAACCGGCGGCACAGCTCGACGATGCCGCGCGGGGTGCACGGCAACGGTCCCGGCTCGCCGAGGACCAGACGGCCCAGGTTGGTCGGGTGCAGACCGTCGGCGTCCTTGCCCGGGTCGACCCGTTCCAGCGCGGCGCCGGCGTCGAGACCGTCCGGCAGCGGGAGCTGCACGATGAAACCGGTGCAGGTCGGGTCGGCGTTCAGCTCGTCGATCGTGTCCTCGACCCGGGCCTGGCTCGCGTCGGCGGGGAGCTCGCGCTGCAGCGAGGTCATGCCGACCTTGGCGCAGTCGCGGTGCTTGCCACGCACGTAGGCCTGCGATCCGGGGTCGTCACCGACCAGCACCGTGCCCAGCCCGGGGTTCACCCCGACGGCGGTCAGCTTCTCGACACGGCCCCGCAGGTCCTCGAGCAGCTCCGCCAACGTCGCCTTGCCGTCCATCACGCGTGCGGTCACCCGGGCATCCTCTCAGGTTACGCCCGGGCCGGTCGAACCTGACCGAAGGAGGCGTACGTGCCGGGAAGGTAGGGGACGCCGCCCCCGCGAGCTGCGACGACGGTCCGATTGCGTGCGACCGGGGTACAGGTCGGGGTCTGGTCGTACGGAGGGGCGAAAAACGATCTCCGCGAGAGCAGAATCACACCGCCGGTGTACGACCGGTCACGAACTCGACGAGGAGTTTTCCATGAGCGTGGAGAGCGACACCGCGGGGGCGCAGGCCGCTGCTGCCCCGCCCGCCCCGGCAGCAGCCGCCCCGGCTGCCAACCCGGCCCTGATGGGCCTCATCTGCTTCCTGCCGTCCGGCATCACGCTGGGCCTGTGGTTCGTGGGCTACCTGGACACCACCGCGCTGCCCGGCGGGATGATCCCGATCGTGACCTTCTCGGCGGGTCTGTTCCTGCTGCTGTCGGCCATGGTCGCGCTGCGCGTCGGGGACAGCGTCACTGCGGCGATCTTCGGTGTCTTCTCCGCGTTCTGGACCAGCTTCGGCGTGCTGCTCATGGCGCTGAACAACGGCTGGATCATCGACGCCGGCACCGGAGAGGCCCTGTCCACCGAGCAGATCGGGTCGATCCAGTCGACCTACCTGCTCTCCTTCACCCTGGTGTTCGTCCTGCTGACGCTGGCGACGCTGCGGCTGCCGCTGATGTTCACGATCGGCTTCGTGCTCGTCGACATCACCTTCGTGCTGGCCTACATCGGTGTGACCGCGGGCAACGCGGGCCTGTTCCCGATCGCCGGGATCACGACGTTCGCGTTCTGCATCGTGTTCGCCTACATCCTGTTCGACGCGTTCGGCCAGACCCTGGGCGGACGCGCGATGTCGATGGGCGGGCCGCTCGTCAAGTCCTGACCCCGTCGCGACCGCCCGCAGGCCCCGCCGGTTCTCCGGTGGGGCCTGCGGCGTACCCGGGTTCCGAACATCCGCGGGGTCCGGGGGTCCCGGCGCGGCGCCGGCCGCGGGCGGGACGGTCAGCGGAAGTCCCGGGACGCCACCGTCACCGCCAGCGGCATCCGCTGCAGCCGGTCGGCCAGCAGGTTCAGCACGCCCTCCGGGCTGCGTTCGAGCCGGCCCCGGACCAGCAGTCCCGCGCTCCCCAGCGCCACCGACCGGTAGCGCGCCCACAAGCCCTCCGAGCAGGTCACGTTCAGCATCCCGGACTCGTCCTCGAGGTTCACGAACGTCACCCCGCGCGCGGTCGCCGGGCGCTGGCGGTGGGTGACCAGTCCCCCGACCAGCACCCGGGCCGGGGTGTCCGGGCCGGCGCGGCGGCCCACCTCGTCGAGCCGGTCGATCCGGACCGCGCCGAGCGCGTCGAGGTCCGCGCGCAGGTGCTGCACCGGGTGGCTGTCCGGGGATACGCCGGTGGCCCAGACGTCGGAGACGGTCAGCTCCGCCTCGGTCATCCCCGGCAGCGCCGGAGCGTCGAACCCGACGGTGGTGCCCGGCAGGTGCCCGGGCCGCACCCCCGCGACGACGCCCGCCGCCCACAGCGCCTCCCGCCGCTCCACACCGAAGCAGCCGAACGCCCCGGCCGTCGCCAGCGCCTCGGCCTGCGGGCCGGTCAGCCGGACCCGGCGGGCCAGGTCGGGCAGGTCCGCGAACGGCCCGCCCGCGTCGCGTTCGGCGTCGATGACCCCGGCGAGGTCCGCGCCGACGGTGCGGACACCCGCCAGGCCGAGCCGGACCGCCCGGCCGCCGGTGCTGTCGTCGTCGGGTTCGAGGACGGCGTCGGCCCGCCCGGTGTTGACGTCCGGTCGGTGCACCCGCACGCCGTGCCTGCGGGCGTCGGCCACCAGCGACTGCGGCGAGTAGAAGCCCATCGGCTGGGCGTTGAGCAGGCCCGCGCAGAACGCCGCCGGGTGGTAGAGCTTGAACCACGCCGAGTAGTAGACGAGCGCGGCGAAGCTGATCGAGTGGCTCTCCGGGAACCCGAAGTTCGCGAAGGCCAGCATCTTGGCGAAGATCCGTTCGGCGAGCTCACCGGTGATCCCGTTCGCGGCCATCCCGTCGTAGAACCGCCCGCGCAGCCGTTCCATCCGCTCGGTGGACCGCTTGGAGCCCATCGCCCGGCGCAGCTCGTCGGCCTCGGCCGCGGTGAACCCCGCGACGTCGACGGCGATCTGCATCATCTGTTCCTGGAACAGCGGGATGCCCAGCGTCTTGTGCAGCGCCGGTTTCAGCAGGTGGTGGTCGTGCTCCCACGTCTCCAGCTCGTTGCGCCGCCGGATGTAGGGGTGCACCGAGCCGCCCTGGATCGGGCCGGGCCGGATCAGCGCGACCTCGACGACGAGGTCGTAGAACTCGCGCGGGCGCAGCCGCGGCAGGGTGGCCATCTGGGCGCGGGACTCCACCTGGAACACCCCGACCGAGTCCGCGCGCGACAGCATCGCGTAGACCTCCGGGTCGGACTCGCCGATCGCGTGCAGCTCGATCCGCTCACCGGTGACGGTCGTGACCAGGTCCACCATCAGGTGCAGCGCGGTGAGCATGCCCAGCCCGAGCAGGTCGAACTTCACCAGCCCGGCCGCGGCGCAGTCCTCCTTGTCCCACTGCACGACGGTCCGGTCGGCCATCCGCGCCCACTCCACCGGCACGACCTCGGACACCGGCCGGTCGCAGATGACCATGCCGCCGGAGTGGATGCCCAGGTGCCGGGGCGCACCCATCAGCTGCCCCGCGAGGTCCAGCAGCAGCGGCGGCATCTCCTGCGGGAGCTCGCTCGCCTCCAGGGCGTGCCAGCGTTCGACGCGCCTGCTCCAGGCGTCCTGCTGGCCGGGTGAGAACCCGAGCGCGCGGGCGGTGTCGCGGATCGCCGACCGCGGCCGGTAGGTGATGACGTTCGCGACCTGCGCGGCGAACAGCCGGCCGTAGCGGCGGTAGACGTACTGGATCGCCTCCTCGCGGCGGCCGGACTCGATGTCGAGGTCGATGTCGGGGTAGCCGTCGCGGTCCGGGGACAGGAACCGTTCGAACAGCAGCCCGTGCCGGACGGCGTCGACGTTGGTGATGCCCAGCGCGTAGCAGACCGCCGAGTTCGCGGCCGATCCCCGGCCCTGGCAGAAGATGTTCGACCGGCGGCAGAAGTCGACGATGTCGTGGACGATCAGGAAGTAGCCGGGGAAGTTCTTCGCCTCGATGATCTCCAGCTCGCGCTGCACGGTGTGCGCCGCGAACGGGTTCTCGTCACAGCTGCCATAACGCTCCATCCGGCCGCGTTCGGTCAGCACCCGCAGCCAGGTCGTCTCGGTGTGCCCGGGCGGGACGTCGAACGGCGGCAGGTCCGGCGCCACCAGGTGCAGCTCGAACGCCAGCTCCCGGCCCAGCTCCGCCGCGCGCTCCACCGCGCCGGGGTGGCGCTCGTCGAACCGCAGGGCCATCTCCCGCCCGGACCGCAGGTGCGCGGTGCCCGCCGCGGGCAGCCAGGGGTCGATCTCGTCGAGGCTGCGGCGGGCCCGGACCGCGGCGACGGTCGCGGCCAGCGGGGCGCGGTCGGGGGTGGCGTAGTGCGCCCCGGTCGTCGCCACCGTCGCGACGCCGGCCCGCTCGGCCAGCGCGGCCAGCGCGTCGTTGCGCTCGGTGTCGCCGGGCTCGCCGTACACGGTCAGCTCGACCCGCACGTTCCCCGCGCCGAAGCGCGCGACCAGCCGGTCCAGCTCCGCCGCGGCGGCCACCGGGCCCGAACGGTCCAGGGCGCGGCGCACCGCGCCCTTGCGGCAGCCGGTGAGCACGACGACCTTCCCCGCGGTGTCGGCGACGACCTCGTCCGGGTCGTAGACCGGCCGCCCCTTCTCCCCGCCCCGCATCTGCGCGGTGGAGATGGTGCGGCACAGCGCGCGGTACCCGTCGGGGCCGCGGGCCAGCAGCAGCAGGTGCTCGCCCTCGGGGTCGGCGACGCCGTTCTGCGGGGCGGTCAGCCCGGTGCTCAGCTCGGCGCCGAACACCGTGCGCACCCCGAGCGCGCGGGCCGCCTCGGCGAACCGCACGACCCCGTACATGCCGTCGTGGTCGGTGAGCGCGACCGCCTCCAGCCCCAGCTCGGCGGCGCGCTCGACCAGCTCCTCCGGGGCGCTCGCGCCGTCGAGGAAGCTGAAGTGGGAGTGGCAGTGCAGCTCCGCGTACGGCACGACGCCGGGCCCCGCCGGGTGCAGGTCCTCGGGCGGCTCGTAGGGGCCGCGGTGGGCGGACCAGGCCGGCGCGTCCCCGCCGTCGGCCTCCGGGCCACCGCGCAGGCTCGCGCCGTCGCGCACGGAACGACCCGACAGCGCGCTCTCCAGCTCCGTCCAGGGGACGTCCGGGTTCTGCCAGCCCACCCGTGGAGCGTACTCGAACAGAAGTTCGATCGTCGAGTGCCGGGTTCCGCGGACGGGCGTCGCCGTGCGGGCCGGCCGGCTGCTCCCCAGCGCCGGTCGGCCCCGCACGGCGGGTCCGGGCTCCGGCGCGGCACACCGGCCGCTCCCCAGCGCCGGCCCGCGGGCCACCCGGACGTACCCATCCGGTGCCGGCAGGTGGTTCGTGGACCGCCCCGCCGACATCTCCGAGTTCACCAGCCGAACCTGTGGAACGACTGAGACCCCGGTATGGATCGACCGAGGATCACCGCGGCCCCGGGGTGCGCCGGGTCGTACCGTCGTGTTCGTGACGCCGTGTCGTGATCGTCGGTTCACCGCACGACCACGCCCGATGGCGGATGCTGGTCCGACGCCGCGGCGCCCGACCGGTACCGCGCACGCACGAGGAGCGCCGGACACCCGGCGCGGACGAGGCCCGGCACCGGGCCGGACGGCAGGGGTGGCTCCATGGGACGGGCGAGCACGACGGGTGGCCGGCACCGGCCACGCCTCGGGAACCGGCTGGTCAGGGTCGCGGCGGCCGGGGTGGCCGTCGTCGCGCTCGCGGCCTGCGCGGACGTCCCCGCGGCGCCGGGCACCGCGACGATCGGCACCACCGGCGGCGGGAGCCAGGGGGCCGCGCAGGGCGACCCCGGCCTGCCGCAGCGGCTCGCGGCCGCGGTCGGCGGCGACGGCGCCCACGCCCACCTGCAGCAGTTCGAGAAGCTCGCCGACGCGAACGACGGCAACCGCGCGGTGGGCACCCCCGGGTACGACGCGGCCGTCGACCACGTCGTCGGGACGCTGCGGGCGAGCGGGTTCGAGGTGTCGACCCCGTCGTTCGAGGTGCGCACCTTCTCCGCGGGCGACGCACGGCTGACCGTGGCCGGCGCACCGGTGACGACCGAGGTGCTCGGCTTCTCCCCCGCCACCCCGCCCGGCGGGCTGACCGCGCCGCTGTCGCTGCGCCCGCGCACCCCGCAGGACCCGACACCGGGCTGCGACGCCGCCGACTACACCGGGATGCCGGCCGGGGCCATCGCCGTCGTCGAGCGCGGGACCTGCGAGTTCGGCCAGAAGTCCCGGCTCGCGGGGGCGGCGGGCGCGGCGGCGGTGATCGTGGTCAACACCGAGGACGCGGCCCTGCCCGCCACCCTCGGCGACACCCCGGGGGTCGTCCCGACGGCGGCCGTGACGAAGACCGCCGGAGCCGCCCTGCGCGACAGCCAGCAGGCGTCGCTGGTGCTCGACACCACGATCCGGCAGCAGACCTCGCGGAACGTGATCGCCGAGACCACCACCGGCGACCCGGGCCGGGTCGTGGTCGCCGGGGCCCACCTCGACAGCGTGCCCGAGGGCGCAGGCATCAACGACAACGGCAGCGGCAGCGCCGCCCTGCTCGAGATCGCGCAGAAGCTCGGCGGCTCCCCGCCGGTCGGCCAGAAGGTGCGCTTCGCGTGGTGGGGCGCCGAGGAGATCGGCCTGGTCGGCTCGACGAAGTACGTCGAGGGACTGTCCGAGGCCGACCGCGCGCGGATCGCGCTGTACCTCAACTTCGACATGGTCGGCTCGCCGAACCCCGGCTACCTCGTCTACGACGGCGACAACTCCGACGACCTCGGCGGCGAGGCGGGCCCGCCCGGTTCCGACACCGCGGAGCGCGTCCTGACCGAGGCGCTGGTCGGGGCGGGCGTGAACGGCCCCGAGGGCACCGCGTTCGACGGGCGCTCGGACTACGGCCCGTTCATCGAGGCCGGCATCCCGGCCGGTGGCCTGTTCACCGGCGCCGAGGAGCAGAAGACCCCGGAGCAGGCGCAGAAGTGGGGCGGCACGGCGGGACAGTCCTACGACCCCTGCTACCACACGGCCTGCGACCGCCTGACCAACATCGACCGGACCGCGCTGGACCGGAACGTGACGGCGATGGCCTCGGCGATCGGCCGGTTCGCCGTCGACCTCACCGGGGTCCCGCAGCGCTGACCCGCCCGCGGCGGCCGGTGGCTCAGTCGTAGACACCGGTCACCTCCCACCGGCCGCCGCGGTGCACGAGCAGCAGGGCCGTGCCGTCGGCGAGCAGGACCTGCAGCCGGACCGCGGGCCCGGGGCCGTCGGGGGCCCACCAGCGGGTGTGCACCGGCCAGGGGCCGGCCCAGGCGGTGACCTCCCGGTCGGGGCCACCGCCCGCGATCCGGCGTGGGACGCGGTCGAGCAGGTCCGGCGCGGCCGGGTGCACCTCGGCACCGTCCGCGGCGAGCAACCGGACCGGGACCGGGTCCGGGGGCACCGTCGCCGGGGACGGTGCCGGGAGCCGGCCGGGCCAGGTCGCCGGGGGGTCGACGGGTGGACGACGGCCGGGGGCACGGCGGGGGTGTGCGGTCCCGGCCCTCCCCCCGTCCGGGGGCGCTCCTCCCCGCCGGCCCTCGGTCCGCTCCTTCTGCTCGGCACCGTCCTTCTGCTCGGCACCGTCCTTCTGCTCGGCACCGGCGCCGTCCGTGGCCCGGGCGCCGTCCGCGCTCCGGGTGCCGCACCCGGTCGGGCCCGTTCCGGGAGACACCGTTCCGGGTAGCGCGTCTCCGGCCCGGGTCACCACCCACCGCCCCGGGACCGGCGCGTGCGCGGCAGGGTCCGTCCGCCCCGCACTTCCGCCGGGTGCCTCGGGGCCGTCCGCCAGGGGGACCGTGGCCCCCGGCCGGGCGGGGACCGCCGTGTCCTCGACGACCCGCTCGTCGCCCCACGGCACCAGCCGCACCCGGTCGCCCGGGTCCCGGCCGCCCGTCGGGACCGCGGTGAGCACCGCCTCCGGCCCGAGCAGCGCCTGCACCCGGACCAGGGCCCGCCCGGCCCGCTCGTCGCCCTCGCCGACGTCGCCCCACAGCCCGCGCTGCAGCGCCCCGGCGACCACGGTGTCCTCCGGGGTGAGCCGCAGCGCGACCAGCGTCCCGGAGCCGCCGCGACCGAGCCACGAGTCGAGCTGCCAGCGCACCCGGTCCACCGTCCCGGACGGCGTCAGCGGCTCGGCGCACCGCCAGACCCGCAGCAGCTCCTCCCCGCTCTCCGTGCGCGCGTGCACACCCAGCCGGGTGCAGGCCAGGCCGTGCCCGGCGAGCGCGGTGTGCAGCCGGGTCGCGAGTGCCCGCGCGGCGAAGGCGGCCGCGTCGACCCGGTCCACCGGCGGGTCCAGCTCGACCGCCGCGGACAGCTCCTCCGGCGGGACCCGGCGCGCGGGCGGACGGGGGTCGAGCCCACGGGCGAGCCGGTGCGCGGCCACCGCGTCGGCGCCGAAGCGCGAGGCCACGTCGGCCTCCGACAGCGACGCGAACGCCCCCAGCGACCGCAGCCCCAGCCGGCGCAGCAGGTCCACCAGCGCGGCCCGGTCGACATCGGGGTCCCGGTCCAGCTCGGCGACCTCCAGCGGTGCGAGGAACTCCGCCGACCGTCCCGGCGGCACCCCGCGCCCCCGGCGGGCGGCGAGCGCGGCGGCGAACATCCCGTCCGCGACGCCGATCTGGCACTCGGTCCCGGCGTGCAGCGCGACCTGGTCGATCAGCCGCTCCACCGCGGCGCGCTCCCCGCCGAACCAGCCGACCGGACCGCGTGCGGGCAGCACCAGCAGCCCCGGCCGCACCACCTCGACGCCGGGGGCGAGCGCCTCCACCGCGGCGGCGACCGGCTCGAACAGCCGGGCGTCGCGCCCCGGGTCGGGGGCGAGCACCACGAGCTCCGGGCACCGGGCCTGCGCCTCCCGGCGCCGCAGCCCCCGACGGACGCCGTGCCGGCGGGCCGTCGCCGAGCAGGCCAGGACCCGGTTGGCGTGCAGGACCGCGGCCGGCCGGTCCGCCGGGACGTGCGCGGCGCGGGCGGCGGCGGTGACCGGCCAGTCCGGGGACCAGACCGCCAGCACCCGCGGGTCGGGCTCCGCCCGCCCACCGCCGCCGCCCGTGTTCGCTCCGTCGTGCGGGCTCGTCCTGACACCCGCGCTCCCGCCGACGCCCGCGTCCGCTCCGCTGCCCGTCCCCGCCCTGACGCCCGTGCCCGTCACGCTGCCGCCTCCGTCGTACCGGGCGTGCTCATCCGGCCGCCCGGGCCACGGGTCGCGCGACCGGGACCTCGCCCACCGCGGCCGCGGAGACCGCGGGCACCGACGGCGCCGAGGCGATCGCGGGCACCGACGGGACCACGGGGACCGGGGGCGCCGCCGGGGCGGGGACGACCGTCCCGCCGGGGCCCGGGAGGAGCACCTCCACCCCCCACCCGGCCGGGCCGATCCCGCGCCCTTCCGCCCGGACCTCGACCCGCCGGGACCGCAGCCGCCCCGTCCCGCGGCCGACGCCCTCCCAGCGCGGACGGGTGCAGCACAGCCGCAGGTCGGCACCCGGCCACCCACCGAGCGCCAGCAGCACCGCGCCCCGCTGCCGGGCCCGCGCGGCGAGCCGCTGCCGGTCCCCGGCCCGCAGCCCGGCCCGTTCCGGACCGGCCACGACCACGAGGTCCAGTCCGTCCAGCAGCGCCGCGGTCACCCCGACCAGGTCCGCACCGGGGTCGGGGACCAGCGCCAGCCGGTCCAGCCGCACGCCCGCCTCGGCCGCGGCCGTCGCGCCGAGGCCGGGGCGGCCGACCACGCCCGCCCACGCGCCCTCCGCGGACGCGGCGGCCAGCAGCGCGAACAGCAGCGACCCCGCGCCGGACCCCACGCCCACCGCCACGGTGGACCCCCGCCGCAGGCCCCCGCCGGGCAGCAGACCGGCCAGCGGCCCCGGCACCGGCAGCAGGTCGGCCTCGGTCACCGGACGCGCCTCGACCGTCCCGGCGCTGCGGGCCGGGGGCTCCGGCTCCGGGCAGGGCCCCACGGGCCCCGGCCGGGACCGCTCCAGGCCCGCCCGGGTCTCCGTGCGACGCAGGACGTGCCGGGCCCGGGCGAGCCGCTCGGCGGCCGAGCCCGCCGGGGACCCCGGCCCCCCGGCCGGGCCCCGCGCCCCGGGCAGCGGCTCCCGCCCGCCCCCGGGGACACGCGACCCGGCCCCGACCACCGGCCCGGACCCCTCCGGACCGGTGTCGTCCCCGACGTCGACGCCGGCTCCCCCACCGGCACCGCCGACCACCCGGCCGACCGCCACCGCTCCCCCGACGACGACCGGCCCCTCGCCCGCACCGACGCGCACCGCAGTACCTCCCCGCCACACACCGCGCCACGACCGAACGGCCGCGACCTCGCCCGGCGCGCCGCGGGGAAGGCGACGCGTGCTCGAACTGACGTTCGAAGCATAGGGCCTGTGCCGCCGCTCCGCATCCCCCGGGTGGGGTGGTGACGACGACGGGGAGGACCGTCGCACGCACCCCCGACATTCTCGGCCGGAACACCCTCTGAGCTGCCCGAACGCCGACGGCCCGGGCCGCGCGAGGCGGTCCCGGGCCGTCGGGGTGGGGCGGTGGGTCAGTGGGCGAAGTGCCGTGTCCCGGTCAGGTACATCGGCACGCCCGCCTTCGCGCAGGCCGCGACGACCTCGTCGTCGCGGACCGAGCCGCCGGGCTGCACGACGGCGGCGACACCGGCGTCGAGCAGCACCTCCAGCCCGTCGGGGAAGGGGAAGAACGCGTCGGAGGCGGCGACCGAGCCGCGGGCGCGGTCCCCGGCCCGGGTCACGGCGAGCTTCGCCGCGTCGACCCGGTTGACCTGGCCCATGCCGACACCGACCGCGGCGCCGTCGCGGGCGAGCAGGATCGCGTTGGACTTCACCGCGCGGCAGGCGCGCCAGGCGAACGCGAGGTCGTCGAGCACCTCGGGGGCGACGGCGTCGCCGGTGACGAGCTTCCAGGCGGCCGGGTCGTCGCCGTCGGCGTCGACGAGGTCGCGCTGCTGCACCAGCAGCCCGCCGGAGATCGGACGGAGCTCGGTACCGGTGCGGGCGGCGCCGTCGGGGATACGCAGGACGCGGACGTTCTTCTTGCGCTGGAGCACCTCGAGGGCGCCGTCGGCGTAGCCGGGGGCCACGACGACCTCGGTGAAGATCTCGGCGACCTGCTCGGCCATCGCGACCGAGACCTCGCCGTTGACCGCGATGACCCCGCCGAACGCCGACACCGGGTCGGTGGCGTGCGCCTTGCGGTGGGCCTCGGCGACGTCGGCGCCGACCGCGATCCCGCACGGGTTGGCGTGCTTGATCACCGCGACCGTGGGGCGGTCGCCGTGGTCGTGCGCGGCGCGCCAGGCGGCGTCGGCGTCGACGTAGTTGTTGTAGGACATCTCCTTGCCGTGCAGCTGCTCGGCGCCGGCGAGGCCGGAACCGGTGCCGTCGGTGTAGAGCGCGGCGGCCTGGTGCGGGTTCTCGCCGTAGCGCAGCGGGCGCTCGCGGGTCCAGGTGGCGCCGACCCACTCGGCGGACACGTCGTCGTCGCCCGTGGGGAACTGCTCGCCCATCCAGGTCGCGACCGAGACGTCGTAGGCGGCGGTGTGCCGGTAGGCGTCGGCGGCCAGCCTGCGACGGTCCTCCACGACGAACCCGCCCGCGCCGACCTGTTCGAGCACCCAGGCGTAGCGCGACGGGTCGACGACGACCGCGACGCTCTCGTGGTTCTTCGCCGAGGCCCGCACCATCGCCGGGCCGCCGATGTCGATCTGCTCGACGGCCTCGTCGCGGCTCGCGCCGGACGCGACGGTCTCGCGGAACGGGTAGAGGTTGGACACCAGCAGGTCGAACGGCGCGATGTTCAGCTGCTCGAGCTGCGCGAGGTGCTCGGACTTGCGGGTGTCGGCGAGCAGCCCGGCGTGCACCCGCGGGTGCAGGGTCTTGACCCGGCCGTCGAAGCACTCGGGGAACCCGGTGACCTCCTCGACGGGGGTGACCGGGACGCCGGCGGCGGCGATCCGCTGTGCGGTGGAGCCGGTCGAGACGATCTCCACCCCGGCGGCGTGCAGCCCGGTGGCCAGGTCGAGGAGACCGGCCTTGTCGTAGACGCTGATCAGGGCCCGGCGTACCGGCCTGCGCTCACTCACTGTTCACCTCGTGGGGTTGGGCGGCGGCGGCGAACCGTCGCACGGTCGCGACCAGCAGCCGTCGTTCCTCGGTCTTGATGCGCTCGTGCAGGGAGGTCTCGTCGTCACCCGGGAGCACGGGGACCTCCGCCTGCGCGAGCACCGGTCCGGTGTCGAGCCCGGCGTCGACCTCGTGGACGGTCGCGCCGGTGACGGGCACCCGGGCGGCCAGCGCGTCCCGGACGGCGTGCGCGCCGGGGAACGCCGGCAGCAGCGCCGGGTGCGTGTTCAGCATCGGGCATCCGAGCGCGTCCAGGAAGGTGGGGGAGACGAGCTTCATGAACCCCGCCCCGACGACGAGGCCCGGCCGGTGCGCGAGGACGGCCGCGGCGAGCGCGGTGTTCCAGGCGTCGCGGTCGGGGTGGTCGGCGACCCGCTCGACGAAGGTGGGGACACCCGCGGTGCGGGCCCGGTCGAGAGCGGTGGCACCCGCGCGGTCGGCCCCGACGGCGACGACGGTGAACCCGGCGCCCGCGGTGTCGAGCAGTGCCTGCAGCAGGGTGCCGCTCCCGGAGACGAGGACGACCACCCGCAGCGCCCCGTGCCGCTCCTGCGCGCCCACCGTGTCCCTTCCTCGCCGGTCCGGGCCGCTCCACGGCCCCTGGCCAGGGTAGACGCGCCCTCCGACGACGACGGCGCCCGGTGCGGTGGCCCGGGTCACCCGGCCGGGGGCCGGGTCGTCGGGTCAGTCGTCCCGGGAGCGGTCGCGGGCGCGCGTGATGCGGTCGGCCCGGTCCTCGGCACGCCGGCCGGACGGGTGGGCCGCCCGACGGTCCCCGTCGTCCCCGTCGTCCCCGTGGTCCCCGTCGTCGCCGTGGTCCCCGTCGTCGCCGTGGTCCCCGTCGTCGCCGTGGTCCCCGTCGTCGCCGTGGTCATGGTCGGTGGCGTGGTCACGGTCGGTGGCGTCCTCGGCGGCGCGGCGTGCGGCCGGGCGACCGTCGGGCTCGGCGTCGGGGTAGGGGTAGAAGGTGTCGTGGTCCCCGTCGTCGTCCCACGCGGCGTCGGCACGGCGGGCGGGCGCCCCGGCGGTGCGACGGCGTTCGACCAGCTCCCCCACCGTCGACGCGCGACGGCGGGCCCGGGCGGCCCGGGCCCGGTCGACCGCGGTCCGCGACCGGTCGGTCCCGCCCATCGGGACGTGCCGGGCGAGCTCGGTCCCGGCGCAGGTCAGCACGGCCGGGATCCCGACCAGCAGCAGCGCGCAACCGAGGACCGCCCACGGGTGGAACGACACCGGGTCGTAGGGCCCGCCCGCGAGCGCACCCCCGGCGAGCGCCGCCGGCACGGCCGCCCCGACCGCGACGACCACGGCCGCCAGCGCCGGTGCCGCGACCCGGTCCACGACCGGCGCGTCCTCCCCCAGTGCCCGCCGGCAGGCGATCCCGCCGAGCACCCCCGCGGCGACGGGAAGCAGCACGACCAGCACCACGACCGTCGGGACGGTGGTGACGGGCAGGACCACCGCGGGCGGGAACGGCGGCAGCGGACCCGGCTCGACGCCGAACGGACCGGACCGGGCGATGCCGACCGACACCCCCGCGCCCAGCGCCCAGGACAGCGCCCCGATCAGTGCGTTCGGCAGGTACCCGATGCTCAGCACCAGCACCCCGACGCCCGCCCAGGCGCCGGGGGCGATGCGCTCGGCGGTGTCGGCGACGTCCGAGGCGCTCGCGAGCAGAGCCACGGTCAGGACGAGGGCGGCGACCAGCAGCAGCGCGGCGGCGGCGACCCGGGCCCCGGCCAGCGCCGCGCCGGGCCAACCCGCCAGCACCCGCTTCCAGGCCGCCGGCGCCCCGCAGGCGTGGACGACGCCGATCCCGGCGGCTGCCCCGGCCACCAGCCCGGCCCCGATCATCGACGCCCAGGGGGCGGTGACGGCCATGTCCCGCGGCAGCAGCGCCCCGGCGAGCACGGCGACCGCGGCGGCGGCCCCGGCCTGGGACGCGACGACGGCGCCCGCGTCGTGCCGGACCCGCCCGCCCAGGCGGAGCACCGCCCAGCGCGAGCAGAAGGCGACCAGCGCGACGACCACCAGCGTCGGCAGCAGCGGCAGCACCCCGAACGGGTGCCCGTCCACGGCGACCGGGATGAGGTGCGCGGCCAGCCACAGCGGGACGGCGGTGGCCAGGGCCCCGTCCGCGGTGACCGCGACGCCGCCGGTGCCGGTCAGCAGCGCCGCCACCGGGACGAGCATCGTGTACCCGGCGAGGACGGCGCCCATCGTGGCCACGAGCAGGATCCGCAGCCGGTCCAGCCCGGTGCCGGTCCCGGTACCGCGCGTCGGGGTCCGGGCGGGGCGGCGGCGGCGCCCCCGCTCCCGGTCCGCGACGGCGGTCGCGCGCCCACCGCGGGACCGCTCCGGTGCGGACCCGGTGGACCGGGCCCGGGAGGCCGGGCGACCGCGGGCGGGACGGGGCGGGGTGGTGCTCACCCGGTCAGCGTCGCAGCGAACGCGGCCCGGGAGGGGCAGGCACGCCGCGACGTGCCGGGGCCCACCGTTCCGGCCGGTCAGGCGGAGCCGTCACCGCCGGGCCGGAAGGTGCGGGTGGCCTCGTCCTCACCGGGCGCCGGGGACGCGGGGCGCTCGGCCTGCTCGCCGGGCGCCGGGGCGGAGCCGGGGATCGCGGAGGGGCGGGTGACACCCGCGTCGTCCCCGGTACCGCCCGCGCCCGCCGTGTAGGGGGTGGTCGCGGGCGGGGCCTGCTCGGCCCCCGGCGCGCCGGTCACCGCGGCGGCGCGGTCGCCGTAGGACACCCCGGAGAAGGCGCCGCCCGCGCCGGACGGCGTGTGCGGTGCCGCGTCGGCCTGCGGGGTGCGGCCGCCGACCGCGTGGCGGCCCGCGTCGTCGCCGGTCCGGTCCTGTGCACCGGGCACCTCGTGCGCGCCGTGGGCCCCGGACTGCCCCGGGAACTGCCCGGCGGCGGGCTGCGACGCGGCGGGCACCGCACCGGGGGCGCCGTACACGGCGGCTCCGGCGTGGTCCGCACCGGGCTGCACCGCACCGGACTGCGCCACGGACTGCGCCGCACCGTGGGCGGCGCCGTACTGGCCCGCTCCGTACTGACCGGCGCCGTACTGGCCGGCGTTCGGCTGGGCGACACCGTGCTGCCCCGCGCCGTGCTGCCCCGCGACGTGCTGTCCCGCGCCGTACTGGCCCGCGCCCGGCTGGCCGGGGGCGTACGGGGCCGCGCCGGGCTGGGCGGCGTAGGGGCTCGCGCCGTACTGGCCCGAGGCGTAGGGGTCCGCACCGTAGGGCGCCGCACCGGAGGCCGCGCCGTACGGGGCCGCGGCACCCGGCTGGCCCGCGCCGTAGGGCTGCGGCGGCATCCAGTGCGGCTGCTGGCCCGGCGCGACCTGGCCGGGGCCCCAGCCGGGCTGCCCGACGTGCGACGGGCGCTGTGCCCGCGGCGCGGGGGCGGAGACGACGCCGGACAGGAGGAGCTGGGCGTAGAGCAGCGCGGCGGCGGCGAACAGCGCGACCACGAAGACGACCCAGCCGAGCGTGCCGCCGACCGACCCGGTGCCGGTGCCGGCCAGGAGCAGCAGCATCGTCAGCGCGCCCGTCGTCGACAGGACCACACCCGCGACCAGAATGCGCCCGGTGCCGGGCAGCAGGGTGAGGGCACCCGCGACGCCACCGGCGAGGACCATCGCGACCGGGAACAGCCCGGTCGTGACGTCGAAGAAGGTCAGGACCAGCGCCAGCAGGGCCAGCACCGCCCCCGCCAGGACGGCGATCCGCACCGTCGGAGCGGGCGCGGCCTGCTCCGGAGCCGGGACGGCCCCGGGCTCGTTGCTCGACATGACGACCACTCCCGTGCGACGGATGGACTCGCTGCACCGCACGCTAGCCGATGCCCCCGACAGGGCCGGGTGAGGCGCACCTGGTGCACACAGCACGACGCGCGGGCACCCGGAGAAGTTCCCGGGGCCCGCGCGTCGGACGTGCGACCCGCGCTCCGATCAGGCGGAGAGGATCTCCTTCATCAGCGCGGCGGTCTCGGACGGCGTCTTGCCGACCTTGACACCGGCGGCCTCGAGGGCCTCCTTCTTGGCCTGCGCGGTACCGGCCGAGCCGGACACGATCGCGCCGGCGTGGCCCATCGTCTTGCCCTCGGGGGCGGTGAAGCCCGCGACGTAGCCGACGACCGGCTTGGTGACGTTGGCCTTGATGAAGTCCGCGGCGCGCTCCTCGGCGTCGCCACCGATCTCACCGATCATCACGATGGCCTCGGTCTCGGGGTCCGCCTCGAACGCCTCGAGGGCGTCGATGTGGGTGGTGCCGATGACCGGGTCGCCGCCGATGCCGATGGCGGTGGAGAAGCCGAACTCACGCAGCTCGTACATCATCTGGTAGGTCAGCGTGCCGGACTTCGACACCAGACCGATCCTGCCGGCGCCGGCGATGTTCGCCGGGATGATGCCCGCGTTGGACTTGCCGGGCGAGATGATGCCGGGGCAGTTCGGGCCGATGATCCGGGTCTTGTTGCCGGTGGCGACCGCGTGCGCCCAGAAGTAGGCCGAGTCGTGCACCGGGATGCCCTCGGTGATGACGACGGCCAGCGGGATCTCGGCGTCGATGGCCTCGATCACGGCGTCCTTGGCGAACTTCGGCGGGACGAAGATGACCGACACGTCGGCGCCGGTCTCCTTGATCGCCTCCTCCACCGTGCCGTACACGGTGACGTCCTTGTCGCCGATGGTGTGCGTGGTCCCGGCCTTGCGGGCGTTCACACCACCCACGATGTTCGTCCCGGCGGCGAGCATCTTGGTGGCGTGCTTGGTGCCCTCGCCGCCCGTGATGCCCTGGACGATGACCTTGCTGTTCTCGTTGAGGAAGATCGACATGTCTCAGGCTCCAGCGTTCGCGAGCTCGGCGGCCTTGGCGGCCGCGTCGTCCATCGTGCCCACCACGGTGACGAGCGGGTGGTTCGCGTCGGCGAGGATCTGACGACCCTCCTCGACGTTGTTGCCGTCCAGGCGGACGACCAGCGGCTTGGTCGCGTCGTCGCCGAGGATCTTGAGGGCCTCGACGATGCCGTTGGCGACCGCGTCGCACGCGGTGATGCCGCCGAAGACGTTGACGAAGACGCTCTTGACCTCGTCGTCGCCCAGGATGACGTCCAGGCCGTCGGCCATGACCTGCGCCGAGGCGCCGCCGCCGATGTCGAGGAAGTTGGCGGGCTTGACCCCGCCGTGCGCCTCGCCGGCGTAGGCGACGACGTCGAGGGTGCTCATGACGAGCCCCGCGCCGTTGCCGATGATGCCGACCTGGCCGCCGTCGAGCTTGACGTAGTTGAGGCCCTTGGCCTTCGCCTTCGCCTCGAGCGGGTTCTCGGTGCGCTCGTCGACCAGCTCCGCGTGCTGCGGGTGCCGGAAGTCGGCGTTGGTGTCGAGGGTGACCTTGCCGTCGAGGGCGATCACCTTGTCCTGCGGGTCACGGACCAGCGGGTTGACCTCGACCAGCGTCGCGTCCTCCGAGACGAAGGTCTCCCAGAGCTTCACGATCACGTTCGCGGCCTCGTCGGCGACGGCGGCCGGGATCTTGCCCGCGGCGACGATCTCGTCGGCCTTGGCCTTGTCGACACCGGCGATCGGGTCGATGGCGATCCGGGCCAGCGCGTCCGGGCGCTCGACGGCCAGCTGCTCGATCTCCATGCCGCCCTCGGCCGAGCACATGGCCAGGAAGGTGCGGTTGGACCGGTCGAGCAGGAAGGAGAAGTAGTACTCCTCGGCGATGTCGCTGGCCTCGGTGACCAGGACCTGGTGCACGGTGTGGCCCTTGATGTCGAGGCCCAGGATGGCCTCGGCCTTCTCCTTGGCCTCGTCGGCGTTCTCGGCCAGCTTCACGCCGCCGGCCTTGCCCCGACCACCGGTCTTGACCTGTGCCTTGACCACGACGGCGGTGCCCAGCTCGGCCGCCGCGGCCGCCGCGTCGGCGGCGTTGTCCACGGTCCGGCCCGGCAGCACCGGGACTCCGTGCGCGGCGAAGAGGTCCTTCGCCTGGTACTCGTAGAGGTCCACTCGGCTCTCCCGCTCCACTTCGCTCTCGCCGCGACCGGCGCGTTCCCGGCTCGTTCTCCGGGCGCGCCCCGCACAGGTGGCGGGCGGCAGCGGTCGCGGACGTCGGTGATGCTGCGTCGAGGAGCCTAGCCACGCCGCGCGCACCGGTCCTGACCTGGGCCGGTGACCGCTGTCACCCTGTCGGCGCAGTGCTCGATTCAGATCGACCGACCGAGTGATCGGGGCCACCGATCGTTCGGCGACACAGCGGAATCCTGTGACCTGCCTTACCTTTCGGATATGGCGACGTCGCTACCCGGAGGCGCTCGCCTGCGCGCGATCGCCGACGGGGCGCTGTCGACAGTGACGGCCGCGACGTCCGATCTCGGGCAGGCGGCGGGCTACGCCGCGCGGACCTTCACCTCGCGTGCGGGGCTGCGCGGGCTGGCGCTGGAGGGCGCCTGGCTGGCCGCACACCTCGCGCTGTACCCGATCGGGCTGGCCGAGGAGACCGTCCGGCCGCAGGGCCACTGGCGCACCGACAGCCTGCCGCCGGTCAAACGCAGCCTGGTCGTCGCCGACCCCACCGCCGCCGGGACGCCGATCCTGCTGGTCCACGGGATCATGGACAACCGCTCGGTGTTCACCGTGTTCGCCCACGAGCTGCGCCGGCGCGGCTTCGGGGTGGTGCACGCCATCAACTACAGCCTGTTCACCGACGACGTCCGCACCGCCGCGCACGAGCTGCGCGGCCACGTCGAACGGCTGCGCGAGGCCACCGGGTCGGACCGGGTGCACATCGTGGGGCACTCCCTCGGCGGGGTGATCGCCCGCTACTACGTGCAGCGGATGGGGGGCGACGCCGTCGTCGACACCCTGGCGACGCTCGGCAGCCCGCACTCGGGCAGCAACCTGGCCCGGGTCGCGCCGCTGCCGCTGTGCCGCCAGCTCCGCCCCGGCTCGGCGATCCTGCGCGAGCTGGACGAACCGGCCCCCGGCTGTCGTACCCGGTTCCTGGTGGTCTGGTCGCGGATGGACGAGATCATCGTCCCGCAGCGGAACTCCCGGCTGCGCCACCCGGACCTGGACGTCACCGAGCTGGAGCTCGACGACGTGGGCCACCTGGCGCTGCCGGTGGACCGGCGCACCGTGCACTTCGTGGCGAGCACGCTGGCCCGCGGGGAGGCGGAGCGCCGCGAGCACGACCGGGTGCGCGACCGGCGGCTGCGCGGGTCGCTGCGGCTGGTCGGCCGGCACACAGCCGAAGGCGCATGAACACAGCCGACGGCGCATGAACACAGCCGACGGCGCGTGAACACAGCCGACGGCGCATGAGCGCCGCCGACGGCGCGTGAACACAGCCGACGGCGCATGAGCGCCGCCGAGCGCGCCCGGACGTCCGGGCCGGGCGGGGGAACGGGATCCTCCGTTCGCCGTCGCGGCGCCGACCGCCCGACCGGTCGTCGATGATCCACGACCGTCCGCAACCGCACGGCGGGCCGCCGTTGCCGCTCGGCGGGGCCCGGGTTACCGTCGCGTCGTCCACGTCACGGACCGGTCACGGTGATCGGTGTCGCCCCGAACGACGCCATCCCCCGACGGAGCCCCCACTCCGACGATCACCGCCGAACGGCCCGTGGCGCCCTGAACACCAGAAGGGCAGTCTTGTCGCGCCACCGCTTCCCCAGCGGCGCCACGCGACCGGAGGCCCGGCCCGGCACGCTCCCCCCTGTGCCGCCGGCCGGTCACCGGCCCCCGGCGCTCCCGGCTCCCCCGCCGATGGTCTCGCGTACCCGTGTGACCGTCGCCGCGGCGGCCGGTGGCGCCCTGGTCGCGGCCGGTCAGACGGTCGCCGGGGCCCTCGGGGTGCCCGGCTGGGGCGGTGAGGCCTCGGTCGAGGAGGCCTACGCCCGGCTCGCCGCCTCGGCGATGCTGCCGGTGTCCGGCGACACCCGCCCGGCCGACACGACCGCCCCGATCGACACCTCCGCGATCGGCGGCGAGCAGCTCAGCGCGCAGGCCGCGTCGCTGCCCGACCTGGACTCCACCTCGAAGGTCGACGTCGCCAACCTGACGAAGGCCGCCCGGATGGGCCGCGAGGCCGCCAAGCTGGAGCGGGCCGTGACGACCGCGATGTCGCACGGCGCCCCGAAGGCGGTCATGTACAACGGCGAGGCCCTGGTCATGCCGACGGCCGGCCGGTTCACCTCCGGTTTCGGCGCCCGCTGGGGCGTGCAGCACAAGGGCATCGACCTCGCCGCCCCGATCGGCACACCGATCTTCGCCCTGACCGACGGCGTCGTGGAGAAGTCCGGCCCCGCCAGCGGCTTCGGGATGTGGGTGGTGCTCAAGCACCCCGACGGCACCAGCACCGTCTACGGCCACATCAACCGGTCGTTCGTGCAGGAGGGCCAGCAGGTCAAGGCGGGCGACGAGATCGCCGAGGTCGGCAACCGCGGTCAGTCCACCGGCCCGCACCTGCACCTCGAGGTGTGGGAGTCGGACGGCACCAAGATCGACCCGCTGCCGTGGTTGGCCGCGCGCGGCCTCGACGTCACCGCCGCGACGGGCTCGCGCGACGCCTGATCGGCGGGCACCGCTCCCCCGGTCCGCCCGGACGGTCCAGAATGGCCGGGTGGCGGACGAGTCGGCGTACCGGGTGGGGGACGGCGAGCGAGGGGCGGTCGACGCGCGGCTGCAGCGCGCGCACGGCGAGGGACGGCTGTCCCTGCCCGAGTACGAGGAACGGTCGGCGAAGGCCTGGGCGGCCCGTACCCGCGCCGACCTGGAGCCGTTGACCCGTGACCTCCCGGCCGACACCGCCGGGGCGCCCACGGCCGCCGTCGAGCAGGCGGCGACCACGGCTCTCCCGGCACCGGCCGGGGAGTTCGCCGCAGCTGCCGGGCGGCGCGCCGGCGGGATCCTCGCCACGGCCGCGCTGGTCGTCGCCGCCGTCTGGGGCGGGTCGCAGGTCCTCCCGGTGGCCGACGGCGTGACGGTGTTCGGGTCCCGCACCGTCGGGGTCCAGGCCGACATGCCTCGGGTGGGCGGGGTGCTGCTGTTCGGGTCGGTCGAGGTCGTGGTGCCCGAGGGCACCCGGGCGGACGTCTCCGGCTTCACCGTGTTCGGCTCGACCGACTGTCCGACGGCGTGCGCCGCGCCCGGTGACCGGACGGTGGACGTGCACGTCGTCGGGGCGTTCGGGTCGGTGAAGGTGCTGACCCCCGCCGAGGCCGCGACACAGGACCGCGACGACGACTGAGGTCTACAGCTTCTGCATCGGGACGCCGCCGATCAGCATCAGCCGGACCGTCCCGCCCGAGCCGAAGTCGATCGTCACGGTCGCGCGCGGGCCGATGCCGTCGGCCGCGACGACGGTGCCCAGGCCGTACTTGTCGTGGTTGACCCGGTCCCCGACGTCGAGGTGCAGCGACTGGTTGTTCAGCGACCGCTCCGGGACCTTCCAGCTCCCGCGGTCGGTCGCCTGCGGACGCTTCCCGAACCCGAACCGCCCCACCGGCGCCGACGGCCGCTGCGCGGCGAGCTGCTCCTCGGTGCGCCGCCAGTCGAGCAGCGACGGGGGCACCTCGTCGAGGAAGCGCGACGCCGGGTTGGTGCTGGGCTGCCCGAACGCGGACCGGACGATCGCCCGGGACAGGTAGAGACGCTTCTCCGCGCGGGTGATCCCGACGTAGGCCAGCCGGCGCTCCTCGGCGAGCTCCTTCGGGTCCCCGAGGGTGCGCAGGTGCGGGAAGATCCCGTCCTCCCAGCCGGTCAGGAAGACCACCGGGAACTCCAGGCCCTTCGCCGTGTGCAGGGTCATCATCGTGACCACGCCGGAGTCGTCGTCGGGGATGGAGTCCGCGTCCGCGACGAGCGCGACGCGCTCCAGGAACGCGGCCAGCGAGCCGGGCTCCGGGACACCGTCGGGGGTGTCGTCGTAGGTGTCGGCCTCGCCCTCGGGGGCCGCACCGCCGGGTGCCTCGCCGGACCCGATCGCGGCCCCGCCGTCCGACGCCAGGTCCGCGACGGCGGCGTCCCCCGCGAACTCCCGCGCCACCGTGACGAACTCGGCGAGGTTGTCCATCCGGGTGCCGTCCTGCGGGTCCTCCGACGCCTGGAGCTCCTCCAGGTAGCCGGTGCGCGCGTAGACGGCCTCGAGGACCTCGGCGGTGTCGTCACCCCGCTCCACGAGCTCGCGCAGCTCGTCCAGCATCCGCACGAACGCGGCGATGTTCTTCTGCGAGCGGGTCGCCAGGGCGGGGAGCCGCTGCGGCTCCTCGGCGGCGGCCCGCAGCGCGCGGGCGAACGAGGTGCGCTCGCGCTCGGCGTACTCGGCGACGACGGCCTCGGCCCGGTCCCCGATGCCGCGCTTGGGCACGTTGAGGATCCGGCGCAGGCTGACCGTGTCCTCCGGGTTGGACAGCACCCGCAGGTAGGCCAGCGCGTCGCGGATCTCGCGGCGCTCGTAGAACCGCACCCCGCCGACGACCTTGTAGGGCAGCCCGACCCGCAGGAACACGTCCTCGAAGACGCGGGACTGGTTGTTGGTCCTGTAGAACACCGCGATGTCGGAGTAACGGAACTCGGCCTGCTCGACGCCGGACTCGTCCCTCGTCCGGGTGTCGACGAGCCGGTCGATCTCGCGGGCGACGAACGACGCCTCGTCGTGCTCGTTGTCCGCGACGTAGCCGACGACGCGCTCGCCGTCGCCCGAGTCCGACCACAGCCGCTTGTCCCGCCGCTCCGGGTTGCGGGCGATCACCGCGTTCGCCGCGGACAGGATCGTCTGGGTCGAGCGGTAGTTCTGCTCCAGCAGGATGGTCCGCGCGTCCGGGAAGTCCTGCTCGAACTCGATGATGTTGCGGATGTTCGCGCCGCGGAAGGCGTAGATCGACTGGTCCGAGTCGCCGACGACGCACAGCTCGCCGGGGCGCCCGTTCGCCGTGGCCGGGGCGACGAGCTGGCGGACCAGCTCGTACTGGGCGTGGTTGGTGTCCTGGTACTCGTCGACCATGACGTGCCGGAAACGGCGCCGGTAGTACTCGGCGACGGCCGGCAGCCGGTCCAGCAGCGAGACCGTCTCCATGATCAGGTCGTCGAAGTCGAACGCGTTCGCCTGGCGCAGCCGCGACTGGTAGACGCCGTAGACCTCGGCGATGCGCCGCTCGTGGTCGGTGGCGGCGCGCTCGGCGGCCTCGTCCGGCGAGACCAGCTCGTTCTTCAGGTTGGAGATCTGGGCGGCCAGGGCGCGCGGGGCGAACTTCTTCGGGTCCAGCTCCAGGTCGCGCCCGACGATGCCGACGAGGCGGCGGGTGTCGTCGGCGTCGTAGACGGAGAAGGCACTGCGCACGCCGAGGTGCTTGGCCTCGCGCCGCAGGATCCGCACGCACATGGAGTGGAAGGTGGACACCCACATCGGCCCGGAGCGGCGCCCGACGAGGGCGTCGACGCGCTCCTTCATCTCGGCCGCGGCCTTGTTGGTGAAGGTGATCGCCATGACCTCGCCGGGGTGCACCCCGCGCTCGGCGAGCAGCCAGCCGATCCGGTGGGTGAGCACCCGGGTCTTCCCCGACCCCGCGCCGGCGACGATCAGCAGCGGCGATCCCGCATGGGTCACGGCCTCCCGCTGGCGGTCGTTGAGGCCTTCCAGCAGACGGCGGCCCTGGGCCGTCGTCGGCTCGGCAGCGGCGGCGGGGCCCGTCCCGGGGAGTTCGAACAGCGCACTCATCGTGTCGAACACGGTACGCCGGGGGTCCGACGACCCCGCTCCGGCGTCGCCGGTCCCCGCAACCGCGGCGGCCCGGTGCGCCGGGTGGTCTACACTCGCCGCGTGGCACACGACGGGCGATTTCGCCACGGGTACCGGACCCCGGTTCCCGCTGCGCCGCCCGTCTGAGCCCAGACGCCACCCGCACGCCCCGGAGTCCGACGGACCCGGGGCGTTCGCACGTCCTCGGTCCCGACGGCCCGTGACCGAGACGAGGAGATCATGACCGTGACCGACCCCGCAGCCCCGCAGCCGAGCTCCGGCACGAGCACCGAGGTGCGCACCGGAGCCGACCCCGAGATCGAGCAGCTGCGCCGGGAGATCGACCGGCTCGACGCCGAGATCCTCGACGCGATCCTCCGCCGCACCGAGGTCTCGAAGCGGATCGGCGCCGCCCGCATGGCGGCGGGCGGACCGCGCATCGTCTACAGCCGGGAGATGGCGGTGCTGGACCGGTTCGCCGACCTCGGCCCCGAGGGCCGTGAGCTGGCCATGATGCTGCTGCGACTGGGCCGCGGACGCCTCGGCGGCCGCTGATCCCCGTGCGACACCCGGTCGCGTCCGGCGACCGGTGTCGACGTCACGACCGTTCGGCGATTCACGCGCAGTACACAGGGCGACACGCCCACACGGGCTCCACCTGGGGTTCAGGCCGGCGCACCCTCGCGTAGCGGTTGCCTTGCGAGGCAACGAGCAGGTCGAGCGGTCGGATACGGCCGATGAACGGGAACCACCCGATCGGGTTATCTGCGACGAGCGGAGGGTGATCACTTGGGGATCACGGGCTCTTTCCGGTACATCTTCCCGGGTCGAAATGACCCGAAGGAGGACGTGCGGCCGTGACCGACACACCTGCCGGAGCCCCGCTCCCCGGCGCCCCCGGCGCCACCGGGCCCCGCGACGTGGTGAGCGTCGCCGAACTGCTGGCGCGTCACTCGCGCGCATCCCACGCCTCCACCGACGGTGCGGGTCCGCTGACCGGGCCCGTCCTGTCCGTCGGTGACCTGCTGCGCCGCGAGGGGCGTCCCCCGGTGGCCGAGGGGGCGTCCGCCGACGCCGCCTCGGCCGGTGACATCGCCGCCGCGGGTGCCCCGGGCGGCTGGCCGGACATCGACCTCCCGCAGCCCCGCGCCGCGGCCGGCGCCGACGGCTGGACCGGCCGTCAGGTGTCCGGGCGTCGTCGCGCCGGTGTGGTCGCCGGCGCGCTGCTCGCCGCGGGCTCCGTGCTCGGCGCGGCCCTCTACAACGGCGTCGGCACCGAGAACTCCGACGCGCGCGCCGCCGCCGACGGGCTGTTCCCCGGCTTCGGCCTGCCCACCGCGGGCGGCACCCCGGACACGCTGCCCGCCCAGTACCTCCCGGCGAACGTGGCGCTGAGCTCGCCGCTGCCGGACGCGCCCGCCACCGCCCCCGGCGCCGGCGACTGGATGGCCGTCGCCTTCGGTCCGCAGCAGCCGGCGCAGGCGGTCGCAGCGGGCCGCACCCCGGGCACCGCCGCCGGGCCCGCCGTCGCGGTCCCCGCGCCCCGCACGCCCACCCCGCCCTCGACCGGGAACCCGGGAACCGGGTCCCCGTCGTCGCCGACGGTCCCGGCGCCGCGCGGCTCCGGGGGGACGGGCTCGCCGCTCGCCCCGGTCGTCGCCCCGATCAACAACCCGGACCGGCCGTCCGCGGGCAACATCCTCGAGCCCGTGACCGGCACGTCGCCGACGCGCGGCGGGACCAGCAGCGGCCCGATCCAGGACGTCACCGAGAACGTCCGCCCGGTCGGCGACGCCGTCGGCGGCGTCGTCGCCCCGGTCGCGCGGGCCGCGGCACCGGTCGGGACGACCCTCGGCGGTGCCGTGTCCCCCGTGACCGAGGCCGTCCGCCCGGTGACGAACGCGGTCAAGCCCGTCACCCGGCCCCTCACCGACACCCTCGAGCCGGTGACGACGCCGGTGCTCGGCGCGCTGTCGCCGGTCACCGAGCCCGTCCTCACGGGTACCGAGCCGCTCACCGGCCCGGTCCTGAAGGCCGCCGAGCCGGTCACCGGGCTCCTCGACACCTCCGCGAAGAAGGACACCGAGGAGGACACCGGCTCCTCGGCCTCGGAGGCCACCCAGCCGCTGCAGACCGTCACGAAGCCCGTGGGGCAGGTGGTCGGCACGGTGACCGAGCCGGTCGGGGGCGCCCTGTCCGGCGTGACCGAGCCGGTCGGCGGGGTGCTCGGCGGCGTCACGAAGGGCGCGGGCGGGCTGCTGGGCGGCTGACGCCCCTCCCACCACGACGACGGCCCCGGTCCCCGCACCCGCGGAGACCGGGGCCGTGTCGGTGCCGGCGCCCGTGCCGTGTCGGACCGGCCGACGGTCCGTGCCGACGCTCCGTCCGGCACGCACCGGTCGCCGCGCGACCTACACGAGCCTCCTGTCGGAAGCCCAGCGGGACAGCTCGTGCCGGTTCGACGTCTGCGTCTTGCGCAGCACGCTCGACACGTGGGTCTCCACCGTCTTCACCGAGATGAACAGCTCCTTCGCGATCTCCTTGTAGGCGTAGCCGCGGGCCAGCAGCCGCAGCACGTCCCGCTCCCGCTTGGTCAGCTGGTCGATCTCCGGGTCCACCGGCGGTGCCGCACCCGGCCGGTCGGAGAACGCGTCCAGCACGAACCCGGCCAGCCGTGGTGAGAAGACCGCGTCGCCGGCCCGCACCCGTCGCACGGCGTCGGCGAGGTCCCGGCCCGAGATCGTCTTCGTGACGTAGCCGCGGGCGCCGGACCGGATCACCGAGATGACGTCCTCGGCGGCGTCGGACACCGACAGCGCCAGGAACACCGACTCCGTGCCCGCCGCGCGCGCCCGGCGCAGGATCTCCGCGCCCCCGCCGCCGGGCATGTGCACGTCGAGCAGCACCACGTCCGGCGCGAGGTGCCCGACGCCGGCCACCGCCTCGTCGACGGAGCCCGCCTCACCGACCACCTCCAGCACGGGGCTGCGCCCGTCGCCGCGGTCGAGCTCGGCGCGCACGCCGGAGCGGAACAACGCGTGGTCGTCGACCAGGTAGACCCGGATGCCGGTGCCGTCCGGACCGTCCGGGGTTCCGTGCTCGTCGGCGGTGGTCATGCCGTCTCCCTCTCCGTCAGCGGCATCGACAGCCGCACCTCCGTACCCTCGCCGGCCCCGGTGCGGATCCGGACCGTGCCGCCGTGGCGGCGCATCCGGGCGTGCACCGAGTCCGCGAGGCCGTGCCGGTCGTCGGAGACCGCGTCCGGGTCGAAACCGGTGCCGCGGTCGCGCACGAACACCTCCGCCGCGCCCGGGCCCTCGTCCGAGGCGGGCTCGACCTCCACGTACACGTCGACCTCGGACGTGCCCGAGTGCTTCGCCGCGTTCACCATCGCCTCGCGCGCCGCCAGCACCAGGGCGCGCAGGTCGTCGTCGAGTTCGGTGTCGCCGACCAGCACCGGGCCGACGGCCACCGCGTAGGTGTCCTCCACCTCCCCGGCGACGCGGGTGATCGCCGCCGACAGCAGCGTCTCCACCGCGTCCGGACTGCCGCTGCCGCCGCGGGCGCGCCCACCCGGCCCGTAGAGCCAGGCGCGCAGCTCCCGTTCCTGGCCGCGGGCCAGCCGCTGCACCTCGCGCGGATCGCCGGACTGGCGCTGGATCAGCGCGAGGGTCTGCAGCACCGAGTCGTGCAGGTGCGCGGCGATCTCGGCGCGCTCGGCGGCGACCGCGCGGGCCCTGCGCTCCTCGCCGAGGTCGCGCACCAGCCGCACCCACCAGGGGACGGTGAGGACCGCGACGCCCAGCAGCGTCGCCAGCGCCGCGAGGATCCCGAACCGCACCTGGCTCAGGTCCAGGTTGCCGAGCAGGAACACCGCCAGCCCGGTCAGGACGAGCGCGGCGCCGAGCACGGTGCGGGCCAGCGCCGCACGACCGCCCGTGACGCGGCTGCGGGCGTCGCGCGCCCACCGCCGTCGCTGCGCCTCGTCGGCCTCCCGCCACACGACGGCCGCGCCGACCGTCGCCAGCCCCAGCGGGCCGGCGATCCAGCCGAGGACGGCCGAACCCGAGGTCGCCGCGACCAGCGACAACCCCAGTCCCAGCGTCACCAGCCCGGCGGCCTGCAGGCGTTCGGACCGGGTGACGGTCCGCTCGACGACGGCGGCCTCCTGCCGCAGGAACACCCACAGCAGGCCGTAGGCCAGCACCCCCGCCCAGCCGAGCAGGGTCAGCGCGACGAAGGCCGCCCGGATCCACCGGACGTCGACGCCGAGGTGGTCGGCCACCCCGCCCGCGACGCCGCCGACCATCCGCCCGGAGCGGCGCCGGGTCAGCGGGACACGGGCACCGGGGCCCGACGGTACGGGGCCGCCCGGCCGCGGGGAGGCGGTGCCGCCGGGCGGCGGGGGCACCGGGCCGGCGGGGACGGGCACCGTCGGCCCCGGTCCCCCGTCGGCCCCGGGCTCGACCGCTCCGGTCACGGTCGCACCGGGTGCGGCGGTGCCGGGCAGCGCGGCGCCGTGCGACGGGGCCGCCCACGGAGCGACGGCGGGCCGCGTCGGCGCGTCCGCCGACCCCGGTGCGGCGCCGGTCGAGGGGTCCGAGCTGTTCACGACCCCATCGTCACACGACCCGCGCCGGATCCCCTCCGGATCGGGACCGGGGTCGTCTCGGGGTTGTCCCCGAGACGCCGGGGCCCGCCCGGACGGCAGTCTCGACGTCATGAACCAGACGCAGCTGCCCGGGAGCGGCCGACCACCGTCGGCGTCGTCGACGGCCCGGAACACCATGCGCGACATGTGGGACTCCCGGCCCCTGCGTCCGCGCGACGACCGCAAGCTCGCCGGGGTCTCCGCCGCGATCGCGCGCCGCTACGAGATCGACCCGACGCTGGTCCGGGTCGGGTTCGTCGTCGCCGCGATCGTCGGCCCCGGCATCCCGCTCTACCTGGCGGGCTGCGCGGTCCTGCCGGACGCCGGTCCGCCCGGCAGCCCGGTCCCGCCACGCACCGGACCGTCGTCCGCGCTGTCGGTGACGCTGCTGGTCCTGGCCGCGCTGCTGGCCGTCCCGCTGGTGCTGTCCACCGACCGCGTCGTCCCCGCCGTCGTCACCGTCGCACTGCTCGTCGCGCTGCACGTGACCCGGGGGAACCGGCCCGGCGCCCGGGAGGCCGCCGCGTCGCCGACGCCCGTGGTGCCGTGGGTCGCGGACCCGCACGCCCCCACCGTGGCGCAGGTGACGCCACCGGCCTGGGACCCGCTCGGCGCCGCGCCGTTCGCCTGGGACCTGCCCGAACCGGGCCCGGAGCCGGGTCCGCCCCCGGCGCCCCGCTCGAAGCTCACACCGATCACGCTGGCCGTGTCACTCGTCGTCGCCGGGATGGTCGGGGTGCTCGCCCTGGCCGCACCGGGTGCGGTGCCGGCCTCGGCCGTCCCGGGTGCGGCGCTCGCCGTCGTCGGGATCGGGCTGGTCGTCGGCGCGCTGCGGCGCGCCGGACGCTGGCTGGTGCCGTTCGCGGTGCTGCTCGCACTCGTCACGGCGGCCACCATCCCGCTCAACGACGCCGTCGGCCCCGACGGATGGGCGGTGCGCGGGGGCATCGGGGAGACCGTCGAGGCCCCCGCGACCGTCGCCGAGCTGGCCCCGGAGTACCGGCGCGGAACCGGCGCGGTCCAGCTCGACCTGACCCGCCTCGACCTCGCCGCGACACCCGGTGCGACCGGGCCCGTCCGCACCCGGGCCGAGGTCGGCGCGGGGGCGGTGGAGATCCGGGTCCCGCGTGACGCCGACCTGCTCGTCCGCAGCTCGGTGGGCACCGGTGACCTGACCGTCGACGGGCAGACACGCTCCGGGCAGGACGTGGACCTGACCGTGGACGACCCCGGCCCGGACGGACCCGGTGGCCGGGTGCTGGAGCTCGACCTGCGGGCCGAGCTGGGAACCGTGGAGGTCACCCGTGGATAGCTCGCTCGCCCGTCGCGCCGACCCGTTCGCCCTCGTCGCCGGGGTCCTGTCGCTGCTGGTCGCGGTGTGCGGGGTCCTCGGGATCGCCCCGTGGGAGGTCGTCGACCTGCGCTGGGTGCTCGCCGGGACCGCCGTTGTGGCGGGGATCGCGTTCCTGATGGCGAGTGTGCGTAACTCCCGAGCCACATCGGACGACTAAAGGGTCATCACGGGAGCCGGCGGGCTGGGGAGCACCGCCGGGCCCGCCGCCGCCCGCGTGGCAGCGGAGTCCGACGGGGGTCGGACACCGCGAGGCCCGGGCTGGCCGGGGCGGGGCCGAGACATCGGCCCCGCCCCTGTTACGTCAGGCCCCGGTCACTCCCACTCGATGGTGCCCGGGGGCTTGCTCGTCACGTCGACGACGACCCGGTTGACATCGGACACCTCGTTGGTGATCCGGGTCGAGATCCGCTCGACGACGTCGTAGGGCAGCCGGGTCCAGTCCGCGGTCATCGCGTCCTCGCTGGACACCGGGCGCAGGACGATCGGGTGGCCGTAGGTGCGGCCGTCACCCTGGACACCGACACTGCGGACGTCGGCCAGCAGCACCACCGGGCACTGCCAGATCTCGCGGTCCAGCCCGGCGGCGGTCAGCTCCTCGCGGGCGATCGCGTCCGCGGCCCGCAGCGTCTCCAGCCGGTCGCGGGTGACCTCCCCGATGATGCGGATGCCCAGGCCGGGGCCGGGGAACGGCTGCCGGGCGACGATCACCTCGGGCAGCCCCAGCTCGGCGCCGACCATCCGGACCTCGTCCTTGAACAGCGCGCGCAGCGGCTCGACCAGGTCGAACTCGATGTCGTCGGGCAGACCGCCGACGTTGTGGTGGCTCTTGATCACCGCGGTGCCGTCGCCGCCGCCGGACTCGACGACGTCCGGGTAGAGCGTCCCCTGGACCAGGAACCCGACGTGGTGGTCGGCGACCACCTCCGCCGTGGCCGTCTCGAAGACCCGGATGAACTCCCGGCCGATGATCTTGCGCTTCTGCTCGGGCTCGGTGACCCCGGCGAGCGCGTCGAGGAACCGGTCGGCGGCCTCGGCGACGTGCAGCGTCGCACCGGTGGCGGCGACGAAGTCCTTCTCGACCTGCTCGCGCTCCCCCGACCGCATCAGCCCGTGGTCGACGAACACGCAGGTCAGCCGGTCACCGATGGCGCGCTGGACGAGCGCGGCGGCGACGGCGGAGTCGACCCCGCCGGACAGCCCGCAGATCGCGCGGCCGTCGCCGACCTGGGCGCGGATCGCCTCGACCGTGTCGTCGATGATCGACGCCGTCGTCCAGGACGGGCGGATGCCCGCGACGTCGTGCAGGAACCGGCGCAGCACCTCCTGGCCGTGCGGCGAGTGCCCGACCTCGGGGTGGTACTGGACGCCGGCGAGCCGCCGGCCGGTGTCCTCGAACGCGGCGACGGCGACCCGGTCGGTCGACGCGGTGACGGTGAAGCCCGCCGGCGCCGCGGTCACCGAGTCGCCGTGGCTCATCCACACCGGGTGCGTCCGGGGCAGGCCCTCGTGCAGCGTGCCGGGGGTGCCGGTCAGCGCGACCTCGGTGCGGCCGTACTCGCGGGTGCCGTCGTGGGCGACCTCGCCGCCCAGCGCCCGGGCCATCGCCTGGAAGCCGTAGCACATGCCGAACACCGGGATGCCTGCCTCGAACAGCGCCGGGTCGACCGCGGGGGCGCCGTCGGCGTACACGCTCGCGGGACCGCCGGAGAGGATCACTGCGGCGGGCTCGCGGGCCACGATCTCGGCGACGGGCAGGGAGGCGGGCACGATCTCGGAGTAGACGTCCGCCTCGCGCACGCGACGGGCGATGAGCTGCGCGTACTGGGCGCCGTAGTCCACGACGAGGACGGTCGGGGTCTGCACGCGACCAGGGTAATCGGGCGACGCAGGTCACCCGCCGTCCGTACCGTGTCCCGGATGTCGATCACGGTGGACGACCTGCTCGCCGGTCCGCGCGGGCGGCGCCTGTGCTGGGCGCACGCGCGGTACTGCGCCCACGACGCGGGGCGCGGGCGCTTCCTCGACCTGGCCGCCGCCGCCGCGTGGCCCTGGGACCAGGCCCAGCTCGTCTCGACGCACACGGCACCCGGACCGGTCCCGCCGACCGCCGAGGTCGCGACCGCCCTGGACGACGTCCCGGCGACCGTACCGGACGACGAGGCCCTGCTCGACCTGCTGGACACGGCGGTGCTCACCGCGCGGTACTGGCAGCCGCCCGACGGCGACGACGTCGTGGCCGCCGAGCCCGCGCTGCGGCCCGGGCTCGCCCGGTTCGCCGCCGCCGTCGCCGCAGCGCCCGGGACCGCCTGGTGGTCGACGGGGCTCGACACCGACCGCCAGCGCGTCGTCCGGTGGCACGACGAGACGGGCCCCCCACCGGCCCGGGGGTCCGTCGACCCGCCCGGGGCGCTCGCCGCGCAGCGCGTGGCGACCGTGGACGACGAGGCCCGCTCCGCGCGCGAGCTCCCCGACGACCCGGCCGCGCCCTACAGCGGCCCGTGGTGGTCGTGCCCGGCGTACGAGCTGGTGGCGAGCACCCGGGACCTCGGCGCCCGGGGCCCGGTCGGGCTGTGGTTCGTCGAGGACGGGCACGGCTGGACGCGCGCCGGGGTGAGCCCGGTGACGGTGTCCCCGGGGGCTCGGGTGACCGAGATCGACGGCCCCGACGACTGGGCGGACCTGTGCCGCCGCCACCCGCTGGAGGTCACCGCGGCGCGCCGCCACGACTGGTACCGCACGACCGGCCGGGCCGGGAGGTGGGTGCTCCCGGACTGGACCCGGGTGGCGGAGGGGACCGACGCCGTGCACCTGACGGTGCGGGGCTGGCTGACCACGGCGGGACGCGCCGTGGAGGTGGCCGACGGCGTCGCGTCCGTACTCGCCGGGTGGGACCCGGACCAGGCGTACTGGCTCACCGCGACCGCGTGGCCCGACGGCCCGGAGACCCCCTGGCGCCGCGACGGCACCGACGGCTGGATGCCCGATCGTCGATCCTGATGATCCCCGCCCGGGGGGTGGGCGGTGCGGCGTAACGGCGAGGGCCGGTTGCTCCGATGGGGGGATGACGGCACCGTACGACCTGGAGGCACACCCCCGATGGCCACCACCCCGACCGGCCACACCACCGGCACCGGCGACACCCCCGCCGACCCGGCCGTCGACCGCGCCACCACCACGACCGCCGCGTCGCTCGTCCCCGCCCAGCGCTCCGCGCCGGAGCAGGAGACCCGCCCGGCCGCCGGCGCGCTCGGCACCGGCGCGCTCGGGGTGGACGCCCTGGGCCTCGGGGCGCTCGGCACCACCGGGCTGCTCGGCGGGAACCCGGCCCCGGTCGCTCCGGCGCCCCCGGTGCCGGCACCCCCGGCGCCGGCACCCGCCGCGTCCCCCGTCGACGAGCCCGCGGTCGCGGAGCCGGTCCGGGAATCCGCGGAGCCGGTTCCCGGGGCCGCGGTCGTCCCCCGGGCCCGCGCGTTCCGGACCCGGATCCTGCCGGTGTTCCTGTGCGCCGCCGCCACCGGCACCGCGGCGATCGCCGCCGCCGGCCTGATCACGACCCCGTCGGCGACCTCGCCGCTGCCCACCCCGCAGACCGTGACCGCCTCCGGCGCGACGGTGCCGCAGGGCCCGCCGCTGCCGCAGGCCGTCGCGGCGTCGCTGGTCGGGTCCGCCGCCGGGACCGGGCTGTGGGCCGGTGACCCGGTCGTCGCGATGACCGCCTGGCGCGACAACGGCGGCCTCACCCACCTCACCGCGATCGGCGACGGCTTCACCCGCGTCGCCGACGCCGCGGGCCGTCAGGACGCGGTGGCGCTCGCCGTCGCCTGTGGACGGCTGCAGGCCGCCATCGACGCCGCACGGGCCTACGACGCCCTGCCCGACGCCGTCGCGCAGACGTCCTGGACAGCGCTGCTCGACCACGGCGGCGCGGCCGCCACCGCGGGGACCTCCGGGGCCCTCGCGCTGGACCCGTCGCAGCTGTCGGTGTTCACCGCACAGGCGAACCTGGTGCGCGACGACCTGACGGCCGTCACCGACCGCGTCCGTGCCGTCCTGGCGGGCTGAGCCTCAGTCCTCGTGCCGCCCGCGGGAGCGCAGCGGCGGCGGCTGCACCGACCCGAGCAGCGCCCGCAGGTCCGCGGCGCTCGCGGCGCGGCGTCCCAGGTCGACGGCGACCGTCGGCGCGATGTCGCGCAGCCGTCCGAGCAGCGCCGGGTCGGCCAGGTCGTAGCGGCCGTCGGCGGTCCCGGTGACGATCGCGTCCGGGCGCAGTGCCCGCACCGCCCGCGGGTCCGGGCTGCGGTCGTCGCCGACCGGGTCGACGCCGTCGAGCGTCCCCGCGCAGCCGACCAGCTGCGCGCCCAGCTCCAGCAGCAGCTCCCCCACCCGGGGGTCGGTCGCCACCACCCGCACGACCGGTCCGCGCAGCGGCACCGGGGTCCCGGTCGCGTCGACAAAGGCCCGTCCGCCGCCCATGGCGGCTCCGGCGGTGGGGCGGCTCATCGGCGGGCTCCTCCTGGCGGACGACGGCGTCGCCGTCGAACCTACCGCGCCGAAACCCGCTCGACCCCCGCCGCGACAGGCGCCTAGCGTGGCCCGCCGTGACCAGCCCGACCGAGACCCGGATCCGCCGCGCCCTCACCAACTGTTCCAAGGGGGAGGCGACGCGGATGGTCCTGCCCGCGTGGGTCCGCGACCTGGACCCCGACCGGCTCGACGACGTCCACGGCTGGCGCGACCCGAAGGCCCCCGACCGCGGGGTGCTGCTGGTGCCCACCGACGACGGCCCGGCCGGTGTCGTGCTGCGCGCCGCCACCGGCGCCGCCCGCGCGGCGGCGATGTGCGCGCTGTGCCGGACCACCCACACCGTCGGCGGGGTCGCGCTGTTCGCCGCCCCGCGCCGCGGCGCGAAGGGGCGCCAGGGCGACACCGTCGGCACCTACATCTGCGCCGACCTGGCCTGCGCCGAGCACGTCCGCGTCGAGACGGCGACCGCCGCGCTCAAGCCCACCCCCGGCACGACCGTCGACGAGCGGCGGGCCGGGCTGCGGGAGCGGGCGGCGGAGTTCGTGGCGGCCGTGACCGCCGAGGGGTGACTCAGGTCCGCAGGTTCAGCCCGACCCGCTGGAACTCCTTGAGGTCGGAGTAGCCGGTCTTCGCCATCGCCCGGCGCAGCGCGCCGAACAGGTTCGTCGTGCCGAACGGGCTGTCGGTCGGCCCGAACAGCACCTGCTCCAGGGTCCGCCCGGACCGCGCGAGGCCGGTGACCTCCGAGCGCGGCAGCGACGGGTGCGCCGCGGACGAGGTCCAGTACAGCCCGCCGGCGGGGGCCTCCGCGGCCTCGGCGAGCTGCTCGCCGAGCATGACCGCGTCGGCGCCGCAGGCCACGGCGCGGGCGATGTCACCGGAGGTGCCGATGCCGCCGTCGGCGATCACGTGCACGTACCGGCCGCCGGTCTCGTCGAGGTAGTCGCGGCGGGCGGCCGCGGCGTCGACGATCGCGGTCGCCATCGGGACCCCGACCCCCAGCACCTCGTCGGTGGTGGTGGAGGTGGACTGTCCGTACCCGACGATGACGCCGGCGGCGCCGGTGCGCATCAGGTGCAGCGCGGTGCGGTAGTCGCCCACCCCGCCGGCGACGACCGGGACGTCCAGCTCGGCGATGAAGTCCTTGAGGTTGAGGGGCTCGCCGTCCGAGACGTGCTCGGCGGAGATGATCGTGCCCTGCACGATGAGGATCTCGACGCCCGCGGCGAGCAGCGCCGGGGTCAGCTCACGGGCGCGCTGCGGGCTGACCCGCGCCGCCACCGTGTGCGAGCCGTCGCGCAGCGGACGCAGCGCCTCGGTGATCAGGTCCTGCTGGATGGGGGCCTGGTGCAGCTCCTGCAGCAGCGCCACCGCGGAGTCCGGCTCGTCCCCCGTCGCCGCCGCGACGACACGCTCCAACGCGCCCTTCGGGTCGGCGTGCCGGGCCCACAGGCCCTCCGCGTTCAGCACCCCCAGCCCGCCGAGCTCGCTGATCCGCACCGCCGAGTCCGGCGACACCACCGCGTCGGTGGGATGGGTCATCAGCGGGATGTCGAAGCGGTAGGCATCGAGCTGCCAGGCCGTCGAGACGGCCTTCGAGCTGCGGGTACGCCGCGACGGGACGATCTCGATCTGGTCGAGGTCGTAGGCACGACGGGCCTCCCGGCCCATCCCGATCTCCACGAGGTCACGCACGCCGCACACCCTAGGTGGCGCGCCGCGGCCGCACCCCCGCGGGGCGCCGCGACCTGCCTCCCCGCGCCCCGCGCTCCCGCCCCAGCGCCGCCCCACCGCCGCCGCCCCAGCGCCGCACTCATGGAGCTTTGGTCCGGTGGCACCGGACCAAAGCTCCATGAGTGCCGAGGGGTGGGGTCAGCGGGCGGCGTAGTTCGGGGCCTCGACGGTCATCGTGATGTCGTGCGGGTGGCTCTCCTTGAGACCCGCCGCGGTGATCCGCACCAGGCGCGCCTGCTGCAGGTCCGGGATGGTCTGCGCGCCGACGTAGCCCATACCCGAGCGCAGCCCGCCGCCGAGCTGGTGCACGACCGAGGACAGCGGCCCGCGGAACGGGATCCGGCCCTCGATGCCCTCGGGGACGAGCTTGTCCTCGCTGAGCACGTCGTCCTGGGCGTAGCGGTCCTTGGAGTAGGACCGGCCCGCGGCACCGGCACGGCCCTGCATGGCGCCGAGCGAGCCCATCCCGCGGTAGGTCTTGAACTGCTTGCCCCCGACGAGCACGACCTCGCCGGGCGACTCCGCGGTGCCGGCCAGCAGCGAGCCCAGCATGACCGTCGACGCGCCGGCCGCGATGGCCTTGGCGACGTCGCCGGAGTACTGGATGCCGCCGTCGCCGATGACCGGGACGCCGGCCGGGGCGCACGCCCGGGTGGCCTCGTAGATCGCGGTGATCTGCGGGGCGCCGACCCCGGCGACGACGCGGGTGGTGCAGATCGAGCCCGGCCCGACGCCGACCTTCACCGCGTCCGCGCCCGCCTCGACGAGCGCCTTGGCGCCCTCGTAGGTGGCGACGTTGCCGCCGACGACGTCGACGTGGTCGCCGACCTCGGCGCGCAGCTTCGCCACGGTCTCCAGCACCCGGCGCGAGTGGCCGTGCGCGGTGTCGACCATCAGGACGTCCACACCGGCGTCGACGAGCTGCATCGAGCGGGCGTAGGCGTCGTCGCCGACCCCGACCGCGGCGGCGACGACGAGCCGCCCGTCCGGGTCCTTGGTCGCCAGCGGGTACTGCTCGGTCTTGTTGAAGTCCTTGATCGTGATGAGGCCGCGCAGCATGTCGTCGCCGTCGACGATCGGCAGCTTCTCCAGCTTGTGCCGGCGCAGCAGGCCCAGCGCCGCCTCCGCGGTGACGCCGACCTTGGCCGTCACCAGGGGCGCGCGGGTCATGACCTCCGACACGGGCCGGTCGGTGTCGACCTCGTAGCGCATGTCGCGGTTGGTGATGATCCCCACCAGCCGGCCGGTCTCGTCGGTCACCGGCACACCGGAGATCCGGAACTTGGCGCACAGGGCGTCGACGTCGGCCAGCGTCGCGTCGGGGCTGCAGGTCACCGGGTCGGTGACCATGCCGGCCTCGGACCGCTTCACGACCTCGGCCTGGGCCGCCTGGGCGTCCGGGGAGAGGTTGCGGTGCAGCACGCCGAGACCGCCGGCGCGGGCCATCGCGATGGCCATCCGGGACTCGGTGACGGTGTCCATCGGGGACGACACCAGCGGAACCTGGACCCGCACCCGGCGGGTCACCTGGCTCGACGTGTCGGCCGAGCTGGGGATCACGTCCGACTCGGCGGGCAGCAGCAGCACGTCGTCGAAGGTCAGTCCGAGCATCGCGAACTTGTCCGGCAGGCCGCCCATCTCGCTCGTCATCTCTCCGGGGCTCCTCTTGCGGTCGAAGCGGTGTTGTCGAACCGGTGTTGTCGAGGCGGTGCGGTCGACGCTGACGGCGGGCTCCCGCCGCAGGCCGCCATCGTACGTCCACCAACCCTGGGTGGGCCGGGGCCCGACTCTCCTGCACCGGTACCGTGTACGCCGTGTCACCAGAGGCGCTGCCACCGGACCCGTTCGCCGGAGACCCGGATGACCCTGCGCTCTCGATGCAGGCCCACGACGACCGTGGTGACGGCCCGTGGCCGGGTTCCGGTGACTCCGAGGTACCCCCGTTGAACGAGACCGACCGCGGCGAGATCCTCGCCGACCTGGCCGACCTGGCCGTGTACCAGGCGCTGCTGGCGGACCGGGGCGTCCGCGGGATCGTCGTCGACTGCGCGGACTGCGGCGAGCAGCACTTCCACGAGTGGAACCTGCTGCGCGCGAGCCTGCAGCAGCTCCTCGACGAGGGCCGGATGCGGCCGCACGAGCCGGCCTACGACCCGGACCCGGCGCACTACGTCACGTGGGAGTACTGCCGCGGGTACGCCGACGCGACCCTCGCCGACTGAGCGCGGCACCCCCGACCCACGCGGAAGGGCCCCGGAGGAGATCCTCCGGGGCCCTTCGCCGTACTGCGTGCCGGACCGCGTCAGTTCGGCGTGCTGCTCACCGCGCCGGTCGACGTCGACGACGGGGGCGGGGTCGTGGTGTCGTCCGACGGGTCGCTCTGCCCCTCCCCGGCCGCGGTGGGGCGGGTCGTGGGCGACGTCGTCGGGGTCGTCGGGTCCGCCTGTCCCTCCGTCGTCGGCGAGGTCTCCGACGGCGACGGCGACGTCGTGGGCGAGGTCTCACCCGGCCCGTTCAGCACGGACGGGTCGGTGGTGGCCTCCGGCGAGGTCGGGCCGCCCGGGGTGGTCGACCCCTCCGACGGCTGCGGGGCCGGCGTCGGGGTGTCCTCGCCGCCCTCGGAGACCGGGGGCGGCGGGGCCGGGGTCCCGTCGCGCAGCGGCGACCGTGGGTCGGTCGGCGTGCCCGGCGGGGTCTCGGCGACCTTCTGGTTCAGGAACCGGCTCTGCTGCTCGAAGTCGTTGCGCAGGTCCGGCGCGGTGCGGTCCACCAGCGGGCCGAGCGCGGCGAGCTCCTGCTGCGCACCGACGGTGTCCCCGGCGGCGAGCTTGGCGTTGACCCGCTCGATGCCCTCGCGCAGCGTGGTCGCGGCCTGCACCTGGTCGGCGCGCTCGCTGTAGAGCACCCGGGAGACACCCCACAGGGCGTCGCCCGGCTGGGCCTCGTGCGCGCTGATCGAGACGACGGCCAGCGCACACGCCGCGACCGCCGCGGCGGCGACGAGCGGGCGCAGGAAGGAGACCTTCCGCGACGGCTTCGCCGGCTGCAGGATCTGCACGGCCTCGTCGGCGTCGAGCAGCTGCGGGATCGGGTCGCGGTCGACCTCGTCCTTCCAGGACGAGAGCATCGCGGCCAGGTGGTCGTCGACGTCGTAGCCGCGCCGGCCGGGGCCGGACACCCCGAGCCCGGAGGACAGGGCGTTGATCAGCTCGTCGTCGGCCTGGAGCTCGACGAGGTCGATCGGGCCGTCGTCCTCGAAGCCGTCGAGGTCGTCCCACTCGTCGGCGCGGGCGGCGTGCCGCTGCACCACCGGCTGCGGGGCGGTGCGCCCGTCGAGCGGCACCGGGTGACCCTGATGGCCGAGCGGGTGGGAGTGGCCGTTCGTACGGGGCGGGCGGGGCTCGCCGAAGCGGCCACGCGTCACCGGTGCGGGCGGACGCTCCCAGCCCTCACCGGGCGGTGGGGGGAAGTCCGGACCGTGCGGACCCTGGTCACGCATCCCGGACCACCTCCTCACTCATCATCTTCCTCAGCCGGGCCAGCGCCCGGTGCTGGGCGACGCGGACGGCACCCGGGGTGGAGCCGACGGCTGCCGCGGTCTCCTCCGCGGACAGACCCACGACCACGCGCAACACGATGATCTCCCGATGCTTGTCCGGAAGGATCTCCAGGAGCTTGGACATCTCCTCCGACAGTTCCACCTGCAGGGCCCGGGACTCCGGGCCGTCGGACGACTCCACGCGGTCCGGCACGTCGGCCATCGGTTCGGAGCGGTTCCGGGACGCAGCCCGGTGCGCGTCGATGACCTTGTGGGACGCGATGCCGTAGACGAAGGCGAGGAACGGGCGACCCTGCACCCGGTACCCCGGCAACGCCGTGAGCACGGCCACGCAGACCTCCTGGGCGACATCGTCCGCCGAGACGGACCCTCGGTCGGTCCCCAGACGGGCGCGGCAGTAGCGCACGACGAGGGGCCGAATCATGGCGAGAACGCGCTCGACCGCGGACCGATCGCCGGCCATGGCCGCTTCGATCCACTCGTCGGGAACGTCTCTTGATTCACTCATCGTGGGGAACCGCCCAGGCGTTACGAGCATCCAGCAGTGTCATCCGATCGTGGAGGCGACCCGCGTTCGCGCAGGTGAGATCGGCTCGGATCCACCGTATCCGAGCGGGGCTCGCCGACGGGAGTCGCTCCATGCCAGATCAGACGATCGTGCACGGTTCCGGGTTGCGTGGTGCCGCACCGCAACACGTCCACGGGGCGGCCACGGTCGGCGAGCGGTTCGTCACCCACCGCAGAATGCGGTCACCGGACGCAGTGAAGATCGTCCGCGCCCGATCACCGGCCGTGGACCGCCCGGCGCGGGTCGCATCCGGTTCGGCGCGGAATCCGGACGGGTCGCGGCCGGGGCCGCGGGACTGCGGTGACGCGTGTGATTCCGGGGACGCGGGGGACGCCGGGTGACGATTCCCGGCGTCCCGCCGACCGCTCGTCGGACGAGGGCCGATCGGAGGCGGACGATGACGACATCCGGCGGATCCGTGGTCGGCCTCGGCCGGGCCGGCCGCGGACCCCGGCGGGGGTCCGGTCGCGGGGAGCACGACCGGCGTCCCGTCACCGGGGCGCCGGACCGGCCGGAGCCGGTCGGAGCGATGTCCCGGGCGTGGTGTCCCGGGTGCGGGCCGCGGTAGCTGCAGCGGCCCGGGTACGTGGGCCGGACACGGGGGTGTCCGGGGGCGTGGAGCCGGACCGCGGGGGTCGGTCCGGCTCACGATGCCCACCCGCGTACGGGTGGGGTGGAGCGGCCGGTTCGGGGTCGGTCGCTCGGCGGTGCGTGGTCGTGCCGTTCCGGGTGGGGACCCGGTCAGGACACCAGGCCGCGCCGGAAGCCGTGGGCCACCGCCTGTGCGCGGTCGCGGACGCCGAGCTTGCGGAACAGCCGGCGGGCGTGGGTCTTCACGGTGTCCTCGGACAGGTAGAGCTCGCGGCCGATCTGGCCGTTGCTCTTGCCCTGGCTCATCCCGCGCAACACCTGGAGCTCGCGCTCGGTGAGCTGGACCCCCGGGTCGGTGGGGACGCGCGGGGTCGGCACCGAGGTGCTGGCCAGGGTGTGTGCCAGCGCGGCGACCAGCTCGGGACGGGAGGCGTCCCAGCGCAGGTAGCCGCGTGCTCCCCCGGCGATGGCGGCGGCGATGCTGCCGGCGTCGTCCGGGGCTCCGAAGACGATGACGTTGGCCTGCGGGTGGGCGGCCACCAGTCGTCGGGTGGCCTCCACCCCGGTGGGAACAGCACGCTGCGTCCCGACCAGGACGACGTCGACGGACTGGCGGGCGTAGCGGGCGAGGAGCTCGTCCCCGTGGGCGACGCAGTCGATGCGCTGGACCCCCGGGACCGCGGACATGACGCGAGTCAGTCCCTCGCGGACGCTGCGACGATCGTCGCAGATGAGTACCGTCGTCACGACGATTCCTTCCTGCAGCTTCCTGCAGCCGGGTGATTCTTCACCCTCCGAATCGGCGGGTGACACTCTCACCTTGACACGGTCGGGGCGATTTTGTGCCCTCCGTTCGGCGCTCTGACCCACGTGCATCAGCGTCATGTGGGTGAAGCGTCGCCGAATGGAGTAGTCCGTACGGTACATCGTCCGGGCCGGACTCCGGGCACTGCTCCCGCAGCAGCTCTCGCCCGCTACGGTCACTTCGCGTATAGAGGACGCTCACCGTGTGCAACGGCGCATGTCGGCGACCCTCCGCATCCGCTCGGCGACTGCGCGTATCGAATGGTGACGCTCCGGCGTGTCGCGCTCCGGCGACCGGTCCGGAACCGGCCTCCGGCGTCGCCCGATCGGCCCCCGTGAGCCCGCGGTGCGGCCGAGCGGGTACGGCATCCGGGCCACCTCCGGCCGGATCCGGTTCCCCGTCCGGCCCCGGGCCCGGCCCGGTGAGGTCGGCCCGGGCGAGCAGCGCCGGGCGGTGCAGCGGGGGCAGTCCGTGCACGAGCGCGTCCGCGGCCACCGCGTCGAGCTCGGCGACGACGCCCGCCCGGTCGTGCCCCGCCACCCCGGCGGCGACCGCCCGGACCAGGCGGCTCTTGAGCACGTGCCGAGTGGACCCGAGCGCCTGCGCACCGGTCAGTGCCTCGTCGGCGGCGGCGAGCGCCGCGGCCGGGTCCCCCGCGACCAGCGCGGTCTCCGCGGCCACCCAGCCGTGGCGGACCCGGGTGCGGTGACCGTGCGGGCCGCACCACGGCCCGGCCCGGCGCAGCAGCACGGCGGCGGTCGCGGCGTCGAGACGGCCGAGGGCGTCGGCGGCGAGCCCGGTCAGCGCGTCGGCGACGGCCGCGGCGCGGTCGAGACCCCACGGCCCGGGGGCACCCGGGGTCCCCGCGCCCGGCAGCACCAGCCGGAGCGCGGCGCCGTCGAGCGCGGCCGCGGCGCGGTGCCCGCCGAGCTGGCGCAGGTGAGAGGCCCGGGTGAGGGTCGCGTGCGCCCGCAGCACGACCCCGGCCACCGGGTCGCGGCGCACCCCGTCGAGCAGCGCGGCCGCGGCCGCGTAGTGCCCGGAGGCGCCCCGGGCGACCGCGGCCGCCCACCGCAGCTCCGCCGGCCCGTCCGGGCGCGCCGCCGCGGCCACCTCCCGGTCCGTCACCGCCCCGGTGAGCAGGGCCCGGACCCCCGCCGACGGCGCTCGCCGTGCACCACCCGGTCGGCCGTGCACCATCGTTCACCTCGAATCAGGTTTGCGGCCGCCCTGGCCAGGGAATCTGAGCGACGTCAGGTTCGATAGCGAAGGCAGGTGACGAACATGGCGGACATCCGGAGGCTTCCCGGCCCGGTCGCCGACATCTACGACTGGCAGATGGAGGGAGCCTGCCGGGGGATGGACAGCGCGTTCTTCTTCCATCCCGAGGGTGAGCGCGGTCCCGCCCGGGCCCGTCGTGAGACCCGAGCGAAGCAGGTCTGTTCCGAGTGCCCCGTGGTGCAGCAGTGCCGCGAGCACGCCCTGAAGGTGCACGAGCCCTACGGCATCTGGGGCGGCCTGTCCGAGTCCGAGCGGGACGCGATCATCCGCGGTCCGCGCCGCACGCTCAAGGTCGCCGCCGAGGCGACCGTCCAGCCGGTGGAGATTCCCGTTCACACCGCCTGAGAGCGCCCCGACCGTCGGGGGCTCCCATCTCCCGTCGGACGGCACATCCACTTCCTGCCCCGCAACGCACAACGGCGGGCGACCCGAGGGTCGCCCGCCGTCGTCGTGCTCGGACCGGGTCAGTGACCGTGCCCGTGGCCACCGGCCGGGGCCGGGTCGGCCTTCTCCGGCTTGTCCACCACGGCGCTCTCGGTGGTCAGCACCATGCGCGCGATGGACGCGGCGTTCTCCACGGCCGACCGGGTCACCTTGACCGGGTCGATGACGCCGTCGGCGATCAGGTCGCCGTAGGAGCGGGTGGCCGAGTTGTACCCGGTCCCCCAGCCGCCCTCGGCGACCTTGGACACGACGATCGCGCCCTCGTCGCCGCCGTTCTCGGCGATCCAGTACAGCGGCGCCGAGAGCGCCTTGCGGACGATCGCGACACCGGTCGCGGCGTCACCGGTCAGGCCCAGGCCGTCGGCGAGCTCGGCCGCGGCGTGCACCAGCGCGGAACCGCCGCCGGGGACGATGCCCTCCTCGACCGCCGCACGGGTCGCCGCGACGGCGTCCTCGATGCGGTGCTTGCGCTCCTTGAGCGCGGTCTCGGTCGCCGCACCGGCCTTGATCACCGCGACGCCGCCGGAGAGCTTGGCCAGGCGCTCCTGGAGCTTCTCCTTGTCCCAGTCGGAGTCGGACTCCTCGATCTCGCGCTTGAGCTGCGCGACACGGCCCTCGACGTCGGTCTTGGACCCGGCGCCCTCGACGATCGTGGTCGCGTCCTTGGTGACGACGACGCGCCGCGCGCGGCCGAGCAGCTCGAGTCCGGCCTCGTTCAGCTTCAGGCCGACCTCGGGGTTGATGACCTGACCGCCGGTGGCGACCGCGAGGTCGTCCATGAACGCCTTGCGGCGGTCACCGAAGAACGGCGACTTGACCGCGGCGACCTTGACGGTCTTGCGGATCGAGTTGACGACCAGGGTCGACAGGGCCTCGCCCTCGACGTCCTCGGCGATGATCAGCAGGGGCTTGCCCTCGCCGAGCACCTTCTCCAGCAGCGGCAGCAGGTCCTGGATGGACCCGATCTTGTCGCGGTGCAGCAGGATGTACGGGTCGTCGAGCGCCGCCTCCATGGACTCGGAGTCGGTGACGAAGTACGGCGACAGGTAGCCCTTGTCGAACTGCAGGCCCTCGGTGATCTCCAGCTCGGTCGAGAGGGTCGAGCCCTCCTCGACGGTGATCACGCCGTCCTTGCCGACGGTGTTGATCGCCTGGGCGATCAGGTCGCCGATCTCCTGCTCGCGCGAGGCGATGGCGCCGACCTGCGCGATGTGGCTCTTGGCGTCGACCGGGGTGGCCTTCGCCAGCAGCACCTCGGAGACCTTGGCCGAGGCCGCGGCGATGCCCTGGCCCAGCGCGAACGGCGCGGCGCCCGCGGCGACGTTGCGCAGGCCCTCCTTCACCAGCGCCTGGGCGAGCACGGTGGCGGTGGTGGTGCCGTCACCCGCGACGTCGTTGGTCTTGGTGGCGACGGTCTTCGCCAGCTGCGCGCCGAGGTTCTCGAACGGGTCCTCGAGGTCGACCTCGCGGGCGATGGTGACGCCGTCGTTGGTGACGGTCGGGCCGCCGAACTTCTTGTCGATGACGACGTGCCGGCCGCGCGGGCCGAGCGTCACCTTCACCGCGTCGGCGAGCTGGTTCACGCCGCGCTCGAGCGCGCGACGGGTCTCCTCGTCGAAGCTGATCTGCTTCGCCATGTCGTGTTCTCGCTGCCTCTCGGATACTCGGGTTCTCGGGGGGAGAGACGCGACCGCCCCGGTGCGGGCCACCCTTGGGGGTGGACCACCCGGGGCGGTACGTCAGGTGGTGCCTCGCGTCAGTTGACGACGGCCAGCACGTCGCGCGCGGAGAGGATCAGGTACTCCTCGCCGTTGTACTTGACCTCGGTGCCGCCGTACTTCGAGTAGATGACGACGTCGCCGACGGCCACGTCGAGCGGGACGCGGTTGCCGTTGTCGTCCACCCGGCCCGGGCCGACGGCCAGGACCTTGCCCTCCTGGGGCTTCTCCTTGGCGGTGTCCGGGATGACGATGCCGGAGGCGGTGGTGGTCTCCGCCTCGCTGGCCTGGACGACGAGCTTGTCCTCGAGCGGCTTGATGTTCGCCACGACGATGACCTCCCCTTCCTGGGGTGAATCCGGTGTCACGGGTTCTCTAGCGGTGTCACACAGCGCGCACGTGGCGACTCCCGCCCCGCCGTCGCGGGTGCCGGGGCGGATGTCGTCCGCCGCGCGCATTGGCACTCTATCCATGAGAGTGCCAGAAGCCGAGCGGGGGCTCAACCGCGCCGTTCGGGCGTGTCGGGAGTTCCCGGTCGTCGCCCGTTGTTCACCTACTCGCCGCCCGGCCGCCGGGCGTCACTCGATCGGGAGCGTTGCACTGCACATCGTGGTCACCTCCCGCCGTTCGCTGCTGCGCGCCGGACTCACCGCCGCCGCCGTCACCGCCGCCGCACCCCTGCTGCCCGGCGCCGCCGCCGCGGCGCCCGGACCCGCCCCGGCCCGACCGCCGGGCGACCCGTTCGGGCTCGGCGTCGCCTCCGGGGAACCCGATCCGACCTCGGTCGTGCTGTGGACCCGGCTCGCCACCGACCCCGTCGCCGAGGACGGCCTGGGCGGGCTCGGGAACCGGGCCACCGACGTCGAGTGGGAGATCGCCGACGACGAGCGCTTCACCCGCGTCGTGCGCCGCGGCCGGGTCCGGACCGGCCCGGAGGCGGGCCACAGCGTGCACGTCGAGGTGCCCGGCCTGCGGCCCGGCCGCGACTACCACTACCGCTTCCGCGTGGGCCGCACCGTCTCCGACGCCGGCCGCACCCGCACCGCGCCCCCGCCCGCGGCGATGACACCGGTGCACATGGCCTTCACCTCGTGCTCCCAGTTCGAGCACGGGTGGTTCACCGCCTACCGGCGGATGGCCGAGGAGCGCCCGGACGTGCTGCTGCACCTGGGCGACTACATCTACGAGTACCCGGCGCAGGACTACGTCGCGCCCGGCGGGAACGTCCGCGACCACGCCGGCCCGGAGACGACGACGCTGGCCGGCTACCGACAGCGGCACGCCCAGTACCGGGCCGACGCCGACCTGCAGGCCGCGCACGCGGCCGCGCCCTGGCTCGTCGTGTTCGACGACCACGAGGTCGAGAACAACTGGGCCGCCGACGTCCGGGAGCTCCCGCTCGACCCGCCCGGCGACTTCACCGCGCGGCGGACCGCGGCGTTCCGGGCGTACTGGGAGAACCTGCCGCTGCGCGCCGCCCAGCGCCCCCGCGGCGCGGCCATGCGGCTGTACCGCCGCGTCGGCTGGGGCGGCCTGGTCACCTTCCACATGCTCGACACCCGCCAGTACCGCGGCGACCAGCCCTGCGGCGACGAGTTCCGCAGCGACTGCGCGGAGCGCACCGACCCCGCCCGCTCGCTGCCCGGCTCCGCGCAGGAGCGCTGGATCGCCGACGGCTTCGCCCGCTCCCGCGCCCGCTGGGACGTGCTGGGCCAGCAGGTGTTCTTCTCCCAGGTCGACTTCACCCCGGGCGCCGGGCGCGGCTTCAACCCCGACGCGTGGGACGGCTACCCCGGCTCGCGCGACCGCGTCGTCGACTCCTGGATCGCGGCCACGCGGCGCGGCCGCGCCCGCAACCTCGTCGTGCTCACCGGCGACGTGCACGCGCACTGGGGCGCCGACGTGAAGCGCCGCTTCGACGACCCCGCCTCGCCGGTGATCGGCACCGAGCTGGTGTCCAGCTCGATCACCTCCGGCGGCGACGGCTCGGAGAAGCAGAACGGCTCCGACGCCGTCCTCGCCGAGAACCCGCACATCCGGTTCCACGACAACCGCCGCGGCTACGTCAGCACCCGGTTCACCGCGGACCGGATGGAGGCGGAGTTCAAGGTGGTGCCGTTCGTGACGCAGCCGGGCGCCCCGGTGCAGACCCGTGGGCGGTTCGTCACCACCGACCGGCGCCCGGGGCTGCGCGCGCTGTAGCGGGGTAGGTTCGCGTCCGTGGCTGACCTGGTTCTCGGCGCGAACGTGTTCGGCTGGACGGCGGACAGGGACACCTCGTTCGCCGTCCTCGACGCGTTCGTCGCCGCCGGCGGACGGATGATCGACACCGCGGACTCCTACACGTGGCGCGCCCCGGGGAATTCCGGCGGCGAGTCCGAGACGATCCTCGGCGAGTGGATGGCCGCCCGCGGCAACCGCGACGCGCTGCACCTCGCGACGAAGGTCGGCGCCCTGCCCGGCCGCGAGGGCCTGTCGGCGGAGAACGTCGCCGCCGCCGCGCGGGACTCCCTGCGTCGCCTGGGCACCGACCGGATCGACCTCTACTACGCCCACCGCGACGACGAGGCGACCGCGCAGGAGGAGACCCTCGACGCGTTCGACGCCCTGGTCCGCGAGGGCCTGGTCCGGGAGACCGGCGCGTCGAACTTCTCCCCGGAGCGGGTGCGGTCGGCGCTGGAGATCTCCGCGCGCGACGGGCTGACCGCGTTCACCGCGGTCCAGCCGCACTACAACCTCATGGAGCGCGACGACTTCGAGGCGGGCCTCGCCCCGCTCGCCGAGTCCGAGAAGCTGGCCGTCCACCCGTACTTCGGGCTGGCGAAGGGCTTCCTGACCGGCAAGTACCGGCCCGACTCCCCCGTACCGCACGGCCCGCGGGCCGAGGGCGCGGCGGCCTACCTGGACTCCCGCGGCCGTGCCGTGCTGGCCGGGCTCGACGAGATCTCCGCCGGCTACGGCGTCCCGGTCCCGGCGATCGCCCTGACCTGGCTGGCCGCGCAGCCCGCGGTGACCGCGCCGATCGCGAGCGCCCGCACCGTCGGGCAGCTGGAGCAGCTGCTTCCGATGCTCACCCTGGAGCTCACCGACGACGAGCTGCGCCTGCTGTCCTACCTGTCCGCGACGTCCTGAGCGGCCTTCCGCACGCGGTCGCGGCGCATCGTGTGGGCGTCGGCCATCGACGGCCGGTAGTAGCGCTTGCGCAGCCCGACCACGGTGAACCCGTGGCTCTCGTACAGCGTGCGGGCCGGGACGTTGTCGGTGCGGACCTCCAGGAACACCGTCGCCGCCAGCTCGTCGGCGACGGCGAGCAGGCCCCGCAGCAGCGCACGGCCGATGCCGTGGCCCTGCCAGGCCGGATCGACACCGATCGTGTGCACCTCCGCCTCGGCCATCGGCGGCCCGGCGACGACGGCGAGCCCCGCGTAGCCGACCAGCTCGTCAGCGGCGCGGGCGGCGAGGTAGAGCTGGCCGGAGGAGACGGCGTCGCGGAAGGCCTGCGCGCTCCACGGGTCGTCCCCGGGGAACAGGATCGCCTCCAGCTCCGCGCAGCGCGCCGCGTCGGCCCGGTACAGGGGGCCCAGGGAGACCGTGGCGTTCACGCGGTGACGCGCTTGCGCCCGGTCGGCGGGGCGGCGTCGGGGCGGCGCAGGTAGAGCGGCTCGACCGGTGCGGGGGCCCGGCCGGCGAGCAGGTCCGCCGCGGCGACGCCGACCAGCCCGTCGACGGTCGGGGCGCCGGGGCCGCCGATGTCGCGGCCGAGCCGCTCGGCGAACGCCGGGTCACCGGCCACGGTGCCGATCGCCAGCTCGTCCAGCCGCGCGGCCAGCACCTCCGGGGCCTCGACGGCCGGGCCGGTCAGCCGGCGGACCGAGTGGGCGTCGGCGGGGTCGGAGGCGTCGTAGGCGGCCCAGTACACCTCCTTGCGCCGGGCGTCGGTGACGACCAGCAGGTTCCCGCCGGTGTGCAGCCCCCAGGCGAGGGCGTCGTGGGTGACGACGCCGTGCACCGGCACGTCGAGGGCGTGGCCGAGCGCCGCGGCCGAGGCGATCCCGACCCGCAGCCCGGTGAACGGGCCCGGACCGGCGCCGACGACCACCGCCCCGACCTCGGCGAGCGCGTGGCCCGCCTCGGCGCACGACGCCCGGACCGCGGGCATCAGCAGCTCGCCGTGGCGGCGGCCGTCGTGCGCGCGGGCGGCGAGGGTCCGCGGCCCGCCGTCGGGGCCGAGGTCGACGAGACCGGCGGTGACGACGGTCGTCGCGGTGTCGAGGGCCAGTACCAGCACGCCCGCGAGCCTACGGACGCGCGGTGCGGCGCAGCGTCGCGACCCGGGTGTCGTCGTCGCGGCGCTCCAGCGCGATCGTCACCGCGGACCCGGCGAGCCGCTCCGCGACCCCGACCCCCCACTCGACGGCGACGACCGCCCGGTCCAGCTCGGTGTCGAGGTCGAGGTCGTCCAGCTCGGCCGCGACGTCCACGTTCCCGTCGGGGCCGCCCAGCCGGTAGGCGTCGACGTGCACCAGGGCCGGGCCGTCGCCCGCGGAGGGGTGCTCGCGGGCGATCACGAACGTCGGCGAGGCCACCGTGCCGGTCACCCCGAGCCCGCGGGCCAGGCCGCGGACCAGGGCGGTCTTGCCCGCGCCGAGCGGCCCGGCCAGGAGCACGACGTCACCGGCGACCAGCTCGCGCCCGACCGTCTCGCCGAAAGACTCGGTGTCGGCGACGGTCGGCAGCTCCGTGACGACGGCGTCCGCGCCGGGAGCGGGGATCACGGCCGGTCCTTCTTCCGGGACCGGCCGGCCCGGGCCGGGGCGCGGCTGCCGCGGCGGACCCGGCCCGCGCTGCGCAGCAGCCCCTGCAACGCGCCGCCGCCCGCGTCGGCCTGCTCGTCGTCGGTCGTGTCGGTGAGCTGCGGCGGGCGCTTGGCCCGGAGCCCGCCACCCGCGGTGCGCTCGGTGGTGCGTGCGATCAGCGCGTCGAGCTCGGCGTCGACGACCTCGGGCTGCTCCAGCATCGGCATGTGCCCGACCCCGGGCAGGCGCACCAGCCGGGCGGTCGGGATCGCCTCGGCGATGACCTCGCTGTGCCGCCACGGGATGATCCGGTCGCCGTCGCCGGCCAGGACGAGCACCTCGCAGCCGGACAGGCCGGGCAGCGCCGCGAGCCGGTCGTGGGTGCCGAGGGTGTCGACGAAGTCGGTGAGCGCGCCGACGGCGTTCGAGTCGATCATCGTGTCGACGAGGTCGACCATCCGCGGGTCGACCTGGCGGTCGCCGTAGGCGAAGCGCTTGGTGAACACCCAGATGATGTCGCCCAGCGCGCGCCGGCCGGTCTCGACCAGGCCGGGCTGCCACGCGGCGAGCCCGCCGAGGGTCCGGATGATCGGGTTGCGCCGGGACAGGAACGTGCCCTGCAGCCCCGAGGACGCCATCTCCCCCGCCGAGGTCGACACCAGCGCCACCCCGGCGACGCGCTCGTGGAACAGCTCCGGGTGCTGCTCGGCCAGCGCCATCACGGTCATGCCGCCCATCGAGTGCGACACCAGCACCAGGGGACCCTCGGGGGCCAGCGCGCGGATGACGGCGTCGAGGTCGCGGCCGAGCTGGTCGATCGTGCAGGAGTCCGCGGGCGCCCGCTCGGAGCGGCCGTGGCTGCGCTGGTCGTAGAGCACCATCCGCACCGACGGGCCGGTCAGCCCGGCCAGGTGCGGCCGCTGCTCCTGCCAGGTGCGCCGGTCCAAGGCGAAACCGTGTACCAGCACCACCGTCAGCGCGGGCTCGGAGCCGTCGGCCGGCGCGACCACCTCGCAGGCCATGCGGACGCCGTCGTCGGCCATCACCGACATCTCCTCGCCGACGGTGCCCGGCGGCGTCCCGGCGTGCGAGGACATCTCGGTGGCCAGGCTGCGACGGGTGGCGGCGATCTTGCGTCGCTGCGCGGCGACGCCGACCCCGGCCGCGGCGCCCGCCGCGCCGACCACACCGCCCGCGATCCCGGCGACGGTCCATCCCCTGCGGCTCATGCGACTCCCCCGCGGCCGTCGGTCACCGTGCGACGCACCCGCCCCCGGACGCCCGTGACGATCTCGTAGTGGATGGTGCCCAGCTCGTCGGCCCACTCGCGGGCCGTCGGTCCGCCGTCGGCGCCGGTGCCGAACAGCTCGACCGGGTCGCCGATCGCGACCGGCAGCGCCCCCGGCCGCCCGCAGTCGACGACGAACTGGTCCATGCAGACCCTCCCGGCGACCGGCCGGACGGTGCCGCCGATCCGCACGCGCATCCGGCCGCCGTTGTTGAGGCGGCGGGGGACGCCGTCGGCGTAGCCCAGCGGCACCAGGGCGAGGGTGCGCGGTTCGCGGGCGACCCACTCGTGGCCGTAGGACACGCCCTCGCCCGCCTCGACGGTCTTGGTGAGCGCGACCCGGCCGCGCAGCGTCATCGCCGGGCGCAGCGGGCTGTCGGCGGGGCGGGCGATCGGGTCGAGCCCGTAGACGGCGATCCCCGGCCGGACGACGTCGAGGTGCAGGTCGGGGCGGGTCATCAGGCCCGCCGAGTTGCACAGGTGCAGCTGCGGGGTGAACCCGCGGTCCCGGGCGAGCGCGGCGGCGGCGTGCAGCCGCGCGGCCTGGCTGTCGACGGCGGGCTGGCCCGGCTCGTCGGCGGCGGCCAGGTGCGACCACACGGCCGCGACCTCGCAGGTGCCGTCGGCGACGCCGTCGGCGACGTCGTCGAGCAGGGCGGGCCACTCGCCGGGCGGGCAGCCGTTGCGGGACAGCCCGGTGTCGGCCTTGAGGTGCAGCCGGACCGGACGGCCCGCGGCGCGGGCACCGGCCAGCACCGCGGCGAGGTGCTCGCGGCCGGACACCGACAGCTCCACCCCGGCGGCGACGGCGGCGGCGAAGTCGGAGTCGGCAAGGTGCAGCCAGGACAGCAGCGGCGCGTCGACACCCGCGGCCCGCAGCGCGAGCGCCTCGTCCAGGGTGGTGACGCCGAGCCGGGTCGCCCCGGCCGAGAGCGCCGCCCGCGCGACGGCGGCGGCGCCGTGGCCGTAGCCGTCGGCCTTGACCACGACCATCGTCTCGGCCCCGGACGCGAGACCGGCCAGGTAACGGGTGTTGTGCCGGACGGCGTCGAGATCGACCACCGCCTCGGCCGCCGGTGCACCCGATCCGGGCCGGGGCCGCGGACCGGATGCGGGGTCGGTCGTGGGTAGCACGGCCCCGATCATCGCATCCCGGTCCGTCGCGGCCCGGCCCCGAGCCCGGCTCAGTCGTTCCCGGCCTCCATCGCGGCGCGGTCGAGGGACTCCTCGGCCTGCTCGGCGTCGGGGTCCGACGGCGTCGCGGTGATCTCCGCCGCACGCCCGGCCTCGATCTCGCCGACGAAGGTGCCGAACTCGCCGCCGAGCATCCCGGTGGCCGAGTACTGCTCCAGCTTGGCGCGGGAGTCGGCCAGGTCCAGGTTGCGCAGGGTGAGCTGGCCGATACGGTCGCCCGGGGTGAACGGGGCGTCCTCGACGCGCTCCATCGAGAGCCGGTCCTCGGCGTAGGCCAGGGCGGGGCCGCGGGTGTCGAGCACCGACCAGTCGTTGCCGCGGCGCAGCCGCAGCGTGACCGACCCGGTGACCGCGTTGCCGACCCAGCGGGTCAGGGACTCGCGCAGCATCAGCGACTGCGGCTCCAGCCAGCGGCCCTCGTAGAGGAGCCTGCCGAGCCGGCGGCCCTGCTCCTCGTAGGCCGACAGCGAGTCGTGGTTGTGGATCGCCGAGACGAGCCGCTCGTAGGTGACGAACAGCAGCGCCATCGCCGGGGCCTCGTAGATGCCGCGGCTCTTGGCCTCGATGATCCGGTTCTCGATCTGGTCGGTCATGCCCAGGCCGTGCCGGCCACCGATCCGGTTGGCCTCGGCGACCAGCGCGACCGGGTCGTCGTAGCGGGTGCCGTTGATCGCGACGGGGCGACCGGACTCCCACTCGACGGTGACGTCCTCGGTCTCGACCGCGACGGCCGGGTCCCAGAACCGCACGCCCATGATCGGCTCGACGATCTCGATCGAGGTGTCGAGGTGCTCGAGCCTCTTGGCCTCGTGGGTGGCGCCCCAGATGTTGGCGTCGGTCGAGTACGCCTTCTCCGCGGAGTCCCGGTAGGGCAGCTCCCGCTCGCCCAGCCAGGCGCTCATCTCCGCGCGGCCGCCGAGCTGGTCGACGAACGCCTCGTCCAGCCACGGCTTGTAGATCCGCAGGGCCGGGTTGGCGAGCAGGCCGTAGCGGTAGAACCGCTCGATGTCGTTGCCCTTGAAGGTCGAGCCGTCGCCCCAGATGGAGACGCCGTCGTCGGCCATGGCGCGGACCAGCAGCGTGCCGGTGACGGCGCGGCCGATCGGGGTGGTGTTGAAGTAGGGCATCCCGCCGGCGCGGATGTGGAAGGCACCGCAGGCGATCGCGGCGATGCCCTCGTCGACCAGTGCGCGACGGCAGTCGACGACGCGGGCGGCCTCGGCGCCGTACTCCAGCGCGCGCTGGCGGACGGCGACGAGGTCGGGCTCGTCGGGCTGTCCGAGGTCGGCGGTGTAGGCGTAGGGGACCGCGCCGTTCTCGCGCATCCAGGCGACCGCGACGGAGGTGTCGAGGCCACCGGAGAAGGCGATGCCGACGCGCTCGCCGACGGGGAGGCTGGTCAGGATCTTCGGCACGCGCGGAACGCTAACAACCCGCTCCCGGCGCAGGTCCGCCGGTGTGCCGCTTCGTCCCCTCGTCGCCGCATCCTGCCGCCCGGCGGAGCGTGTCGGTGCCGTTCCGGAGCCGCCCGGTGCCGTTCCGGAGCCGCCCGGGCCCGGTCGGATGCCGCTCGCGCTCCGCCCGCGCCGACGACGGCACTGCGGCGCCGTCCGGTCACCCCCTCGCCCGGTCACTACGGGGAGGCCGCGGCCCGTACCGCCCGCAGCGCGACCGGGATCGCCGCCTGCATCGCCGACGCCGGCGCCGGGACCGGCGGCAGCCCGTGCCCGCGGGCGGCCGCCGTCGCGGCGCGGGCGTGCACCAGCGTCGCGCAGCCCGCCGCCCACCACGGGTCCAGCCCGGCGGCCAGCAGCGCGCCGATCATGCCGGTGAGCACGTCGCCGGAGCCCGCGGTCGCGGCCCAGGAGTCCGCGGCCGGGTCGACCAGCACCCGTCCGTCCGGGGCGGCGACGACGGTCGCGTTCCCCTTCAGCAGCACCGTCACCCCGAGGTCGGCGGCGGCGCGGCGGGCGGCGCCGATCCGGTCGGGCCCGACCTCGCCCGCGATCCGGGCGAACTCCCCCGCGTGCGGGGTGAGCACGACGGGCTCGCCGTGGATGCGCATCCGCAGGTGGGCGTGCTGTGCGAGCAGGGTGATCGCGTCGGCGTCGAGGCAGAGCGGCACCTCGCGGTCCAGTGCCTCCTCCAGCACCGCCCGGCCCTGCCCGCCGGTGCCCAGCCCCGGCCCGACCGCCCAGGCCTGGGTGCGGCCCGCGTCGGTGATGTCGCCGGTGGCGACGATCTCCGGCCAGTGCCTGCGGACCTCGTCGGCGGCGGACCCGGCGAAGCGGACCATCCCGGAGGTGGCCAGGGCCGCGGCCCCCGCGGCGAGGACGGCGGCGCCGGGGTAGGTGGCCGACCCGGCGGCGATCCCGACGACGCCCTGGCTGTACTTGTCGTCGTCGGGGCCGGGGACCGGCCAGCGGGCGCCGACGTCGCCGTCGGACAGCACCCGGGAGTGCGGCTCGGTCCCCCCGAGGAAGGGCCCGAGCCCGAAGTCCACCAGCCGCACCGGGCCGCAGAGCGGGGCGGCGAGGGCATGCACCGGCTTGCGGCAGCCGAAGGTGACCGTCAGCGCGGCGCGGACGTGCGGCCCGTCGGTCGCCCCGGTGTCGCAGTCGACGCCCGAGGGCAGGTCGCAGGCCACGATCGGCACACCCGCCCCGTCGGCGGCGGCGACCAGCTCCGGGGCCGGGTCGCGCAGCGCGCCGCGCCCGGAGATGCCGACGATCCCGTCGACGACGACGTCCGCCCCCACCACCAGCGCCCGCGCCGCGTCCAGCCCGCCGGCGGCCGGGGTGCCGGTGCCGGTCCTGCCGCCGGTGCTGCGCCCGGGGTCGCTGCCGCTGGCGGGGTCGCCGCCCGCGGCGGGGCCGGAGCCGGCGGCCGGACCGGGCGGGTGCAGGGCCAGCACCCGCCCGCGTGCGGCGCGCAGCGCGGCGAGGCCCGCCGGGTGCGCACGGTCCGGCGCCAGCAGCACCGCGGTGACGTGCGCGCCCCGGCGGCGCAGCTCGGCACCGGCCCACAGGGCGTCGCCGCCGTTGTCGCCCGCCCCGACGAGCAGCACCACCCGGCGGCCGTAGGTCGCGCCGAGGAACTCCCGCACGTGGTGCGCGAGCCCCGCCGCGGCCCGGCGCATCAGCATCTCGTCGCCGACGGTGCGCATCATGGCCGCCTCGGCCGCCCGTACCTGGTCCGCGGTGTGGAGCCCGTGCATGGCCGCGAGGCTAGCGCCGGGCGACCATGATCGACGGTTGTGGAGCGGGACGCCCGCGTCGCGCACGCTCCGCTCCACGACCGGTGATCACTCGACGGTGACCGACTTCGCCAGGTTGCGGGGCTTGTCGACGTCGTAGCCGCGGGCCCGGGCGATCTCGGCCGCGATCACCTGCAGCGGGATCGTCGCGACCAGCGGCTGCAGCAGCGTCGGCACCGCGGGCAGCTCGAAGAGGTGGTCGGCGAACGGGCGCACCGTCTCGTCGCCGGTCTCGGCGAGGACCACGGTCCGCGCCCCGCGCGCCTTGATCTCCTGGATGTTGGACAGCAGCTTGGAGTGCAGGACCGCGCGCCCCTTCGGCGACGGCATCACCACCACGACCGGCAGCCCGTCCTCGATCAGCGCGATCGGGCCGTGCTTGAGCTCGCCGGCGGCGAACGCCTCGGCGTGCATGTAGGCGAGCTCCTTGAGCTTGAGCGCACCCTCCAGCGCCACCGGGTAGCCGACGTGGCGGCCCAGGAACAGCACCGCCTTCGACGGCGCCAGCTCCTGCCCGAGGGCGCGGGCCTCGCCGAGCGACTCCAGGACGTGGGCGACGGCGGCCGGGATGGCCTCCAGCTCCTCGAACTCGCGGACCACCTCGTCCGGGTACTTGGTGCCGCGCGCCTGGGCCAGGGCCAGGCCGACCAGGTAGTTCGCCGCGACCTGGGCGGTGAACGTCTTCGTCGCGGCGACGCCGATCTCCGGGCCCGCGTGGGTGTAGATGACCGCGTCGGACTCGCGTGGGATCTGTGCCCCGTTGGTGTTGCAGATGGCCAGCACCCGGGCCTTCTGGTCCTTCGCGTGGCGCAACGCCTCCAGGGTGTCGGCGGTCTCGCCGGACTGGGAGATCGCGACGACCAGCGTCGAGCGGTCCAGCACCGGGTCGCGGTAGCGGAACTCGCTGGCCAGCTCGATCTCGACCGGGATCCGGGTCCAGTGCTCGATCGCGTACTTCGCGAGCAGCCCGGAGTGGTAGGCGGTGCCGCAGGCGACGACGAAGACCTTGTCGACGTCGCGCAGGTCCTGGTCGGTCAGGCGCTGCTCGTCGAGGACGATCCGGCCGTCGACGAGGTGCCCGCGCAGGGTGTCGGCGATCGCGGTCGGCTGCTCCTCGATCTCCTTGAGCATGAAGTAGTCGTGGCCGCCCTTCTCGGCGGCGGCGAGGTCCCAGGTCACCTCGAACGGGTTGACCCCGACCGGCTCCCCGTGGAAGTCGGTGACGTCGTAGCCGTCGCGGGTGATCGTCACGACCTGGTCCTGGCCGAGCTCGACGGCGTCGCGGGTGAACTCGATGAACGCCGCGACGTCGGAGGCCAGGAACGTCTCGCCCTCGCCGATGCCGAGCACCAGCGGGGAGTTGCGACGGGCGGCGACGATCCGCTCCGGCTCGTCGGCGTGCGTCACCACCAGGGTGAACGCGCCCTCCAGCCGGCGGGCGACGGCGCGGACCGACGCCGGCAGGTCGCCCTTCGTCGGGCCGTCGGCGTGGGCCAGCGCCACCAGGTGCGCGGCGGTCTCGGTGTCGGTGTCGGACTCCGCCCAGATGCCCTGCGCCTCCAGCTCGGCGCGCAGCTCCAGGAAGTTCTCGATGATGCCGTTGTGGACGACCGCGACCTTGCCGTCGCTGCTGCGGTGCGGGTGGGCGTTGCGGTCGGTGGGCGGGCCGTGCGTCGCCCACCGCGTGTGCCCGATGCCCGAGGTCCCGGTGAACCGGTCGCGACCGATCTCCTCGAGACGTGCCTCCAGGTTGACCAGGGCCCCGGCCTTGCGCTCGACCAGCAGCTCACCGCCGTCCGGCAGCGCGACGCCGGCGGAGTCGTAACCGCGGTACTCCAGTCGTCGCAGGCCGCCGAGGACGACGTCGAGTGCGGACCGATGACCGACGTAACCGACGATGCCACACATACGGATGAGCGTATCGACGCCCGGTTGCCGATCTTCCGGCGACGGGTCGGTCCGGCGCCACGCCGGGCGTCCGTGCGAGGCGGGCACGCGGTGACCTGCACCGGTACGGTGCCGTCCGTGGCCCGGACCAGCGTGACCCGCCCCCCGTCGACGAAGGGGGCCAAGGACGCCCTCGGTGTGCTGTCGCGTCCGGGGCCGAACCCGGTGAAGTACGGCGACCTGGGCCTGATCGGGCTGCCGGGCATCGTCTACACCCCCGCGGAGGGCTACCAGCTGCCCGCCGTGGTCCTCGGGCACGCGTGGCTGCAGCCCGCGCACCGCTACCACGAGCTGCTGCGCCACCTCGCGACCTGGGGTTTCGTCGCCGCCGCGCCGAACACCCAGCGCGGCCCGGTCCCGAGCGTCGCCCGGTTCGCCTCGGACCTGAACACCGTCCTCGACGTGTGCGTCGGCGTCCGGCTCGGCGACGGCCACGTCAGCGTCGACGCCCGCAAGACCGCGCTGGTCGGGCACGGCACCGGGGGCGGCGCCGCCGTCCTCGCCGCGGCCCGGCGCGAACGCCTCGGCGCGCTGGTGACCCTCGCCGCGTCGGAGGTGAAGCCGTCCGCGATCGAGGCGGCCGCCGCGGTGACCGTCCCGACGCTGCACCTTGCCGCCGCCGTCGACTCGCTGGCCCCCATGGAGGGACACGCGCAGCGCATCGCCGCCGCCCAGCACGAGGCCGGCACCGACGTGACGCTCCGCGAGATCGAGAAGGCCGGGCACCTCGGGTTCTGCGAGGGCAGGCACTGGACGAGCTTCCTGCTGCAGAACCGTCCGCAGCACCGGACCCGGAAGATCACCCGGGCGCTGGTGACGGCGTTCCTCATGCAGGAGCTGCAGAACGAGAAGCGGGTGTCCTCGCTGACCTCGGGGAACGTCCCCGGGGCGCCGGTGGTGGACCTCACGCCGGAGCCCGACGACGAGCAGGACCAGCAGTCGTCGTCGGGGCTGTTGGGCATCGGCGGCTGACCCCACGCGGTGTCCCGGTGATCCGCGGCCCGCGACGTGATCCGCGGCACCATGGTGACCCATTGCTCGCGCGGTGACCCATTGCTCGCCGTGATCCGCCGCCCGCGCGGTGATCCGCCGCCCGCGCGGTGATCCGCCGCCCGCGCGGTGATCCGCCGCCCGCGCGGACGGGGGGCTGGAGACCGCCGCCGGGAGCGAGGCGGGCCTGGTGCCTCGGGGAGCCGGGGGACGGGCCGCGGCGGCCCGGTTCAGCGCTCGGGCGGGACCGCGAGCGACGGGGCCACGGGGCCACGGCGGTCGGTGACGCGCGTCCCGGTGAGGCCGGGCAGGCGCATGCCGGGGACGTCCGCGGGTACGGGGCCCGCGACGTCGGACCCCGTCGCACCCGACCGAGACGGGCACCCGTACGCCGCCGGATCGTGCCGCGCCGCCGGGTCGTGCCGCGCCGCCGGGTCGTGCCGCGCCGCCGGGTCGTGCCGCGCCGCCGGGTCGTGCCGCGCCGCCGGGTCGTGCCGCGCCGGCTCGGCCGGGTCGGTGTCCTCCGCCCGGGCCGCGTCCCGCGCGGCCTCGTCGGCCAGCCGGTGCACCTCGCGCCCGACGAGATCGAGCCGGGCCGTCACCGCGTGCCCGGCCGGGTCGTCCCACGCGTCGGCGACGGCGTCGCGGATCCCGGCGAGCAGCCCGGCGGTGTCGTCGAGCCGGCCCACCAGCGCCCGCAGGGCCCCGACCTGGTCCGCGACGCCGGCATCCGTTCCGTCGATCAGCACGTTTCCGCCCCGTCGAGGGCGGACAGGTGCCGATCGACGCCCGGGACGGCCCGGAACGCCGTGGCCGCGGCGGCGTCCACCGCCCGGGCCGAGGCCGCGGCGCGCCGGGTCGCGTCGGCCAGCGCCGTCAGCTCGTCCGTGACCCGCCGCAGCCGGACCACGCGGTCCCCGTCGCCGGGCCCGGTCGCGGGGGTCGCGCTCAGCCCGGCGGCCAGCTCCTCCAGCCCGCGCGCGGCACGGTCCAGCGCCTCGGGGTCCCGCCGCACGTCCGGTCGCATCGGACCAGCCTGCGCCCGGTCCCACCCGGACCGCCCCCGAACCGCCGATCCCGTTCGCGACCGCGAACGCGTGTCCCACCGCGCCGGGCCGTAGCCACGCCCGGAACGACGTCCGCGGCCCCGACAGAGCTGCGCGTCCCCGACAGGGCTCCGCGGCCCGACAGAGCTTCGCGGCCCGACAGAGCCGGGAACGGCGTCGGGGCCGCCACCCGGTGTGGGTGACGGCCCCGATCGGCGTGTGCGGGTCAGCGCGCGGCGGCGACGACCTCGGCCAGCCGGCCCGCGACGGCGTCGGCCTCGCCCTCGCTGGGCGCCTCGACCATCACGCGGACGAGCTGCTCGGTGCCCGACGGGCGCAGCAGCACCCGTCCGGTGTCCCCCAGCTCGACCTCGGCCTTCGCGACGGCCTCGGCCACGTCCGCCGACGCGGCGACCGCGTCCTTGTCCGCGACGGCCACGTTGCGCAGCACCTGCGGCAGCACGGTGACCACCGAGGCGAGCTCGGCCAACGACGTGCCGGTCTGCGCGACCCGCGACATGAGCCGCAGGGCGGTGAGCAGGCCGTCGCCGGTGGTGGCGTGGCCCGGCAGCACCACGTGCCCGGACTGCTCACCACCGAGGGTGAACCCGCCCTCGCGCAGCCGCTCCAGCACGTAGCGGTCCCCGACCTTGGTGGTGTCCAGGGTGATCCCGGCCTCGCGCATGGCGATGTGCAGGCCCAGGTTGCTCATCACCGTGGCGACGAGCGTGTCGTGGGCGAGCTCACCGGCGTCGCGCATGGCGAGCGCCAGCACGGCCATGATCCGGTCACCGTCGACGACGGCGCCCGTCCCGTCCACGGCCAGGCAGCGGTCGGCGTCGCCGTCGTGGGCGATGCCGAGGTCGGCGCCGTGCTCGAGGACCGCGGCCCGCAGCAGCTCCAGGTGGGTGGACCCGACGCCGTCGTTGATGTTGAGACCGTCCGGCTCGGCGTGCAGCGCGATCACGTCGGCGCCCGCCTGCCGGTAGGCCTCCGGCGCGGCCAGCGCCGCGGCGCCGTGCGCGCAGTCCACGACCACGCGCAGCCCGGACAGCGAGCCGGGCGCGGCGGAGAGCAGGTGCGCGACGTAGACGTCGGTGGCGTCCGGGGCGTCCCACACGCGGCCGATGCCCTCCCCGGTGGGGCGGGCGCCGAGCCCGGCGGCCAGCTGCTGCTCGATCGCGTCCTCGACGTCGTCGGGCAGCTTGTGGCCGCCCGCGGCGAAGAGCTTGATGCCGTTGTCGGGCATCGGGTTGTGCGACGCGGAGATCATCACGCCGAGGTCGGCGCCGGTCTCGGCGACCAGGTGCGCGACACCCGGTGTCGGCAGCACACCGACCCGGATCGCGTCCGCACCGGCCGAGGTGAGCCCGGCGACGACCGCGGCCTCGAGCATCTCGCCGCTCGCGCGGGGGTCGCGTCCGACGACCGCGAGGGGCCGGCGGCCGGAGCCGTTCGAGAGCGTGCGGGCGGCCGAGGCACAGACGCCAACGGCGAACTCCGGAGTGAGGAGTTCGCCGTTGGCCAGGCCCCGGACGCCGTCGGTTCCGAAGAGACGAGGCATCCGGTGTGCGATCAGCGCTTGGAGTACTGGGGCGCCTTGCGGGCCTTCTTGAGGCCGTACTTCTTGCGCTCGACGGCGCGGGCGTCACGGGTCAGCCAGCCGGCCTTCTTCAGCGGCGGGCGGTCCTCGGAGTCCAGCTCGACCAGCGCACGGGCGATGGCCAGGCGCAGCGCGCCGGCCTGACCCGCGGTGCCGCCACCCTTGAGGTTGGCGAAGATGTCGAAGCGCTCGGTCTTCTCGACGAGGACCAGCGGCTCCTTCACGATCTGCTGGTGCAGCTTGTTCGGGAAGTACACCTCGAGCGGCTTGCCGTTGAGGGTGAACCCACCGGTGCCCGGCAGCAGCCGGACGCGGACGACGGCCTCCTTGCGGCGGCCGACGGTCTGGACCGGGCGGTCGCCCAGCACGGGGGCCTCGGCGGCGAACCCGTCGGCGTCGAAGTCGGCGGCGTCGCCGATGGTGTAGTCGACGTCGGCGACCTCGGTCTCGGCGGTCTCGGTCGCCTCGGTCTCGGTCGCCTCGGCGGCCGCACCCTCGGTCTCGACCGCGTCGACGACCTCGTCGGGTCCGTTCTCGGGGCTGGTCACGGGCTGTCCCTCTTCGTTGCTCGGGGTGGTCACTGGCTGACCTGCTTGATCTCGAACGGCTGCGGCTTCTGGGCCTCGTGCGGGTGCGCCGGGCCGGCGTAGACCTTCAGCTTCTTGGCCATCGCGCGGCCGAGACGGTTCTTCGGCAGCATGCCCTTGATCGCCGTCTCGACGAGGCGGTCGGGCTGGCTGTCGATCATCTCGCCGACGGAGCGCTGACGGAGGCCACCCGGGAAGCCGGAGTGGCGGTAGATGAACTTGTCGGCACGCTTGTTGCCGGACACCGAGATCTTCTCCGCGTTCACGATGACCACGAAGTCGCCGTTGTCGACGTGCGGGGCGTAGGTCGGCTTGTGCTTCCCGCGCAGCAGCGTGGCGGCGTGGGTGGCGAGCCGACCGAGGCGCACGTCCTCGGCGTCGATCACGTGCCAGGCGTGCTGGATGTCGCCGGGCTTGGGGCTGTACGTGGGCACGGATCTACCTCGTCGTCGTTCTCGGCTGGTGGGCCGTCCGCACGGGTTCCGGCCCACTCTCTAGTCTCTGGTTCCTCAGCGTGCTGCTGGTGGACGCCGGAGGGACGCTCGATCCCGCCGCTGTCGCCGGAGGACGGCGCCCGCGGGTCTCCACCGCTGCACAACGAGAGCCAAGGGTACCCGCCGGTTCCGGGGGCGGACGCAAGGGGGTCGTCCGGGCCCCCGGACCGGGTGTCAGGCGAACCGGGCCCGGTTCGCCTGCTCGGTGGCCCGGTAGTTCTGACCGGCCTGACCGACGAGCTTCCCGATGGTGCCCAGGGTGGCGGTCAGCTCGGCCGCCGAGGTGTCCCACTTCTGCTGCGACGCCCGGTAGGTGGCCGCCGCGTCGCCGGTCCAGGCCGCGACCATCGGGGCCAGGTGGCGCCGGAGGTCCTCGAGCTGGGAGTTGATGCGCGCGGTCGTCGCGACGGTGTCGGCCGACGCCGTCTCGAGCGCACTGAAGGTGACCTTGATCTCGGATCCCATGGTGTGGCTCCCCCTCACCCGAGCACCGACGTGATGGCGGTGCGGTTCTGGTCCTCCTGCTGCTGGTACGTCGTCGCCGTGCCGCCGAGCTGCTCACCGATCGCGCCCAGCGCCTCGTTCAGCCGCCGCGCCTCGGTGTCCCACTTGGCCATCAGCTGGGCGAACGCCGTCGCCGCGGTGCCGGACCACTGGCCCTGCAGCGGTCCCAGCTGGCTGCGCAGGCGGCCGAGCTCGCCGTTGACGGCGTCGCTCACCGCCCGCACCCGGCCCGCCGCGCGGACCATCTCCTCGGTCGTCGTGCCGAACCCGTCGGCCATACGTCCCACCTCGTCCCCTGATCGGACCCCGGCGCGGCCGTGTCGACGGCTCCCGGGCCCGGGGGCGCGGTGCCCCCGGCCCGCGCACAGTGGCAGGGAGGCCCGGTCCGCCGTGGCCGAACGGCGCGGACCGTTCGCGACCGGGAACGCCGACGGCTCAGGGCACCCGGTGCAGCGACGCGACGACCTCGGCGCAGGCCGCGGCGACCGGGGCGCCCACCGGCCGCCGGCACCCGGCGACGAGCTCGTCGGTGCCGGAGAACACGGCGTGCCAGTCGACGACGGTCCCGTCGCCCGGTGTCTCGGTCCAGCGCAGGACCGCGCGGCCGCCGACCGTCGCAGGCACCGGCCCGGGGTCACCGACGAGCGCGGCGAGCTCGCGGCGGGCCCGGTCGGGCTCGCGTCCGGCGTCGTAGCCGAGCGGGCTGCGCTCCAGCACGAGGAGGTCGGCCCCGCCCGGGCCGCCGGCGGGGGTGAGCAGCACCCGTCGGCGCTGCGGGTCGCCGCCGGTGTGCTCCCAGCCGGTGGGCAGCGTGGCGGCGTAGCCGTACTGGACGACCGTGGTCCCGGCCGGGGTCGCCGGGCGCGGGCCGCCGAGCAGCAGCCCGGTGCCGAGGAGGACCGCTCCCAGCACCCCGGCGACGACGATCGCCGCCCGGGCGCGGTCCGGGCCGTCGGCGGGTGGGGTGACGGGGCCGGGCGCGCCGGGCCAGGCCGGTTCCTCCGCCGCCTCGCCCGCGCCGGGGTCGTCGGGCGGCGGGACGACCGTGTCGGGGCCGGGATCGGTGAGCACTCCGGCGCCGAGCACGGCCGCTCCGACCACCGCCGCCGCCTCCGGGCCCCAGGGCTCGCCGCCGTCGGGCCGCAGCCCGGCGACGCGCACCGGGCACGGGAGCCGGGACCCCACCGGGCCGCCGGGCTGGGCCGCGGCCCGGGTATCCGCAGCCCGAGTGCCCGCGGCAGTGTCCTCCCCGGGGAGGAGCGGGCCGGACGTCCCGGCGACCACGACCAGCTCCGCACCGGTCGCCCGCACGAGCGACGCGAGGTCGGAGCCCCGCTCCCCCACCCGCTCGGGCACCCCGTCGCGGACCAGCACCACGTCGTCGTCGACGACCAGGACCGGCCCGTCCGGCAGCTCCGGTTCCGCCGCGAGCACCGCGACCGCGGCCGGGACCACCAGCACCCGCGGGCCTCCGGGAAAGGCGCCGCCCGCCGTCGTCCCGACCCGGACGACGACCCCGGGCGGCCCGTCGCCGAAGAAGTCCGCGACGGCCGTCGCCGGGGGTGTGCCGGGCGGGGCCGCGGCGAGCAGGCGCAGCCCACCGGCGTCCACGGCGGCGAGCAGTACCGCGTCGCGGCGGTCGTGCACGGCGACCGCGAACCCGCTCACCCCGGCTCGGTCCAGGCCAGCTGCACCCGTCGCGCCCCGGCCCGCCGGTCGACGAGCACTCCGCGGCCGGGTGGCATCGGCCCGGGGCGGACCTTCTCCAGCAGCGCGCCCTCGTCGGGACTGCCGGAGCCGACCAGGCCGGGGGCGCCGAGCTCGCGCAGCCGCCCGAGGACCGGGTCGAACAGCGCCCGCCCGGCGCCGCCGGCGCGCCGCGCGAGGACGACGTGCAGCCCGACGTCGCGGGCCTGCGGCAGGTACTCGGCGAGCGCGAGCAGCGGGTGCGTGCCGGTCGAGCCGGCGGCGGGGACGACGAGGTCGTAGTCGTCGACGAGCAGCCACACGTCCGGCCCGCTCCACCACGACCGTTCCCGCAGCTGGGCCGGGGTGACGTCCGGGCCGGGCAGCCGCCGTCCGAGCGAGCCCGCGATCTCGGCGCAGGTCTCGGTGGTGGCCTGCGCGGTCGAGGTGTGGGCGAGCAGGTGGCTTTGCGGGATCCCGCCCAGCAGCGTCCGCCGGTGGTCGACGACGACGATCCGCGCCTGCTCGGGCGTCCACCGCGCGGCGATGCCGTGGGCGAGGGTCCGCAGCAGGGTCGTCTTGCCGCCGCCGGAGTCGGCGAAGCAGAGCAGGTGCGGCTCGTCCGGGTCGAGCTCGACGGTGGCGAGCCGGTCCTCGTCGACGCCGAGCGCGGGCCCGCGGCCCGGACCGGGCGGGAGCTCGGCGACCTCGATCCGGGTGGGCAGCAGCCGGACCGGGCCGACCGACGGGCCGTCCCAGGCGTCGTCGATCTCCCGGGCCGGGTCGGTGCCGGGGACCAGGCAGGGCGCGGCGAGGACGGTGGCCTCGCCGTCGGCGGACAGGCCGTGCCCCGGCAGCGCGGGCACCGCGGCGGCGCGACGCCGGTCCACCTCGGAGTCCGACGGGTCGCCCAGCCGCAGCTCGACCCGGCTGCCGAGCTGGTCCTTGAGCGCGGGGCGGATCTCGGCCCAGCGGGCGGCGGACAGCGCGAGGTGCACGCCGTAGGCGAGCCCGCGGGCGGCGAGCGCGGTCAGCTTCTCGTCGAGGTCGGAGAAACCCGCGCGCAGCGCCGCGTAGCCGTCGACGACCAGCAGCAGGTCGGTGGCGGTCACCTCGGCGAACCCGCCCGCGGCGCGCCGGGCCCGGAACTCCTCGATCCCGGCGACGCCGTGCGCGGCGAACAGCTGCTCGCGCTCGTCGACGGCGGCGACGGTCTCGGCCACCACCCGTCGCACCAGGTCGCCGGCGCGGCGGTCGGCGACGGTCCCGACGTGCGGCAGCCCGGCCAGCGGGGCGAGCGTGCCGCCGCCGAGGTCGAGCACGTGCACGCCCAGCTCGGCCGGGGTGTGGGTGAGCGCGAGCGCGGTGACGACGGTGCGCAGCGCGGTCGACTTCCCCGACCGCGGCCCCCCGACGACGGCGAGGTGCCCGGCCGCGCCGGACAGGTCCAGCACCAGCGGGTCGCGCCGCTGGGCGTAGGGCCGGTCGACGAGCCCGACCGGCGCGGCGAGCCGTCCGCCCGGTCCCGGTGCGCACAGCCCGCGCCCGGCCCGGACCAGCGGATCGCCGAGGACCACCGGCAGCGGCGGCGGCTCCGCCAGCGGCGGCAGCCACACCCGGTGCGCGCGCGGACCGGGCCCGGACACCGCGTCGGCGATGCGGTCGAGCACGGTGCCGGTGGGCGCGGGCCCGGGGTCCGGCGCCGGGAGCTGCGCCGAGGCGGGCGGCGCGACCGGGCCCGCGCGGAACGGCAGTGCGACCCGCGGCGCCCCGGGTGCGCGGCGGCGGGCGGCCCGCGGGGTGTCCGGGCCGGAGACGTAGGCGGCCCGGAAGCGCACCAGCTCGTCGGTGCCCGCGGACAGGTACGCGGCGCCGGGCGTCGGCGGGAGCAGGTGCGCGTCGGGCACGCCCAGCACCGCGCGGGACTCCGCGGCGGAGAAGGTGCGCAGCGCGATCCGGTAGGACAGGTGCGACTCCAGGCCGCGCAGCCGTCCCTCCTCCAGTCGCTGCGAGGCCAGCAGCAGGTGGATGCCGAGCGAGCGGCCGAGCCGCCCGATGGTCACCATCAGGTCGATCATCTCCGGACGCTGGGCGAGCAGCTCGGAGAACTCGTCGACGACGACCAGCAGCGACGGCAGCGCCGCCAGCGGTGCCCCGTCCCGGCGCAGCGCGTCGTGCTCGGCCAGCGACGACAGGTTCCCCGCGGCGCGCAGCACCTCCTGGCGGCGGGTGATCTCCCCGGCGAGCGCGTCGGCCATCCGGTCGACCAGGGTCAGCTCCTCGGCCAGATTGGTGATCACCGCCGAGGTGTGCGGCAGCCCGGCGAGCCCGAGGAACGTCGCGCCGCCCTTGAAGTCGACGAGCACCAGGTTGAGCTCCTCGGCGGTGTGCGTCGCGACCAGCCCGAGGACGAGCGTGCGCAGCAGCTCGCTCTTGCCGGAGCCGGTCGCGCCGATGCACAGCCCGTGCGGCCCCGCACCGCCCTGCGCGGACTCCTTGAGGTCGAGCAGCACCGGCCTGCCACCGCCGTCGGTGCCCAGCGGGACCCGCAGCCGCTCCCCCGGCCCGCGCCGCCCGCGCAGCGCGGCGACCCCGCCCGGGTCCGTCGTGGACAGTCCGAGCAGCGATGGCAGCCCGGTCGCCGCAACGTCCACACCGGACGCGACGACGTCGGCGGTGCCGTCCGGGCGGTAGCGCGCGAGCCGGCGCGCGAGCGCCAGCGCCTCGGCGACGACGAGCCCGTCGGGGACGCCGACCTCCCGGCCGCCGGGCCCGCCCCGGCGCAGCGTGCGCACGCCGTCGGGCCCGGTCCCGGCGGCCAGGCGCAGCACCGACGCCGCGGGCCTGCGCCCGCCCGCGGGCCCCAGCCGCAGCACGGTGACGCCGGGCAGCCCGGCCCACGCGCCCGGGGTGTCGGCCGCCCCGTCGAGCACGACGAGCAGGTGCCGCTGGGCCGCGGACGGCTCGTCGACCCACCAGCGCCGCACCCGGTCCGGGTCGTCGGTGATCATCCGGACCGGCCCGACGGCGTCGGAGAGCCGCGGGTGGGCGACGTGCGGCAGCCACTTCGCCCACTCCCAGCGCGCGGCCGCACCCCCCGGCGCGACGACGGCGAGTCGCGCGTCGTCGGGACCGTGCCAGGTGACGTACTGGGCGACCAGGGCCCGGGCGAGGTCGAGCACCGGGGCGGCGTCCGGGTCCGGTTCGAGCCAGATCGTCGCCGACGCACGGGTGTCGACGGCGACCGGCAGATCGTCCACGGTGGACCAGCGGCGCAGGAACCGGCGCAGCGCCAGCGCGGACAGCGGTTCGAGTGTCTCCATCGGACCGGTGTGCGGGGCGGTGAGCCGGGTGGCGAGGCGCTGGGTGCCGCGCCCGGCGCGCAGGCGGCCGAAGTCGTCGTCGCCGGGGCGGCGCTCCCACAGCCGGTCCGCGGCGAGCACGTCCGGCCAGGCGGCCGGGTCGGGGTACACGGTCTCCAGCGCGTGCCGCTGCTCGGCGGCGATCGCACGGGCCCGCCCGCCCAGGACGTCGAGGTAGCGCAGGTAGTCGCGGCGGTCCTCGTCCATCGTCGCGGTGCGCGCACCGGCGCCGCGGCCGCCACCGGCGAGCATGCCCAGCGCCGACAGCGCGAACATGCCGCCGAACAGCCAGGTGCTCGTGTCCCCGCGGCCCAGGACGACGAACAGCAGCGCCCCGCCGACCATCGCCAGCGGCAGCAGCCGCTGTACGAGGCCGCCGGGGACCGGACGCTCCGGCTCGGGCGGCGGTTCGAGCACCAGCTCGCCGCCGGGCAGCTCGGGCACCGAGCGCCGCGGACGTCGCATCCCGACGGTCCCCGCCATCGCCACGCGCCTCCCGTTCACGGTTCTCCCGAAACGCCCACGGCGGTCACCGGGGCCGCCGGATACTCGCAGCCGCCCCGGGCCCGCCGGGGCCGTTCGGGGAGATCTGCCAGGGAGCCGCCCGTGACCTCCGTCCTGCCCGCACCGGCCGCGACCGGCCCCGGCGACGCGGCGTCCGCCGCCACGTCCGGGCCGGTGCCCGGCCGCTGGACGCGGGTCGGGGTGCACACCCCGCGCGGGCGCCTCGACGTGGCACTGCCGGCCGACGTCGCCGTCGCCGAGCTGGTCCCGATGGTGCGCGAGCTGCTGGGCCGCGCGACCACGGACACCCCGCAGGCCTGGCGGTTCACCGGCCCCGCGGGCGGCCCGCTGCCCGCCGACGCCACCCTCGACGAGCTCGGCGTCCGGGAGGGCGAGCTGCTGCACCTGGGCCCGCCGCGCCCGGCGCCCGCGCCGCCCGTCCTCGACGACGCCGCCGAGACCGTCGCCGGTGCGGTGCGCGGTGCGGCCGACGCCGCCGGGACGGCGCGCTGGTCCGGGACGGCCGCGGCCGTGCTCGCGACGGCCGCCGCGGGCGCCGTGCTGTCCACCGTGGACGGTCCGTGGCGGCCGTGGGCGTGCGCGCTCGCCGCCGCGGGCGCCGTCGGGGCGCTGCTGGTCGCCCACCGCGGCCGCGACGACGACCGGCTCACGACCGCCGCCGCACTCTGCGCGGTCCCCGCCGCGGCGACGGCCGGGCTCACCGCACTGCCCGCACCGGCCGGGGCGGGGGCCCTGCTGCTCGCCGCCGCCGGGGCCGGGCTGGCCGCCGCCGCGGGTCAGGCGATCGCGCGGGCGGTGTCCCCGGTCCTGCTCGCGGTGGCCCTCGCCGCGTCCGGGGCCGCCGCCGCGGCGCTGGCCCGGCTGCTGCTGGAGGCCCCGGTGACGGCCGTCGCCGCCGGGCTCGCGGCGCCCGCCCTGGCCGCCGGGCCCCTGCTGCCCCGGCTGGCGCTGCGTCTGGCCGGGATCCCGGCCCCGGCCGTCCCGACCGACGCCGGGTCCGTCGCGGACGCCGAGCAGGTGCTGCCCGGCGCGGAGCTGACCGCCCGGGCCGGGCTGGCCCGCGGTCTGCACACCGGGACGCTGGCCGGCACCGCGGTCGCGGCCGCCGGGGCCGCCGCCGTCGCCGCGACCGGGGGCTGGACCGGTGGCCTGCTGCTGGTGGTGACGGCGGCGGTGCTGCTCCTGCGGGCCCGTGCGCTCGTCGAGCCCGCGGCGGCCCGCATCCTGACCGGGGCCGCGGTGGTCGCGGTCGCCACCGCCGCCGTCCCGGCCGCGCTCGCGCTGGACCCCGCGCCGCGGCTCGCCGTCGCGGCCGGGCTGCTGCTCGCCGTCGGCGCGGGTGCCGCGGCCGCGCGGGCGACGCCGTCGCCGCCGGCCCGCCGGGCACTCGACGTCTGCGAGCTCGTCCTCACCGCCGCCGCCGTGCCCGCCGCGCTGGCCGCGATGGGCCTGTTCGCCCTGGTCCGCACCCTGTGACCGCCCCGGCCCGCCGGCCGGCCGGCCCACCGACGGCGCCGCGGACCGCGCCGCCACGGCGGGCGGTCCCGCTGCTGGCCGCGACGTTGCTCGCGCTCCCCCTCCCCACCCCGCCCGCTGTTCCCCCCTCCGTCACCCCCGCCGCGTCGTGCGCCGTCCACACCCCCTGTGGGGTCGCCACACCCCCTGCACCGGGTGTGGGAGCAGGCGGCGGGATGTGGACGTGGCGGGTCGTCGCGGCGGCCGAGCCCGGGCCGCCGGGACCGGCCGACGGGTTGCGGCAGACCCGCGCCTGCACCCCGCCCGGCGACGACGGCCCGGGCGCCGTCCGCGGTGCGGTCCCGCAGCCGCCCCCGGATCTCGCGACCGGTGCGGGGCAGCTCGTCGCCGTCGTCGACACCGGGGTGGCGCCGCTGCCCCGGCTGGCCGGACGGCTCAGCGGCGGCGGGGACTACCTCACCGGCGGCGACGGTCTCACCGACTGCGACGGCCACGGCTCCGACGTCGCGCTGCTCCTCGCCGGAGCCGCCGACCCCGCCACCGGGCTCGGCGCGGGCATGGCGCCGGGCGCGCGGATCCTGTCGCTGCGCCAGTCCTCGGGGCGCTTCGCCGTCCGCGGCACCGACGGCGCCGAGCGGCCCGCCGGGGAGATCCGCACCCTGGCCGCGGCGATCGACCGGGCCGTCGCACTCGGCGCGAGCGTCGTCAACGTGTCCGAGGTGGTGTGCGTGCCGTCCGCGCAGGTCGACTCCGCAGGGGCCGCGCTGCGCGACGCCGTCGACGGCGCCGAGCGCGCCGGGGTGCTGGTCGTCGCCGCGGCCGGGAACATCGACGGGAGCGGCACCTGCACCGGCGACCCGGACCTGCGGCCGCTGCCCGCGTCCTACGACACGGTCGTCGCCGTCGGGGCGGTCGACGGCGACGACGTCCCCGGCGACTTCTCCGTGCCGGGCCCCTGGGTGGACCTGGCCGCCCCCGGGCTGGACCTGCCCCGTCCGTCCGGACCGGACGGTGCGGTGGTCCGCGGCACCTCGTACTCGGCGCCGCTGGTCGCGGGGACCGCGGCGCTGCTGCGCGAACGGTTCCCGATGCTCACCCCGCGCCAGGTCGCCGACCGGCTGCGCGCCACGGCCCGCCCCACCGCGGGCGACAGCCGCACCGGCCACGGCGTGCTCGACCCGGGGTCCGCGCTGACCGCGGAGCCGCTGCTCCTGACCCCGGACGACCCCGCCGGGACCCGGGGCCGCGCCGGCCCGCCCGGGGCGGGCCGGGCGCCGCTGCCGCTCGCGTCGGCCCCGCCGCCGGACCTGCCGGCGGTGGCCGGGGTCGGGGCGGTCGCGGCGGTGGGCGGGGCGCTCGTCGCGGCGCTGGCGGGGCTGCGGCGCCGGCCCCGTCGGCCCTGAACCCGCGGACCGGCACACCCGGCCGACCCCACGCCTGCCGCATCGGCGCGTCCTGTGCGGGGGCATCGTCCGGGCGTCGGCCCCCGTCCGGAACGCAGCCGGTGCGGGCCCGGCGAGCGCCGCCGTGCCCGGCGGCGCGGATGCGGTCAGCCCGGCAGGTCCGCCACCTCCCGCGCCGCCGCGACGCTCAGCACCCCCGCCCGCGGCAGCAGCCGCACCATCTCCGCCGGTGCGTCGCCCGCCTCCCCGATCCCCAGCGCCCGCCCGGTCCCGGCGTCCGCGACACCGTGCACCGCACCGGAGGCGGCGAGCAGCCGGCGCGTCCCGCCGTCGCCGCCGCCGGTGTCGGCCGGCCCGGTCCGCAGCGGCCCCGGGCCGGTCCCCGGCAGCACCACGGTGTCCAGGGCGGGCCCGGCGTCGTCGGCACCGGTGAGGCGCACCCGCACCGCGCCGGGCGCGACCGGCTCCTCCGTCCCCGCGACGAGTGCGCGCCGCCCCTCGCGCCAGGTCCCGCACAGCACCGGGGGCACCTCGGCGACCTCGGCCCGGGCGGCGGGCCAGGCCTCGGCGCCGGGCACCCGGGTCTGCGGGACGTCGTCGACCAGGCCGGGCGGCAGCGTCGCCGGTTCGGCCTGCCCGGTCCGGGAGCGGACGGCGTCGGCGAGGGTGACCGGGATCCGGGCGAGCCCGTCGTCGACGACCAGGAAGTACGTCGAGCCGGCCCCGAGCGACTGGCTGCGCACGACGTCCCCGTTCCGCCCCAGCCCCGCGACGGGTGTCGGCCCGGGGGCGGGGACCCGCAGCGGCGCGCCCTCCGGGATCGCGGAGAGCAGGCCGTCGCCGACCCGGCGGACGGGCGCACCGAGCAGGCCGAGCCCGTCGAGGGCGTTCCGGTCGGACGGGTCGAGCCGGTGCCGGGCGCCGTCGTGGACCAGGTAGGTGGCGCCGCCCTCGGCGGTCAGCAGGACCACCGGTTCCGGTCCGGCCGGGACGGGTCCGAGCGACCCCGCGAGCACCGTCGTGGTCCCGGCGCCGGTGCCCTCGCCGCGGGTGTCGCAGACCGCCCACGCGGGTGGGACCGGGACCCCGTCGAGCGGGACGCCGACGGTGCCGGGCACGGCCGCCGGCGCGGTGCGCGGCGCGGCGGCCAGGGCGTCGTCGGGCACCGGGACGGGCACGGCGGTGGCGCCGTCGTCGCGACCGTGCGCGGCGAGGACCAGCCGTCCCGCGACCGGGTCGGGCACCGGCACGAGCAGCGCGGACCGGTCGGGGTCGCGGACCACGGCGTAGAGCACGCCGCTGCGCTGCCCCTGGACCAGCGCCCGGGAGCGCCAGTCGGTGGCCGGGTCGACCCGCGCCAGCAACGCCGCCACCCCGAGCGCGAGCAGCCCCACCAGCACCCCGGCGAACACGGCGCGGCGCTGCGAGCGGATCTGCTCGTGCAGCGGCACCGGGTCGGCGCGCACCAGCGCGGCCTCCATCCGGCGCACACCGAACCGGTGGGCGTCGACCTGGTCGCGGGTCGCCGGGGCGCGCTGCACGCGCGCGGGGGTGGGATCGGTGCGCACCGCCCGGACGGTAGGACGGCCGCGATCCCGGCGGACCCGATCCGCGGCTGCTGCGTAGAAGTACGCCCCCTGACCTGCGGAGAAGTATGCCACCTGACCGATCGGTCCGGTTCGTTGCCACGGTCACGCTGTTGCCCATAATGTGCCGTTGTGTGATCACCCTCCGGAACATCGTCGTCCCGTTGGTGGCTGCCGTCGTCGTGGCCGGGTGCTCCGCGCCCACCGCCGCCCCGGGCGAGGCGGGCCCGGCCGGGGACGGCACCACCATGACCCTCGCCGACGGCTACGAGCCCGACGACCTCAACCCGCTGCTCGGCTACGGGGCGGAGGGCGCGAGCAAGTTCTACGACGGTCTCTACGCCCGCGACGCGCAGCGCACCCTGCAGCCCGCGCTCGCCTCCGGCCCGGCGACGTCGTCACCGGACCGCCTGTCCTGGACGGTGCCGCTGCGCCCCGGCGTCACCTTCCACGACGGGTCGGCCTTCGGGCCCGAGGACGTCGTCGCCACCTACGCGGCGATCCTCGACCCGGCCCGCGCCGCGACGATCCGGTCGAGCGTGCCGATGCTCGCCGGGGTCGAGGCCGTCGGCGACGACGCCGTGCGGTTCCGGCTGTCCTACCCCTACGGCGCGTTCCCGGCCCGGCTCACCTCCGGGATCCTGCCGTCGGAGGTCCTCGAGGGCGGCGGCCCCGTCTCCGACCTGCCGGTGAACACCCGGGCCGTCGGCACCGGCCCGTACCGGCTCGCCGAGTGGCGGCGCGGCGACACGATGGTCATGGAGTCGAACCCCGGCTACTGGGGCGGTGCACCCTCGGTGACCCGGGTGACCGTCGTGTTCGCCACCGACGACAACACCCGTGCCCAGCGCACCGCCGCCGGTGAGTTCGACGGGACCGTGCTGCCGCCGGCGCTGGCCCGCGCGGTCGCGCAGCAGAGCGGGCTGGCGCTGCGCGAGCACGCCAGCGCCGACTACCGCACCGTCGCGCTGCCGTTCGCGAACCCGGTCACCGCGGACCCGGCGATCCGCGCGGCGCTCAACCGCTCGGTGAACCGCCAGGGCATGATCGACGCGTTCCTCGCGGGCCAGGGCGAACCGGCCCACCACCCGATCCCGGGCGTGCTGCCCGAGCAGGTCGAGCCCTCGGCGACGTTCACCTTCGACCCCGCGGAGGCGGGCCGGATCCTGGAGCGGGCCGGCTGGGTCCCCGGGCCCGACGGGGTGCGCGTCCGCGGCGGGCAGGCCGCGCGCTTCACGCTGATGTACCCGGCCACCGACACCGTGCGCCGCGACCTGGCCCAGGCGTTCGCCTCCGACGTGCGCGCGGCCGGGATCGACGTCCGGCTGGAGGGACTCGGCTGGGAGGCGATCGAGCCGCGGATGGGCGCCGACGCGCTCGTGCTCGGCGGCGGCGACCCGTTCGACCCGGGGTTCAAGGCGTGGCAGCTGCTGCACTCGTCGAACGCCGCCGACGGGTTCAACAACCCCGGCTCCTACCGCAACGCCGCCGTCGACGCGGCGCTGGACACCGCGCTGCGGGCGCCCGACGAGGCCGCCCGCACCGCGGCGGTGAAGGAGTTCCAGCGGGCCTACGTCGCCGACCCCGGCATGGTCTTCCTGGCCTTCCTCGGCCACAGCTACGTCACCCGCGACGCCTGGGACGGCTACACCCCCGTCGTCGAGCCGCACACCCACGGCACCACCTGGGGCCCGTGGTGGAACCTGCAGGACTGGACGCCCCGCTCGTGACGGCCGTGCTCCCGGGCCGGCACCGCGGCCGCGCGGTGGCCCGGCTGGCCGGGCTGCGGCTGCTGCTCGGCGTCCCGACGGTGCTGCTGGTCGCGGTCGGGGTGTTCCTGCTGGCGGCAGCGTCGCCGTTCCGGCCGGTGTACCAGTACTTCGGGGTCGGGATCTTCTCCGCGAGCGACGCCGACATCGCCGCCGCCGAACGTTCGCTCGGGCTGGACGCGAGCGTGGGCGAACAGCTGCTCCGGTGGCTGGGCGGGCTGCTGACCGGCGACCTCGGGCAGAGCCTGTCGATGCGGCAGCCGGTGGCCCAGGTGGTCGCCGAGCGGCTCCCGTGGACGTTGCTGCTGGTCACCCTGGCCCTGCTCGTGTCGCTGGTGCTGGCCCTGGCCGCCGGGACCGTCGCGGCGTGGCGGCAGGGCGGCTGGTTCGACCGGGCCGTCACCGCGGTCGGGCACACCCTGGAGGGGCTGCCGCCGTTCGTGCTGGCCCTGGGTGCGATCGCGGTGTTCGCCGTGGCCTGGCCGGTGCTGCCGGTCGCCGGGCTCACCGATGCCGGGGCCGCACCCACGTTCGGCCAGGTGAGCAGGCACCTGGTGCTGCCTGCGCTGGTGCTGGGGGTCTCCCAGACGCCGTGGCTGGTGCTGCACGTGCGGGCCTCGCTGCTGGCCTCCCTCGACGACGACCACGTCGCCGGCGCCCGGGCCCGCGGGCTGCCCGAGCGCCTCGTCGTGCTCCGCCACGCCCTGCCGACCGCGCTGCTGCCGTTCGTGACGGTGCTGGGCAACCGGCTGCCGGAGCTCGTCACCGGCGCCGTGCTGGTGGAGACGGTGTTCTCCTGGCCGGGGATCGCGGCGGCCGTGGTCACCGCGGCACTGGCCGTGGACTTCCCGCTGCTCGCCGCGCTGACCCTGCTCTCGGCGGTCGCGGTACTGGCCGGGTCGCTCGTCGCCGACCTGACCGTGCTGCTGCTGGACCCGCGGGTGGACGCCGATGTCTGAGACCGCCGTCGCCACCCGCCCGTGGCTCCCGGCCGGCCGGCCGCGCCCCGGCTCGCCCCGCGGCCGTCGCCGGTCCGGGCGGGCCCGGCTGGTCGTCGGCGCCGGCGGGCTGGTCCTGCTCGTCGCGGCCGCCATGGGAGTGCCGTGGCTCGGCGGGCTCGACGAGGGTGCCGTGGACTACACCGCGATCCGGCTGCCGCCCTCGCCCGCGCACCCGTTCGGCACCGACTCCGTGGGCCGTGACGTACTGCTGCGCAGCTTCGCCGGGCTGGGGGTGTCGCTGCAGGTCGCCGCGGCCTGCGCCGTGCTATCGACGGTGATCGGCACCCTGTTCGGGGCGCTGTCCGGGCTGCTCGGCGGCTGGTGGGACCGGGTCGCGATGCGCCTGGTCGACGCCGTCAACGCCGTCCCGCACCTGCTGCTCGGCATCGTGATCGTCGCGCTCTACCGGGGCAGCGTGCTCGCGGTGATCGCCTCGATCGGGCTGACCCACTGGACGACGGTGGCCCGCGTCGTGCGCGCGGAGATCCTGACCCTGCGCACCCGCCCGTTCGTCGACGCGGCCATCTCCGGCGGCGCGTCGCGGCGCCGGGTCCTGCGCCGGCACCTGCTGCCCGCGGTCGCCCCGCAGGCGGTGCTCTCGGCGGTGCTGATCCTGCCGCACGCGGTGTGGCACGAGACCGCACTGAGCTTCCTCGGCCTCGGCCTGCCACCACACCTGGCGAGCCTGGGCACCATCCTCGGCGAGGGGAGACAGGCCGTGCTGCTCGGCTCCTGGTGGATCGTGGTGTTCCCGAGTGTGCTGCTGGCCGCGACGACGCTGTGCGTCGCCGGCATCGCAGCCTGGTGGCGGGACCGCACGCTCCCGCGCCGACGGTCGGAGCAGGCGCTGTGACCGGCCCCGGCGCACCCGCGCCCGGCACGGTGCTCGCGGTGCGCGGCCTCGACGTCGCCTTCCGGGTCGGACGCGGGCGTCGCGCCCGCACGGTCCGCGCGGTCACCGGTGCCGACCTGGACCTGCGTGCGGGTCGGCTGACCGCGCTCGTCGGGGAGTCCGGCTGCGGCAAGTCGGTGCTCACCGAGGCCCTGACCGGGCTGCTGCCGGGCACCGCCTCGGTCCGTGGGTCGGCCGTCCTGACCCCGCCCGAGCACTCCGCCCGACGCGAGCCGGTGGAGCTGCTGACCGCCCCCGAGGAGGCCCTGCGCGACCGGGTCCGCGGACGGCTGGTCGGGCTGGTCCCCCAGTCCGCCGCCACCCACTTCACCCCCACCCGCACCGTCGGCGCCCAGCTGCGCGAGACCCTGGCCCGGCTCGGTGCGACGGCCACCGTCGCCGACCTGCTCGACCGCGCCGCGCTGCCCCGCCACGTCGCCGCGCTGCACCCGCACGAGCTGTCCGGCGGGCAGGCCCAGCGCGCCGGGCTCGCCGCCGCACTCGCCGGGGACCCACCGGTGCTGCTCGCCGACGAGCCGACCGCCGGGCTCGACCGGCCGCTGGTCGACCACGTCACGGCGCTGCTGGCCGGGCTCGCCGCGGAGGGCCGCGCCGTCCTGCTGATCACCCACGACCTGCGGGCCGCCCGCGCCGTCGCCGACGACGTCGCCGTCATGTACGCCTCGCGGCTGGTCGAGACGGGCCCGGCCGACGAGATGTTCGCGGCCCCCTGGCACCCCTACACCGCGGGCCTGCTCGGAGCGCTGCCCGACGCCGGGTTCACCCCGGTGCCCGGGCACCCGCCGGAGCTGTCCGCGCTGCCCGACGGCTGCGCGTTCGCCCCGCGCTGCCCGGTCACCGGCGACTGCTCCGGCGACCCCGTCCCGGTCCGCCGGGGCGGGCGGAGCGTGTCCTGCCATCCGCCGACCGCCCCCGCGCTCCCCGCGGCGGCCCGGTCCGGGGCGGGGTCGCGGTGAGCCTGCGCGCGGAGGAGGTGCGGGCCGGGTGGCGGGCCGGGCACGCCGTCGTCGACGGCGTGGACCTGGCCGTGGAACGGGGGTCGGTGCTCGGGCTGGCCGGGCCGTCGGGGTGCGGGAAGTCGACGCTGACCCGGGTGCTGGCCCTGCTGCACACACCGTGGTCGGGCCGGGTGACCGTCGACGACGAGCCGGTCCGCCGGTTCCGCTTCGACGCGCCCGCGCCGCTGCGGCGCCGGATCGGGGTGGTGTTCCAGTCCCCGCGGGCCTCGACCGACCCGCGGCTGACCTGCGAGGAGATCGTGGCCGAGCCGCTGCGCGCCGCCCGGGCGCCCGGGGTCGCGGCACGCGTCGAGGAGGTGTGCGCGCAGGTCGGGCTGACCGCCGAGCTGCGCGGACGCCGGCCGCACGAGGTGTCCGACGGCCAGCTCCAGCGCGCCTGCCTGGCCCGTGCGCTCGCGCCCCGGCCGGACTACCTGCTGTGCGACGAGATGACCGCGATGCTCGACGCGTCGAGCACCGCGGCCCTGGTCTCGGTCGTCGCCGCCGAGGTCGACGGCCGCGGGCTCGGCGTCCTCGCCGTCAGCCACGACGAGGCGCTGCTCGCGGCGTGGGCCGGGCGGGTGCTGCGGCCGTGGAGCTGAGTCAGGCCTCGCGGACGGGACGGCGCAGCTGCTCGGCCAGGGCGCCGTCGTCGCCGAAGAGGGTGTCGCGCCAGCGCTGCTCCAGCGCACGGGTGTCGTGCCGGTCGGGGTGGAAGCGCGGGTGCCCGAAGACGGGCATCCGGCCCAGCACGCGGCGCAGGAACTGGCCCCGCCCGAACAGCAGCCGGTAGCCCTCGCGCAGGTCCCGCGGCCGCCGCCAGACGCCCTGCTGCACGAGCAGGTACGCCCACCCGAACACGACCGCGGGCAGCACGGTGGCGACCACCAGCGGTGCCGCCCGGCCGCGCTCGGGGCCGTCGGTGCCGATGAGCTCGTAGACGTCCCAGGTCACGGACTTGTGCTCGAGCTCCTCGAGCGCGTGCCAGTGCCACAGCTCGCGGATGTCGGCGTGCACGCGCCCGGCGAACTCGTCGCTGCCGAGGATGTCCTCGGCCATCACCGCGGTGAAGTGCTCCATCAGCGCGGTGCAGGCGAGCTGCTGCCGCGGCGAGGTGCGGTCGAGGACCTTCAGCGCGAGCGCGACCGCGGACTCCGGTATGTGCACCGGGAAGCCGCGGGAGCGGAACGCCTCGTTGAGCCGGTCGTGCTCGCGGCTGTGGATGACCTCCTGCGCGGTGAACCCGGCGACCCGGGCACGCAGCTCCGGGTCGGTCACCCGGTCCCGGAAGTGGATCACCGAGCGGACGAAGAAGTCCTCCCCCGGCGGGAAGATCGCCGAGAGCATCGCGAGGAACAGCGTCGCGGTCGCGTTGTCGGCGTAGGCCCAGCGGACCATCTCCTGCGGGAGGCGGAAGTCGAGGTGGCGCGGCGGGATGCCGACGTCGCCCCCGGTCAGCCTGCGCGGGCGCGGCCCGGTCCCGGTCTCACCGGTCGCCCTCTCGGTGCGGGGCACGGTCACGGTCGGTCCTCCGGTCGTCGTCGACGGTCGGGCCGCACCGTGAACAGCAAGTATCCCGTACAGCACGTACCCCTTATCGCGAGATCATGGGTGGCGACGGGCGCGGTGTCAACCAGGCGCGGGATGATGGCCCGGTGAAGGCATCCGCGACCCCCGGCGACGGGCGCGCCCGCCGCTGGGCCGGGCAGCGGGCCGCCCGCCGCGCCGAGGTCGTCGAGGCGGCGATGGCCGCGATCGCCGAGCACGGACCGGAGGCCACGACCGAACAGATCGCCGGCCGCGCCGGGGTGCCCCGGCCCGCGCTCTACCGGCACTTCGACGGCCTGGAGGACCTGCAGGGCGCGATCGCCGAGGCCGCGCTGGGGCTGTACTCCGAGTCGCTCGCGCCGGTGTGGAGCCCGCGCGGGACCCCGCGGGAGATGCTCGTCGCCGCCATCGCGGCGCACGTCCGGTGGCTCGCCGGGCACACCGACCTCTACCGCTACGTGCTGCGTGCCGCGGGAGTGACCACCGCCGTCACCGACATCCGGCACCGCATCGCCGACCGGATGACCGGGCTGCTGACCGGCGGCTACCCGCGGCTGCCCGCGGCCGTCGCGGCGCCGCTGGCGGCGGGCGCGGTCGGGCTCGTCGACGCGGCGACCGAGCGCTGGCTCTCCTCGGAGGACCCGCTGCCGCTCGACGAACTCGCCGAGCACCTGGCCCGGTGGGTCTGGTCGGCGCTCGACGCCGCACTGCGCGACGTCGCGATCGAGCTCGACCCGGACGTCCCGCTCACGGCGGGCTGAGCGCTACTCCGCGACGCCGATGTCCTCGTTCCACAGATCGGGGCGCCGCGCGACGAACGCGGTCATCATGTCCACGCAGCGCGCGTCGTCGAGGACCTCCACACGCACGCCGTGCTCGGCCAGCCAGTCGTGCCCGCCGTGGAAGGTCCGGGCCTCCCCCACGAGCACCGCGCCGATCCCGAACTGACGGATCAGCCCCGAGCAGTACCAGCAGGGCGAGAGCGTGGTGACCATCGTCGTGGACCGGTAGTCGCGGCGGCGGCCCGCGTCGCGGAACGCCGCGGTCTCGCCGTGCGCCGTCGGGTCGCCGTCCTGCACGCGACGGTTGTGCCCGCGCCCGAGCACCTCCCCGTCCGGTCCCACGAGTGCGGCGCCGATCGGGATGCCGCCCGAGCCCAGCCCGGCCCGGGCCTGCTCCACCGCGACGTCCAACCACCTCGGATCCATGCACGCGAACCTATACCGGGATCGCGTCCCCTCCCCGCGGTCCGCGGCCGCGCCGACGGTGTTCCCGGTGGTCACCGCGGCACGGCGACCCGCGGACGCGGGGCCGGGACCTCGGTCACCGGCCGCCGATGCGGCGTGGGGCGATCGGCCCGTAGTCCTGCGGATTCCGCGGCCGGGCCCGGTCCGCCAGGCTCGTCGGCATGCGGACGAACCTGAACGTGGCCCTGCAGGCCGGCGCCCTCCTGGCCTTCGCGGCCCTGCGGTTCACCGCGCCGGGGTGGTTCCTGATCATCCTGATCGTGACCCTGGTCGGCCCGGCCCTCCTGACGGTCCCGACGGTGCTGTCGCTGACCGTGCTGCGACGCCGCGTGCTCACCCCGGCGGTCACCGCCCCGTTCGTCGCCTGCGCCGGGTTCCTGCTCGCCGGCGGGCTGCTGATGCCCGACTTCGGCGACACCGAGGACTCGGTGCGCGCCCCGCTGGCGGTGCTGCTGGAGTCCGCCGGACTGTCCGCCGGGCCGACCGAGCCGCTGTACGTCCTCGGCTCGCTGGCCCTGGCCGGCTGGTCGGTCTCGCTGGTCTGGCTGGGCGTGGCCCTGGCGCTCGACGCCCGCCGGACGCACCGGGTCCCCGGGCCGCCGCACCCGGCCTGGGTGCGGCCGGTCTCCTGAGGCCGCTCGCCCCAGTCCGCGGCATCCGGACCGGTCACACCGGGGCCCGCTCAGCCGCGTCCGGACCGGTGGCACAGGGGCGGCTCGGCCGCGTCCGGACCGGTCACGCCGGGGCGGCTCCACCTCGTGCGGACCGGTCACGCCGGAGCGGCTCGGCCGCACCCCGCCGGCCGCGTCCGGAGCGGCGCCCGGGTCTGCTCAGCCCTCGCCCGGTACCCGGATCCGCCGGGTCCGCTCGGCGCGGGCGGCCAGCTCGTCGTCGGCGGGGTAGTCGACGCCGGTCAGCGACAGGCCGTGCGGCGGCGCGACGGTGACCTCGGAGGCGCGCAGCTCGCGGCGCAGCAGTCCCGCGGGCCACTCGGCGGGCCTGCGCCCACGGCCGACCTCGAACACCGCGCCGACCAGACTGCGGACCATCGAGTGGCAGAACGCGTCCGCCGAGACCGCCGCGACCAGCACGTCCGGCTCTCCCGGCGCGGGCGCCCAGTCGAAGCGCTGCAGCGCGCGCACGGTCGTCGCGCCCTCGCGGCGCTTGCAGAACGCGGCGAAGTCGTGCTCACCCAGCAGCAGTGCCGAGGCGGCGTTCATCGGCTCCGGGTCCAGCGGGTACGGCCAGGCGACGGTCTCCCGCGCCCGCAGCGGTTCGGCCCCGGACGGGGCCGTCGTGACCCGGTAGCGGTAGTGCCTGCGCAGCGCGGAGAAGCGGGCGTCGAAGGCGTCGGGCACCCGCCCGAGGTCGTGCACCCGCACGTCGGGCGGAAGCAGCCGGTTCAGCCGCCGCAGCAGGCCGTCGACCTGCGGTGCGAGCGTCTCCGGGAGGTCGACGTGGCAGACCTGGCCGGAGGCGTGCACCCCGGCGTCGGTGCGCCCGGCGACGGTCAGTCGCAGCGGGGTGCGCAGCACGGTCGACAGGGCCCCGGTGAGCACGCCCTGCACGGTGCGCCGGGTCGGCTGCTGGGCCCATCCGGAGAAGTCGGTGCCGTCGTAGGCGACGTCGAGCCGCAGCCGCACGGTGCCGGCCCCCGGGTCGGGGGCACCGGAAACGCCGACGAGCCCGCCGTCGGTGACGGCGGGCTCGTCGGTGTGGTGCGGTCGGCTCAGGAGCCGGACTCCTTCTTGCCCGTGGAGTCCTCGGCGGCCTCGGACGCCTCGTCGGCGGCCTCCTCCGCGGCGGCAGCGGCGTCGACGGCCTTGTCGGCGGCCTCGGAACCCGGGGCCACCTCCTCGGCCTCGACCGCGGCGTCGACCGCCTTCTCGGCGGCCTCCTGTGCCTGGTCGGCGGCGGTGACCTCGGCCTCGGTGGCCTCGGTCGACTCGACCGTGGTGTCCTCGTCCGCGGCGGCCGGCGCAGCGACCGCGGCCTGGGACGCGGCCGAACGACGGGCACGGTTCGCCTCGTCGGTGACCGTCTTCTGCTGGACCAGCTCGATGACCGCCATCGGGGCGTTGTCGCCCTTGCGCGGCATCGTCTTGGTGATCCGGGTGTAGCCACCGTTGCGGTCCGCGAAGAACGGGCCGATCTCGGTGACGAGGCGGTGCACGACCGACTTGTCGCGGATCACCTTCATGATCTCGCGCCGGTTGTGCAGGTCGCCGGCCTTGGCCTTGGTGATCAGCCGCTCCGCGTACGGACGCAGCCGCCGGGCCTTGGCCTCGGTGGTGGTGATCCGGCCGTGTTCGAACAGCGAGGTCGCCAGGTTGGCCAGGATCAGCCGCTGGTGCGCGGGCGACCCGCCGAGGCGGGCACCCTTGGTGGGCTGGGGCATGGCTACAACTGCTCCGTTTCTGCGTAGTCCTGACCGTCGTCACCGAAGGTGTCCGGGTCGAACCCGCTCCCACCGTCGACGCCGTAGTCGCTCGCCGCCGCCGACGGGTCGAACCCGGGCGGGCTGTCCTTGAGGGCCAGGCCGAGACCGACGAGCTTCATCTTGACCTCGTCGATCGACTTGGCGCCGAAGTTGCGGATGTCGAGCAGGTCCGCCTCGCTGCGGCCGACGAGTTCGCCGACCGTGTGGATGCCCTCGCGCTTGAGGCAGTTGTAGGACCGGACCGTGAGGTCCAGCTCCTCGATCGGCATCGCGAACGCCGCGATGGTGTCCGCCTCCTGCGGGGAGGGGCCGATCTCGATGCCCTCGGCGTCCACGTTCAGCTCGCGGGCCAGGCCGAACAGCTCGACCAGGGTCTTGCCGGCCGAGGCCAGCGCGTCCCGCGGGGTGATGGACGGCTTCGACTCGACGTCGAGGATGAGCTTGTCGAAGTCGGTGCGCTGCTCGACTCGCGTGGCCTCGACCTTGTAGGTCACCTTCAGCACCGGCGAGTAGATCGAGTCGACCGGGATACGGCCGATCTCGGCACCGGTGGCCTTGTTCTGCATCGCCGGGACGTACCCGCGACCGCGCTCGACGACGAGCTCGACCTCGAGCCGGCCCTTGTCGTTGAGCGAGGCGATGTGCAGGTCCGGGTTGTGCACGGTGACACCCGCGGGCGGGACGATGTCCCCCGCGGTGACCGCACCCGGGCCCTGCTTGCGCAGGTACATCGTCACCGGCTCGTCCTCCTCGGAGCTCACCACGAGCTCCTTGAGGTTGAGGATGATGTCGGTGACGTCCTCCTTGACCCCCGGCACGGTGGTGAACTCGTGCAGGACGCCGTCGATCCGGATGGACGTGACGGCGGCACCGGGGATCGACGACAGCAGCGTCCGGCGCAGGGAGTTACCGAGGGTGTAACCGAAGCCCGGCTCCAGCGGCTCGATGACGAACCGCGACCGGGTCTCGGTGACGACGTCCTCGGCCAGTGAGGGTCGCTGAGAGATCAGCATGGGTGTGTGCCTCCTTCGCACCTGCGACAACCGCTATTTGATGTCGCAGTGAGAACCGCCGCCCCTCCCTGCGGGGCGACGGCGTGTCGAGCTACTTCGAGTAGAACTCGACGATGAGCTGCTCGGTGACCTGGGTGTCGATCTGAGCGCGCTCGGGCAGCTGGTGGACCAGGATCCGCAGGGTCGACGGGACGACCTGCAGCCACGCCGGGACCGGGCGGTCGCCCTGGGTCTCCTTGGCGATGACGAACGGGTCGGTGTTCCGCGACTTGTCCTTGACGTCGATGATGTCGTAGCGCGACACCCGGTAGCTGGGGATGTCGACCTTCTTCCCGTTGACCAGGAAGTGGCCGTGGTTCACCAGCTGACGGGCCATGCGCCGGGTGCGGGCGAGGCCCGCGCGGTACACGACGTTGTCGAGGCGCGACTCGAGGATCTGCAGCAGCTCGTCGCCGGTCTTGCCCTCCCGGCGGTGCGCCTCCTCGTAGTAGGCGCGGAGCTGCTTCTCCTGCAGGCCGTAGCCGAAGCGGGCCTTCTGCTTCTCCTGCAGCTGCAGGAGGTACTCGGTCTCCTTGATCCGGATCCGGCCGTGCTGGCCGGGCGGGTAGGGACGACGCTCGAACGCCTGGTCGCCGCCGACGAGGTCGGTCTTCAGTCGGCGGGACTTGCGGGTCATGGGGCCGGTGTAGCGAGCCATGGTGGTTCTCCCTTCCCCTAGACCCGGCGCCGCTTGGGCGGACGGCAGCCGTTGTGCGGCTGCGGGGTCACGTCGGAAATGGTGCCGACCTCGAGGCCGGCTGCCTGCAGCGAGCGGATCGCCGTCTCGCGGCCCGAGCCCGGGCCCTTGACGAAGACGTCGCACTTCTTCATGCCGTGGTCCATCGCCTTGCGGGCGGCGTTCTCGGCGGCCAGCTGCGCGGCGAACGGCGTCGACTTGCGCGAACCCTTGAGGCCGACGTGCCCGGACGAGGCCCAGGCGATGACGGCACCGGTCGGGTCGGTGATCGACACGATCGTGTTGTTGAACGTGGACTTGATGTGGGCGTGACCGTGCGCGACGTTCTTCTTCTCGCGACGGCGGACCTTCTTGGGTCCGGCACCCTGACGTGCGCGGGGCGGCATTACTTCTTACCTGCCTTCTTCTTACCGGCGACGGTCTTCTTCGGGCCCTTGCGGCCGCGCGCGTTGGTCTTCGTGCGCTGGCCGCGGACCGGAAGGCCGCGACGGTGACGGATGCCCTGGTACGAACCGATCTCGATCTTCCGGCGGATGTCCGCCTGGATCTCACGGCGCAGGTCGCCCTCGACCTGCAGGTTCGCCTCGATGTACTCGCGGAGCTTGCTGACGTCCTCGTCGGTCAGGTCCTTCGACCGGAGGTCGGGGCTCAGCGCCGTGGCCTCGAGGATCTCCTTGGACCGGGTCCGTCCGACCCCGAAGATGTAGGTGAGCGCGATCTCCAACCGCTTGTCGCGGGGGAGGTCGACGCCGGCAACACGTGCCATGCGGCGTTGTCTCCTTGTTGTCGTCCCAGGTCTTCCCGATGCCCGTCCCGTTCCGCCGCTGAGCTGAACGGGCCCCGGCCTGGTTCCGGGGGTACTACCGGGCCCGTGTGGCCCGGCAGGTGCATCGGGGGCTTCTGCTGCGCGATCAGAGGATCGCGACCGGTACCGCTCTGCTCAGCCCTGGCGCTGCTTGTGGCGCAGGTTCGAGCAGATCACGATGATCCGGCCGTGACGGCGGATCACCTGGCACTTGTCGCAGATCTTCTTGACGCTCGGCTTGACCTTCACGTCGTCTGCCTCTGTGTGTCGTTCTTGTGGGTCTCGCGACCGACCGTGGTGGAGCTGGTCGTCACTTGTAGCGGTAGACGATGCGGCCGCGGCTGAGGTCGTAGGGCGACAGCTCGACGACCACCCGGTCCTCCGGAAGGATCCGGATGTAGTGCTGGCGCATCTTCCCGCTGATGTGCGCGAGAACCCGGTGGCCGTTCTCCAGCTCCACCCGGAACATCGCGTTCGGCAGGGGTTCGACGACCCGGCCCTCGACCTCGATCGCCCCGTCCTTCTTGGCCATGTCCTCCGCTATCCGTGACAGGTGTCGGTTGCCCCGGTCGACAGCGGTGCCGACGACCGGTTCGGCGCGCGGACGGAGCCGGACCGGGAACACTGTGGGATACACGGGGCACACGGAGCGGACGTCACAGGACGCGCCGAGGGTCCAGTGTACGGAGGCCGTGCCGGGCCGGTGCAGGCGGGGGTGACGGGCGTGATACCACGCCCGCCTCCGACGGTAACGGAACGACCCGCCCACGGACCAGCACCGGCCGCGACGAGTCGTGCGCGGCACCCGGGAGGCGGGCACCGCGCACGACGGGGCAGGAGCGGACGGCGCGGGTCAGGCCCCGGGCCGGTCCGGCGCGCCGGCGGGCGCGGTGAGCAGCCACGGTCCGTCCTCGGTGACGGCGACGGTGTGCTCCCAGTGCACGGCCCGGCCGCCCGCCGCGGTGACGACCGTCCAGCCGTCCTCCAGCTCGAGGGTGTCCGGGTCCCCCGCGACGAGCATCGGCTCGACGGCCAGGGCCATGCCCGGGCGCAGCCGCGGACCCTTGCCCGGCTCACCGTGGTTGGGCAGGAACGGGTCCATGTGCATCGAGGTGCCGATGCCGTGGCCGCCGTACTCGGCGACGATCCCGTAGTCGGCGCGGTCGGCCAGCGCGGCGGACCGGCACGCCTCCTGGATAGCGTAGGAGACGTCGGTCAGCCGCGCCCCGTCGCGGACGGCGAGGATCCCCGCCTCCATCGCGCCGCGGCAGGCGGCCGACAGGGCGAGGCCCTCCGGCGACACGTCCCCGACGGCGATGGTCACCGCGGAGTCGCCGTGCCAGCCCTCGACGATCGCGCCGCAGTCCACCGAGATCAGGTCACCCTCGGCGAGCACCTGCTTCGGCGACGGGATGCCGTGCACGATCTGCTCGTTCACCGAGGCGCAGATGCTCGCCGGGAAGCCGTGGTAACCGAGGAACGAGGGCACGCCGTTGCCGTCGCGGATCGTCTGCTCGGCGAGCGCGTCGAGCTCCGCCGTGCTGACACCGGGCTTCGCGTGCTCGGTGACCGCGGCCAGCGTGGCCGCGACCAGCGCTCCCGCCACCCGCATCGCCTCGAGCTGACCACGGGTCTTGAGCTCGATGTCCCGACCCCGGTAGCGGGCGATGGCCCCGCGGATGCCGCCGCGACCGTTCATGTGTCCGTCCCTCGGTTCCCCGCCGTGACGCCGGCAGTGCCGGCGCCGACCGGGTCTCAGCCGTTGCGGTCGTGCAGCGCCGAGAAGACCCGGTCGGTGATCTCGTCGATCTCGCCGACGGCGTCGATCGTGACCAGCCGGTCACGGTAGTGGTCCAGCAGCGGAGCGGTCTCCTCGCGGTAGACCCGCTGCCGGTTGCGGATGGTGTCCTCGTTGTCGTCGCTGCGGCCGCGGCCGAGCAGCCGCTGCACGACGACCTCGTCGTCGACGTCGAGCTGGACGACGGCATCGAGCTCCAGGCCCTTCTCGGCCAGGATCTCGGAGAGGGAGCCCGCCTGGGCCACGTTGCGCGGGAAGCCGTCGAGGATGAAGCCGCCTCCCGTGTCGGCGTCGCCGAGCCGGTCGCGCACCATCCCGACGGTCACCTCGTCGGGGACGAGGTCCCCGGCGTCCATGTAGCGCTTCGCCTCGCGACCGAGATCGGTCTCGTCCCGCAGGTTCGCCCGGAACAGATCCCCGGTCGAGATGTGCGGGACGTCGAGCCGCTTGGCCATCAGCTCAGCCTGGGTCCCCTTGCCGGCACCGGGCGGTCCCACCAGAACGAGTCGCACGAGAACCCGACCTCCTGAAGTCTTGTCGTCCATGGCGCCGGCGTCCTCGCCGGCACACGATGCCCGAGGCACCACGATCGGGGTTGGGCCCCGCACCGGGTTCCGTCTCGGCCACGTTGCGGCGAGCCTAACGCAGGAAACCCTCGTAGTTCCGCTGCATGAGCTGGCTCTCGATCTGCTTCAGGGTGTCGAGGCCCACGGTGACCATGATCAGCACGGCTGTGCCGCCGAACGGGAAGTTCTGGTTCTGGCCACTGCCGGTGATCCCGAGGAAGAAGTTCGGGAGCACCGCGATGAGGCCGAGGTAGAGCGATCCCGGCAGCGTGATGCGGCTGAGCACGAAGTTCAGGTACTCCGCGGTGGGCCGACCCGGGCGGATGCCCGGGATGAAGCCGCCGTACTTCTTCATGTCCTCGGCACGCTCGTCGGGGTTGAACGTGATGCCGACGTAGAAGTACGTGAAGAAGATGATCAGTGCTACGTACAACACGATGTGCACGGGATTGGACTGATCGACGAGATAGGTTTGGACGAACTGCTGGAACCAGCCGCCGTCGTTCCCGGCGAGCCGGGCGACGAGGTCGGGCAGGTAGAGCAGCGAGCTACCGAAGATGACCGGCACGACACCGGCCTGGTTGACCTTGAGCGGCAGGTAGGTCGAGGTGCCGCCGTACATCCGGCGTCCGACCATGCGCTTGGCGTACTGCACCGGGATGCGGCGCTGCCCGTTCTCCACGAAAACGACGCTGGCGATGATCGCGAGACCGAAGACGCAGACGCCGGCGAAGACCAGGCCGCCGGAGTTCTCCAGGATCAGCCGGCCCTCGGCGGGGATGCGGTGCGCGATCGAGGCGAAGATCAGCAGCGACATGCCGTTGCCGATGCCGCGCTCGGTGACCTGCTCGCCCAGCCACATCACCAGCGTGGTCCCGGCGACCATGACGATCACGATGACGATCAGGGTGAAGACCGACGAGTCCGGGATGATCGGCAGCGCGCAGCCCTGGAACAGCTGACCGCGCTCGGCCAGCGCCACGAAGCCGGTGGCCTGCAGCACCGCGATGCCGATCGTCAGGTACCGCGTGTACTGCGTGAGCTTGGCCTGGCCGGACTGGCCTTCCTTCTTCAGCTGCTCGAACCGCGGGATGACGACCTGCAGCAGCTGCACGATGATGCTCGCGGTGATGTAGGGCATGATGCCCAGCGCGAAGATCGACAGCTGGAGCAGTGCCCCACCGGAGAACAGGTTGATCAGGGAGTAGACGCTGGCGTTGTCGCCACCCTCGACCTGACGGACACATTCCTGGATGTTGGGGTACGACACCCCCGGCGAGGGGATGTTCGCCCCGAGCCGGTACACCGCCACGATCGCCAGCGTGAAGAGGATCTTCTTGCGGAGATCCGGCGTGGTCAGGGCCGCCCGGACTGCGCTGAGCACTCGGTGATCCTCCTACGACGTCGGCGGCCCGACACCGCCTGCGCCGGCCCCTGAGGGGTCGGCCGGGTTGGTCGACGCGCGTTCCGCGCCTCGCGGGACACCCGGGCCGGTGTGTACCGGCGGGGGCTGCGCGCCTCGAGGCGCGCCAGGTAATCGGTGGACACTCGGTCCGGACGTGACTGTAACAGCGGCCCGGAAACGCCTCAGCGCCGCCCACGGGCCCGGTCCACCTGGGGTGGAGCGGGCGCCACGGACGGCGCCGGGGGGACGTGCGGTGGGGCCTACAGCTCGGAGACCGAGCCGCCGGCCGCCGAGATCTTCTCGCGCGCGGACGCGGAGAACTTGTGGGCCTTCACGGTCAGGGCGACGCCCGAGAGCTCGCCCTCGCCGAGGACCTTCACGAGCTGGTTCTTGCGAACCGCGCCCGCCTCGACCAGCTCGGCCGGGCCGACCTCGCCACCCTTCGGGAACAGGGCGGCCAGCTCACCGACGTTGACGACCTGGTACTCGACCTTGAAGCGGTTCTTGAAGCCCTTGAGCTTCGGGAGCCGCATGTGCAGCGGCATCTGCCCGCCCTCGAAGCGCGGGGACACCGTCTTGCGGGCCTTGGTGCCCTTGGTACCGCGACCGGCGGTCTTGCCCTTGGAGCCCTCACCGCGACCCACACGGGTCCGCGCCTTCTTCGAGCCCGGGGCCGGCCGCAGGTCGTGGAGCTTGATGACGGAGTTCTCGTTCTCGCTCACGACTGCACCTCCTCCACGGTCACGAGGTGGCGCACGGTGTGGACGTAACCGCGGGTCTGCGGGTCCGCCTCACGCACCACCGACTGCCGGATCTTGCGCAGGCCGAGCGAGCGCAGCGTGTCGCGCTGGTTCTGCTTGCAGCCGATCCGGCTCTTCACCTGGGTGATCTTCCACGTGGCCATGTCGCTCACACCTTCGCCGCGTCGGCCTCGGCGCGCTGGCGCATCATGCTCGCCGGGGCGACGTCCTCCAGCGGCAGGCCGCGGCGGGCCGCGACCTCCTCCGGACGCTGCACCGACTTCAGCGCCGCCACCGTGGCGTGCACGATGTTGATGGCGTTGTCGGAGCCGAGGGACTTGGACAGGATGTCCGAGATCCCCGCGCACTCCAGCACCGCGCGGACCGGGCCGCCGGCGATGACACCGGTACCCGGGGAGGCCGGGCGCAGCATGACGACGCCGGCGGCGGCCTCACCCTGCACGCGGTGCACGATCGTGCCGCCGATGCGGGGGACGCGGAAGAAGTTCTTCTTCGCCTCCTCCACGCCCTTGGCGATCGCGGCCGGCACCTCCTTGGCCTTGCCGTAGCCGACGCCCACCAGGCCGTCACCGTCGCCGACGATCATCAGCGCGGTGAAGCTGAACCGGCGGCCGCCCTTGACGACCTTGGCCACGCGGTTGATCGTGACCAGCCGCTCGATGTACGGGGTCTTGTCCTGGGCCGCCCCGCCACGGCCACCGTCCCGGCGGTCCCGGTTGTTGCGGTTGTCGTTCCCACCGCTGCCGCCCGGGGCTCCGCCGTCACGCCGCGTACGTCCCGGCATCAGACAGTCCCTCCTGTTTCACAGCTCTTCTTCGACCGGATCATCAGAACTCCAGGCCCCCCTCGCGGGCGGCGTCGGCCAGGGCGGCGATGCGGCCGTGGTAGGCCAGCCCGCCGCGGTCGAACACGACCGTGGAGATGCCCGCCTCCTTGGCCCGGGCGGCGATGAGCTCGCCGACCTTGGCCGCCTTGGCCTTCTTGTCGCCCTCGACGCCACGCACCTCGGCGTCCAGCGAGGAGGCGAAGGCCAGCGTGTGGCCCGCCAGGTCGTCGATCAGCTGGACGGTGATGTGCCGCGAGGAGCGGTTGACCGCCAGCCGCGGACGCACCGGCGTCCCGGAGATCTTCTTCCGGAGCCGGGCGTGCCGGCGGATGCGCGAGTCGCGGCGCTTGCGCGCCACCTGGGACGCCATCCGGCGGCGGGCGGAACCCGACACCGTCTCGTTCGTCTCGGCCATCACTTACCCGTCTTTCCGACCTTGCGGCGGACCTGCTCGCCGGCGTACCGCACACCCTTGCCCTTGTACGGGTCGGGGCGGCGCAGCTTCCGGATGTTGGCAGCGGTCTCGCCGACCAGCTGCTTGTCGATGCCGGAGACCGAGAACCGGGTCGGCGACTCGACCGCGAAGGTGATGCCCTCCGCCGGCTCGATGACGACCGGGTGCGAGAAGCCCAGGGCGAACTCGAGGTTCTGCCCCTTCAGCTGCACGCGGTAACCCACGCCGTGGATCTCCAGCTTCTTCTCGTAGCCGGCGCTGACGCCGACCACGATGTTGTTGACGAGGGAGCGGGTCAGGCCGTGGTAGGCCCGCACCTCACGCTCCTCGTTCGGGCGCTTCACCAGCACCGTGCCGTCGTCGTCACGCTCGATCGTGATCGGCTCGACAGCGGTGTGCGACAGGGTGCCCTTGGGGCCCTTCGCGGTGACCGTGCGGCCGTCGATGGTGATCTCCACGCCCGACGGGACGGTGATGGGCAGCTTTCCGATGCGCGACATCGTTCGTTACCCCTCTCTCACCAGACGTAGGCGAGGACTTCCCCGCCCACGCCGCTCCGGTAGGCCTGCTGGTCGGTCATCAGACCCTGAGAGGTCGAGATGATCGCGATGCCGAGGCCACCCAGGACCCGCGGCAGGTTCGTCGACTTCGCGTACACACGCAGACCGGGCTTGGACACCCGGCGCAGACCGGCGACGCTGCGCTCGCGGTTGCGGCCGTACTTCAGCTCGACGACCAGGGACTTGCCGACCTCGGCGTCCTCGGTGTGGTGCGCCGCGATGTAGCCCTCCTTCTGAAGGATCTCCGCAATGGCGACCTTCAGCTTCGAGTGGGGCATCACGACGCGGTCGTGGTAGGCCGAGTTCGCGTTCCGCAGACGGGTCAACATGTCTGCGATCGGATCGGTCATCGTCATGGTGTCTGTCTCTTTCCCGCCGTGGTTCCTCGTACCGGCGCGGCGCCCCTGTGCGGGGCGCCGCACCGGTGCGGGCCTGCGGCGATCGGATCCGCTGCCCCACGGATGCGGGGCGGTCGGATCACCAGCTGGACTTGCTCACACCCGGCAGCTCGCCGGCGTGCGCCATGTCTCGCAGGCACACGCGGCAGAGGCCGAACTTGCGGAACACGGCACGCGGCCGGCCGCACTTGTTGCAGCGGGTGTACCCCCGCACGGCGAACTTCGGCTTCGCGTTCGCCTTGTTGATGAGCGCCTTCTTCGCCATTCGCTCAGCTCTCCTTGAACGGGAAGCCCAGGTGGCGCAGCAGCGCCCGGCCCTCGGCGTTCGTGGTCGCGGTGGTCACGACCGTGATGTCCATGCCCCGCGGCCGGTCGATGGAGTCCGGGTCGATCTCGTGGAACATCGACTGCTCGTTCAGGCCGAACGTGTAGTTGCCACGCCCGTCGAACTGGTTGCCCTCGAGGCCGCGGAAGTCGCGGATACGGGGCAGCGCGATGGTCAGCAGCCGGTCGAGGAACTCCCACATCCGGTCGTTGCGGAGGGTCACCTTCGCACCGATCGGCATGCCCTCGCGCAGCTTGAACTGCGCGATGGACTTGGTGGCGCGACGCAGCTGCGGCTTCTGGCCGGTGATGGTGGCCAGGTCCCGCAGCGCACCGTCGATCAGCTTCGAGTCGCGGGCGGCGTCACCGACACCCATGTTCACCACGACCTTGGTCAGGCCGGGGATCTGCATGACGTTGGTGTAGCCGAACTCCTCGCGGAGCTTGTCGAGCATCTCGTCGCGGTACCGCTGCTTGAGCCTCGGCACGGTCTTCTCAGCCGTGGTCATCTCAGATCTCCTTCCCGTTGCGCCTGGAGATCCGGACGCGACGGCTGGTGCCGTCCTCGCCCTCGACGGTCTTCTTGCCGATGCGGGTCGGCTTGCCGTCGGAGTCGCACACCATCACGTTCGAGACGTGGATGGCGGCCTCCTGCGTGACGATCCCGCCGCTCTCGGCCCCGCGCTGGTTCTGGCTGATCCGGGTGTGCTTCTTGATCCGGTTCACGCCCTCGACCAGCACGCGCTGACGCTCCGGGTAGGCCGCGATGACCTTGCCCCGGGCACCCTTGTCCTTGCCGGCGATCACCAGAACGGTGTCGCCCTTCTTGACCTTCATCTTCGCCTTCATGTCAGAGCACCTCCGGGGCCAGGGAGATGATCCTCATGAACTTGCGGTCGCGCAGCTCGCGCCCGACCGGGCCGAAGATACGGGTCCCCCGAGGTCCGTTGTCCGCCTTGATCAGCACGGCGGCGTTCTCGTCGAAACGGATGTAGCTGCCGTCGGGACGGCGCTTCTCCTTCTTGGTGCGCACGATGACCGCCTTGACGACGTCACCACGCTTCACGCCGGCGCCGGGGATGGCCTCCTTGACCGTGGCGACGATGACGTCGCCGATCCCGGCGTAGCGCCGCGCGGAGCCGCCCAGCACCCGGATGCACAGGATCTCCTTGGCACCGGTGTTGTCGGCGACGCGCAGCCGCGACTCCTGCTGGATCACTTCGACTCCTACTTGGCCTTCTCGAGGATCTCCACCAGCCGCCAGCGCTTGGTCGCCGACAGCGGACGGGTCTCCATGAGGCGGACACGGTCGCCGATGCCGGCGGTGTTCCCCTCGTCGTGCGCCTTGACCTTGCTGGTCCGGCGGATGACCTTGCCGTACAGGGGGTGCTTCACCCGGTCCTCGAGGGAGACGACGATCGTCTTCTCCATCTTGTCGGACACGACCAGGCCCTCGCGGACCTTGCGCTCCCCGCGCTCTGCGTTGTCACTGCTCTTCTGCGCCGTGCTGTCGTCACTGCTCACGCCGCGCCCTCGCTCTCGGTCGGGGCGGCGGACAGGCCGAGCTCACGCTCACGCATCACGGTGTAGCAGCGCGCGATGTCGTGGCGGACGGCCCGCAGCCGCCGGTTGTTGTCCAGCTGCCCGGTGGCCATCTGGAAGCGGAGGTTGAACAGCTCCTCCTTGGCCTCCCGGACACGCACGACCAGCTCCTCGTCGGAGAGCTCGCGCAGCTCGGCGGCCTTGGTGTTGCCACTGCTCGCCATCAGATGTCACCACCCTCACGGGACACGATCCGGCACTTCATGGGCAGCTTGTGGATCGCACGGGTCAGGGCCTCGTGCGCCACCTCGCGGTTCGGGAAGCTCATCTCGAAGAGCACCCGGCCCGGCTTGACGTTCGTGACCCACTTCTCGGGCGAACCCTTACCGGAACCCATGCGGACCTCGGCCGGCTTCTTGGTCATCGGGATGTCCGGGAAGACGTTGATCCAGATCTTCCCGCCACGACGGATGTGCCGGTTGATCGCGATACGCGCCGACTCGATCTGCCGGTTGGACACGTAGGCCGGCTCCAGCGCCTGGATGCCCCAGTCGCCGAAGGTGACCGCGGTACCACCGCTGGCCATGCCCTTGCGCTTGGGCCGGTGCTGCTTGCGGTGCTTGACCTTGCGTGGGATCAGCATCGGTCAGCTCTCCCCACCGTTGCTCTGGTTCTCACCGGAGGCCGGGGCCTCGGCGGTCGCCGTCGCGGCGCCGCCGGCCTGGCCCGCGCTCTGCGCGGCACGCCCGGCCTCGGTGCTGGTCGCAGTGGTGCCCGAGGCACCGGAACGGCGCCGGGCCGGACGCTCGCGGCGCGGGCCGCGGCCCGGGGCCTCGGCGGCGGCCGGGACGCCCTCACGGCGGCCGCCGACGACGTCGCCCTTGTAGATCCAGACCTTCACGCCGATGCGGCCGAAGGAGGTCCGGGCCTCGAACAGGCCGTAGTCGATGTCGGCACGCAGCGTGTGCAGCGGGACCCGACCCTCGCGGTAGAACTCCGACCGCGACATCTCGGCACCGCCGAGGCGACCCGAGCACTGGACCCGGATGCCCTTGACCTGCGGGCTGCGCATGGCCGACTGGATGGCCTTGCGCATCGCACGCCGGAAGGCGACCCGGTTCGACAGCTGCTCGGCGACACCCTGGGCGACGAGCTGCGCGTCGGACTCGGAGTTCTTGACCTCGAGGATGTTCAGCTGGACCTGCTTCTTGGTCAGCTTCTCGAGGTTGCCCCGGATCCGGTCGGCCTCCGCGCCACGACGGCCGATCACGATGCCCGGACGCGCGGTGTGGATGTCCACCCGCACGCGGTCCCGGGTGCGCTCGATCTCGACCTTGGAGATGCCGGCCCGCTCCATGCCCTTGGAGAGCATGCGGCGGATCTCGACGTCCTCCTTGACGTACTCGGAGTACTGCTTGTCGGCGTACCAGCGCGACTTCCAGTCCGTGGTGATGCCCAGGCGGAAGCCGTGCGGGTTGATCTTCTGCCCCATCAGCGGGCCCTCCCCTTCGCACCACGACGGCCGGCCTGCTGGGTCCTCTTCGGAACCGACTCGACCTCGATGGTGATGTGGCTCGTCCGCTTGCGGATGCGGTACGCACGCCCCTGGGCGCGCGGCCGGATCCGCTTCAGCGTCGGGCCCTCGTCGACCATCGCCACGGCGACCACGAGGGTCTCCGGGTCCAGGTCCAGGTTGTTCTCGGCGTTGGCCGCGGCGCTCGCCACGACCTTCGCGACGGGCTCCGCCGCGGCCTGCGGCGAGAACCGCAGGATCGCCAGCGCCTCGTCGACCGGCAGGCCGCGGACCAGGTCCACGACACGACGGGTCTTCGTCGGCGAGCTGCGGACGAACCGCGCCACGGCGCGCGCACGAGTCGGCTCGAGCGCAGCGCCGGTGGTCTCGGCAGTGGTCTCTGCCATTTCTCCACCTCTCCTAGTCGCTACTCGGGCCGGCTACTAGCGCCGACGCGCCTTGCGGTCGTCCTTGATGTGGCCCCGGAAGGTCCGGGTGGGGGCGAACTCGCCCAGCTTGTGACCGACCATCGAGTCGGACACGAACACCGGGACGTGCTTGCGGCCGTCGTGCACGGCGATGGTGTGACCGATCATGTCCGGGATGATCGTGGACCGACGGGACCACGTGCGGATGACGGTCTTCTTGCCGGACTCGTTGAGGACGTCCACCTTCTTGAGCAGGTGGTCGTCCACGAAGGGGCCCTTCTTCAGGCTGCGCGGCATGTCTTACCTCCCTGCTCAGCGCTTCTTGCCGGTACGACGCCGGCGGACGATCAACTTGTCGGACGGCTTGCTCTTGCGGGTACGGCCCTCGGGCTTGCCCGCCGGGTTCACCGGGTGGCGACCACCGGAGGTCTTGCCCTCACCACCACCGTGCGGGTGGTCCACCGGGTTCATGACGACACCACGGACGGTCGGGCGCTTGCCCTTCCACCGCATACGGCCGGCCTTACCCCAGTTGATGTTGGCGTGCTCCGAGTTACCCACCTCGCCGACGGTGGCGCGGCAGCGCACGTCGACGTAGCGGATCTCGCCGGAGGGCATCCGCAGCTGCGCGTAGGGCCCGTCCTTGGCGACCAGCTGGACGCCGACACCGGCCGAGCGCGCAATCTTGGCGCCGCCACCGGGGCGGAGCTCGATCGCGTGCACCACGGTGCCCGTCGGGATGTTGCGCAGCGGCAGGTTGTTACCCACCTTGATGTCGGCCCGGGGACCGTTCTCGATCTTGTCGCCCTGCTTGAGCTTCGCCGGCGCGATGATGTAGCGCTTCTCGCCGTCGGCGTAGTGCAGCAGTGCGATCCGCGAGGTGCGGTTCGGGTCGTACTCGATGTGCGCGACCTTCGCCGGCACGCCGTCCTTGTCGTTACGACGGAAGTCGATCAGACGGTAGGCGCGCTTGTGTCCGCCACCCTGGTGACGGGTGGTGATCCGCCCGTGCGCGTTGCGGCCGCCCTTGTTGTGCAGCGGGCGCAGCAGCGACTTCTCGGGGGTGTCCCGGGTGATCTCGGCGAAGTCCGACACGCTCGAGCCACGACGGCCCGGGGTGGTCGGCTTGTACTTACGAATGGCCATGGGTCAGCTCGCTCCCTCAGCTCGCCGGGCCACCGAAGACGTCGATCGACTTGCTCTCCTCGGAGAGCGTGACGATCGCGCGCTTGGTGTCCTTGCGCTTGCCGTAGCCGGTGCGGGAGCGCTTGCGCTTGCCCGGGCGGTTCAGCGTGTTCACGCTGGTCACCTTGACCCCGAACACCTTCTCCACGGCGATCTTGATCTGGGTCTTGTTCGCGTCCGGTGCCACGACGAAGGTGTACTGGCGCTCGTCGAGCAGCCCGTAGCTCTTCTCCGAGACGACCGGCGCGAGCAGCACGTCCCGCGGGTCCGTGATCACTTGTCGGCCTCCTCAGCGCGGCGGCCGGCAGCCTTCGGCTTCGCGATCGGGCCGGCCAGGAACTCGTCCAGCGCCGCCTGCGTGAACAGCACGACGTCGTTGACGAGCACGTCGTGGGTGTTCAGCTGGTCGGGCGCGATCAGGTGGACCTGCGGCAGGTTGCGCAGGCTCAGCAGGGCGTTCTCCGCGGAACGCTCGACGACCGCGAGCACCCGGCGGGCGTCGGGCACGACGGCCTCGATCGCCTTGCGGGCGGCCTTGGTCGACGGCGCGTCACCCTCGGAGAAGGCGGACACGACGTGCACGGCGCCGGCGCGGGCCCGGTCGGAGAGGGCGCCACGCAGGGCGGCGGCCTTCATCTTCTTCGGGGTCCGCTGCGAGTAGTCGCGGGGCGTCGGGCCGTGGACGATGCCACCACCGGCGAACTGCGGCGCGCGGATCGAGCCCTGACGGGCGCGACCGGTGCCCTTCTGCCGGTACGGCTTCTTGCCACCGCCGCGGACCTCGCCGCGACCCTTCACGTCGTGCGTGCCCTGACGCGCGGCGTTGAGCTGCGCGGTCACCACCTGGTGCATGAGGGCGATGTTCGCCGTCACGTCGAAGACGTGGTCCGGCAGCTCGACGCTGCCGCCGGCGGAACCCTCGGGGGTCTTGATCTGCACGGTGCTCACTTGCCATCACCCTTCGCGGGGGTCTTCACCACGACGAGGCCACCGCGCGGACCGGGGACGGCGCCCTTGACGAGCAGCAGCCCGCGCTCGGCGTCCACCCGGTGGACCTTCAGGTTCTGCGTGGTCTGGCGGTCGGAACCCATCCGGCCGGCCATCCGCACACCCTTGAACACGCGGCCCGGGGTGGCGCAGCCGCCGATGGAGCCCGGCGAACGGTGCTTGCGCTGCGTGCCGTGCGAGGCGCCCAGGCCCTTGAACCCGTGGCGCTTCATGACACCGGCGAAGCCCTTGCCCTTGGTCACGCCCACCACGTCGACCTCGGCCACCTCGGCGAACGCCTCGACGGTGACCTCCTGGCCGGTGGTGTACTCGGCGGCGTCGGAGGTGCGGAGCTCCAGGACGTGGCGACGGGGGGTGACACCGGCCTTGGCGAAGTGGCCGGACTCCGGCTTGTTCACCTTGCGCGGGTCGATGGCCCCGTAGGCCAGCTGGACGGCGGTGTAGCCGTCGGTCTCCTGCGAGCGCACCTGCGTCACGACGTTCGGTCCGAGCTGGACCACGGTGACCGGCACGATGCGGTTGTTCTCGTCGAACAACTGGGTCATCCCGAGCTTGGTGCCCAGGAGGCCGGTGACCTTCTTCGTCTGCTTGGTGGCAGTCGTCTTCTTGAATGCAGCAGTCATCGTCTCCACCCCGCCGTCACTGAATGTTGACGTCGACGCTCGCCGGCAGGTCGATGCGCATGAGCGCGTCGACCGTCTTGGGCGTCGGGTCGAGGATGTCGATGAGTCGCTTGTGCGTGCGCATCTCGAAGTGCTCGCGCGAGTCCTTGTACTTGTGCGGCGAGCGGATGACGCAGTACACGTTCTTCTCGGTAGGCAGCGGCACGGGGCCGACGACCCGGGCACCGGTACGCGTCACGGTCTCCACGATCTTGCGAGCAGACGCGTCGATTGCCTCGTGGTCATAGGCCTTGAGCCTGATGCGGATCTTCTGTCCCGCCATGGTCGTCGGTCGTCCTCTTCTTCCTGCCGCGGGGGTGTCGCGGTTCGGCCCCGTAAGAACTCGCGCCGTGCTGCCACCGGATGTCCGGCGGGCCGGCTGCGGCCCGTGCTCTGTTCAGGTCTCTGTCGGCCCGGAGTCGCGCGTCCAGTTCCCTGGAGCACTCGTCCTGCCGGGGCTCTCCGGTCCACGAGGTCGGGCGTGTCGCGCCCTACCCGCATGGTTGTGCCCGGGTCACCGCGTCCCACCCCCATCTGGGGCGGGCATGTCGCTCGGAATCTCCCCGGTTTCGCGGCGGACCGCGGAACCGGGGCTGACAACGAACATGGCGCGTGGTACGCGACCCCTGGACTACCGGAGACCGGGAACAGAGGCGGCGCTCTCACGCGCCATGCTCATCGTGCAACCCGTCAAGGATGACACACCGCTGTGCGACACCCTCGACCGGGGGGTGGGTAACGGGGCCGCCCCCGGGGGGACGGTCCCGTCACGTCACGCGTTGATCTTGGTGACCTGGCCGGCGCCCACGGTGCGGCCACCCTCACGGATGGCGAACTGCAGGCCCTCCTCCATGGCGATCGGCTGGATCAGCTGAACGCTCATGGTGGTGTTGTCACCCGGCATGACCATCTCGGTGCCCTGCGGGAGGGTCACGACGCCGGTCACGTCGGTCGTCCGGAAGTAGAACTGCGGACGGTAGTTGTTGAAGAACGGGGTGTGACGGCCACCCTCGTCCTTGCCCAGGATGTACACCTGGCCCTCGAACTCGGTGTGCGGGGTGATCGAACCCGGCTTCACGACGACCTGGCCGCGCTCCACGTCCTCACGCTTGATACCGCGCAGGAGCAGACCGACGTTCTCGCCGGCACGACCCTCGTCGAGGATCTTGCGGAACATCTCGACACCGGTGACGGTGGTCGAGGTCTTGTTCGGCCGGATGCCGACGATGTCGACGGTCTCGTTGACCTTGACGATGCCGCGCTCGATACGGCCGGTGACGACCGTGCCGCGACCGGTGATCGTGAAGACGTCCTCGACGGGCATGAGGAACGGCTTCTCGATGTCGCGCTCGGGCTCGGGGATGGCCTCGTCGACCGCGTCCATGAGCTCGACGATGGCCTCGGCCCACTTGTCGTCGCCCTCGAGCGCCTTCAGCGCCGAGACGCGCACGATCGGGAGGTCGTCGCCCGGGTAGTCCTGAGCCGACAGCAGCTCGCGGACCTCCATCTCGACGAGCTCCATGATCTCCTCGTCGTCGACCATGTCCGCCTTGTTCAGGGCGACGACGATGTAGGGCACGCCGACCTGACGCGCGAGCAGCACGTGCTCACGGGTCTGGGGCATCGGGCCGTCGGTCGCGGCGACCACCAGGATCGCGCCGTCCATCTGGGCGGCACCGGTGATCATGTTCTTCACGTAGTCGGCGTGCCCGGGGCAGTCGACGTGCGCGTAGTGCCGCTTCTCGGTCTGGTACTCGACGTGCGCGATCGAGATCGTGATACCGCGCTGACGCTCTTCCGGCGCCTTGTCGATCATGTCGAACGCCGACGCCTCGTTGAGGGTCGGGAACTTGTCGTGCAGAACCTTGGTGATGGCCGCCGTCAGCGTGGTCTTGCCGTGGTCGATGTGACCGATGGTGCCGATGTTGACGTGCGGCTTGGTCCGCTCGAACTTCGCCTTCGCCACTGCTGGGTCCTCCTGGACTCGTGTCTGTACTCCGCCGTGCTGACGGCAGGTCTGTGGGTGTCGGGTGGTGCGGGCCGCGGACCTTACCGATCCGCGGACCGCACCCTCCGAGCAGGTCGGGCACTGGGGCCCGCCCCGGGGAGCTCTTACTCGCCCGTGGCCTTCGCGATGATCTCCTTCGCCACGTTCGCCGGAACCTCGGCGTAGGAGTCGAAGACCATCGTGTAGTTCGCCCGGCCCTGGGTCCGCGACCGCAGGTCGCCGACGTAGCCGAACATCTCGGACAGCGGCACGGTCGCCTTCACGACACGGGCACCGGCCCGCTCCTCCATGGCCTGGATCTGGCCGCGGCGGGAGTTCAGGTCCCCGATGACGTCACCCATGTAGTCCTCGGGCGTCATCACCTCGACGGCCATCATCGGCTCGAGGATGGCGGGGCTCGCCTTGCGGGCCGCCTCCTTGAACGCCATCGAACCGGCGACCTTGAAGGCCATCTCCGAGGAGTCGACCTCGTGGTACTGACCGTCCAGCAGCGTGAGCTTCACACCGACGACGGGGTAGCCGGCCTGGATGCCGTACTGCATGGCGTCCTGGGCACCGGCGTCGACCGACGGGATGTACTCCCGCGGGACACGGCCACCGGTGACCTTGTTCTCGAACTCGTACAGCGCACCGTCACCGCTGGTGAGCGGCTCGAGCTTGATGATGACGCGGGCGAACTGGCCCGAACCACCGGTCTGCTTCTTGTGCGTGTACTCGAACTTCTCGACGGCCTTCTTGATGGTCTCCCGGTAGGCCACCTGCGGCTTACCGATGTTGGCCTCGACCTTGTAGTCGGACTTCATCCGGTTGACCAGCACCTCGAGGTGCAGCTCGCCCATACCGGCGATGATGGTCTGGCCGGTCTCGTCGTCCAGGGAGACCTGGAACGTCGGGTCCTCCTCCGCCAGCTTCTGGATCGCCAGCGAGAGCTTCTCCTGGTCCGCCTTCGACTTGGGCTCGACGGCGACCTGGATGACCGGGTCCGGGAAGGTCATCGACTCGAGGACGATCGGATTCTGCGGGTCGCAGAGCGTGTCGCCGGTGGTCGTGTCCTTCAGACCGATGACCGCGTAGATGTGGCCGGCCACGGCCTCGTCGACCGGGTTCTCCTTGTTGGAGTGCATCTGGAAGAGCTTCCCGATGCGCTCCTTCCGGTCCTTGGTCGAGTTGATGACCTGGGCGCCGGCGGCGACCTGACCCGAGTACACCCGGATGTAGGTCAGCTTGCCGAAGAACGGGTGCGCGGCGATCTTGAAGGCGAGGGCCGAGAACGGCTCGTCCTTCGACGGCTTGCGGCTCGCCGGCGTCTCACCGTCGGTGAGGAAACCCTCGACCGGCGGCACGTCGTACGGCGACGGCAGGTAGTCGATCACTGCGTCCAGCATCGGCTGGACACCCTTGTTCTTGAAGGCCGAGCCGCAGAGGACCGGGTAGGCGGCGCGGTTGGTCACCAGCGCGCGGACACCGGTCTTGATCTGCTCGGTCGTCAGGTCCTCGCCACCGAGGTAGAGCTCCATGAGCTCGTCGTCGGTCTCGGCGACGGCCTCGACGAGCGCCGTGCGGTACTCCTCGGCCTTGGCCTGGAGGTCCGCCGGGATCTCCTCGACGGTGTAGTCCTCGCCCTTGGCGACCTCGCCGCGCCAGGTGAGCGCGCGCATCTCGACCAGGTCGATGACGCCGATGAAGTCGTTCTCGGAGCCGATCGGGATCTGCAGCGGCAGCGGGGTCGCGTTCAGGCGGTCCTTGATCGTCTGAACGGTGAAGTAGAAGTCCGCGCCCAGCTTGTCCATCTTGTTGACGAAGCAGATGCGGGGGACGTCGTACTTGGTGGCCTGCCGCCAGACCTGCTCGGACTGCGGCTCGACCCCCTCCTTGCCGTCGAAGACCGCGACCGCGCCGTCGAGCACCCGCAGGGACCGCTCCACCTCGACGGTGAAGTCGACGTGCCCGGGGGTGTCGATGATGTTGATCTGGTGGTTCTTCCAGAAGCAGGTCGTCGCGGCCGACGTGATCGTGATGCCGCGCTTCTGCTCCTCCTCCATCCAGTCCATGGTGGCGGCGCCGTCGTGCACCTCGCCGAGCTTGTAGTTGATCCCCGTGTAGTACAGGATCCGCTCGGTCGTGGTCGTCTTACCGGCGTCGATGTGGGCCATGATGCCGATGTTGCGGACCTTGGTGAGGTCCGTCAGCACGTCCTGTGCTGCCACTGCTCAGCTCTCCCTGGATCGCGAGTTGGCGCCCGACGGTCGGCCGGTCACCAGCGGTAGTGGGCGAAGGCGCGGTTCGACTCCGCCATCTTGTGCATGTCCTCGCGCCGCTTGACGCTGGCGCCGAGGCCGTTGCTGGCGTCGAGCAGCTCGTTCATGAGGCGCTCGACCATGGTCTTCTCACGGCGCTGGCCGGAGTAGGTGACCAGCCAACGCAGCCCCAGGGTGGTCTGCCGGACGGCACGGACCTCGACGGGGACCTGGTAGGTCGCGCCACCGACGCGGCGGCTGCGGACCTCGAGGGCCGGCTTCACGTTGTCGAGAGCGCGCTTCAGCGTGACGACCGGGTCGGTGCCGGTCTTGTCACGGGTGCCCTCGAGGGCGGCGTAGACGATGCGCTCGGCGAGCGACCGCTTTCCGTCCTTGAGGACCTTGTTCACCAGCTGGGTGACCAGCGGCGAGCCGTAGACCGGGTCCGAGACCAGCGGACGCTTCGGGGCGGGGCCCTTGCGGGGCATCAGCTCTTCTCCTTCTTCGCGCCGTAGCGGCTGCGGGACTGCTTGCGGTTCTTCACGCCCTGGGTGTCCAGCGACCCACGGATGACCTTGTAGCGCACGCCGGGGAGGTCCTTCACACGACCACCGCGCACGAGCACGATGCTGTGCTCCTGCAGGTTGTGGCCCTCACCGGGGATGTACGCGGTGACCTCGATGCCGCTGGACAGGCGCACACGGGCGACCTTGCGCAGCGCCGAGTTCGGCTTCTTGGGCGTGGTGGTGTACACGCGGGTGCAGACCCCGCGGCGCTGGGGGCTTCCCTTCAGCGCGGCGGTCTTGGTCTTGGAGACCTTGTCCTCGCGGCCCTTGCGGACCAGCTGCTGGATCGTGGGCATGAACCGTCTACTTCTTCCCGTCGACGTGGCTCGACTGTCTCGCTCGCCGTGACACTGGTGATCGTGGTTCGGTGTCCCGGGCTCCGGGCGCCGGCGTGGCTGCCGGCTCTCACCGGACTCCGCCACCGTCGCGCCGGACCCCGAGGTCGGGCGTGTCGTCCCGGGCACGCTCGGGGCCGGAAGGGCCCCGCGGAGGCTGTCGGGACGTCCGGCGTGCCCTGCTCCGGGCGCAACCACAGATCTGAGGGTCGGAACCAACGGATCGGTGCACACCACGGGACACGCGGACCTGCCCGACCGGAGCCGAGCACAAGACATGAGAATACCCGGCCCTCTTCGACACGGTCAAAGCGGGTCCGTTCCGGGCGTTCGCCTCGGACCTGCCTTCGGGGTCATCGGGGGCTTCGATGATCCTCGGATCCCCCGGGACGACGCCCCGGAGGAGACCTGTGGTGACCCGACGATGCCGCACGACGCCGTCACTGGCAAGCGGACTCACCCGCTCGTCGCAGATCGACGGCCGCTCGTCGCGGTCGGATCGGTGGTGGGCGATGACTGCGCCCCAGTGGGATCCGCCGTGTCGATCACGGTGCGGATCGCCCTGCGGACGGTGGCGACGGAGGTACGGTTACGGTCCGGTATGCACCTGCCGACGGCCGTCAACCGCCTCGCCACGCGCGCGCTCATCGCGCCCTTGCTCTCCCCGACACTACCCGTCGCCCTACGGCGGCGTGGACTCGACCTCGTCGGGGCGTCGCTCCCGCTCCCCCGCGGCACCCGCCGGGACCTCGGGACGCTCGGCGGGGTGCCCACCGCGGTCGTCGCACCGTCCGGACCGCTGGCCCCGCACCGGGTGCTCTACCTGCACGGCGGCGGGTATCTCGTGGGGTCCTCGTCGTCGCACCGGCCGCTGCTCGCCGGGCTCGCGCACGCCACCGGCAGCGCGGTCCTCGCGCCGCACTACCGGCTCGCTCCGGAGCACCCGTTCCCGGCCGCCCTCGACGACGCCCACGCCGCCTGGACCGCCCTGCGGGCCGTGGGGATCCCGGCCCGGCACATCGCGGTGGCCGGCGACTCCGCGGGCGGCGGACTGACCATGTCGCTGCTGCTGCGGCTGCGCGCGGCCGGCGAGGACCTCCCGGGATCGATCGGGCTGATCTCGCCCTGGCTGGACCTGTCCTGCACCGCGGACTCGCTCACCCGCAACGTCGCCTCCGACGCGATGCTGGACCCGTCGTGGCTGCCCGACGCCGTCGCCGACTACGCCGGCCCGCACACCGGTGCCCCCGAGCTCCTGCCGCTCGACGCGGACCTGGCCGGGCTGCCGCCGATGCACGTCGTCGCCGGTGCCGACGAGATCCTGGTCGACGACGCCGACGCGCTCGTCCAGCGCGCCCGCGCGGCCGGGACACCGGTCACCTACGAACGCGCGCCCGGGATGTGGCACGCCTTCCCGACGCTGGCCGGGCTGCTGGCGGAGGCCGACGCCTCGCTGCGCACCCTGGGCCCGGCCCTGCGGGCGGACTGCCTGCGCTGAGGCCCGCTCCCCCGGGCGGCCCCGGAACGCACGAACAGGGCCGGGCACCGCCACGGGAGAGCGGTGTCCGGCCCCGTCCGGGACCTGTCCGGTCACGGTCCGGACCCACCGTCGTGGGTCCGGACCGGACGGCTACCTCAGCGGTAGTCGCGACCGAAGTCGTAGTCGTCCAGCGGCACCGCGGCACCGGTGCCCGTGCCGAAGACGTCCGGGCTGTAGTAGCCGTCGTCGTAGCTCGGCAGCGCGTAGGCGGCCGCGCGGGCCTCCTCGGTCGGCTGGACCTGGATGTTGCGGTACCGGTTGATGCCGGTACCGGCCGGGATCAGCTTACCGATGATCACGTTCTCCTTGAGCCCGACGAGCTTGTCGCGCTTCCCGTTGATCGCGGCATCGGTGAGGATGCGGGTGGTCTCCTGGAACGAGGCCGCGGACAGCCACGACTCCGTCGCCAGCGAGGCCTTGGTGATCCCCATCAGGACCGGGCGGCCGGACGCGGGCTCGAGGCCCTCGGCGACGACCCGGCGGTTCTCGGACTCGAACTCGCCCCGCTCGGCCAGTGCGCCGGGCAGGAACTCGGTCGCACCCGAGTCGATGATCGTGACCCGGCGCAGCATCTGCCGGACGATGACCTCGATGTGCTTGTCGTGGATGTCCACGCTCTGCGTGCGGTACACCTTCTGCACCTCACGCACGAGGTGCAGCTGCACCTCACGCGGGCCCATGACACGCAGCACCTCGTGCGGGTCCGCCATGCCCTCGAGGAGCAGCTGGCCGACCGTCACGTGGTCGCCGTCGGAGAGCGGACGCTCGGTGCCGTCGACGGTGGTCATCCCGAGCCACTGCCGCTTGGACAGCTTCTCGTAGACGATCTCCTCGCCGCCGTCGTCCGGGATCAGCGTGATCTTCCAGAACCGGTCGCCGTCCTCGATGCGGATGCGGCCGTCGACGTCGGCGATCGGCGCCTTACCGCGCGGGACCCGGGCCTCGAACAGCTCGGTGACACGCGGCAGACCGGTCGTGATGTCGTCACCCGCGACGCCACCCTGCTTGAACGTACGCATCGTCAGCTGGGTGCCGGGCTCACCGATGGACTGCGCGGCGACGATGCCGACCGCCTCGCCGACGTCCACCAGCTTGCCGGTGGCCATCGAGCGGCCGTAGCACATGCCGCAGATACCGGTGGCCGAGGCGCAGGTCAGCGCGGAGCGGACCCGGACCGTCTTGACGCCGGCCGCGACGAGCGCGTCGAGCACGGCGTCGCCGAGGTCGTCGCCCTTGCGGACCAGCACGGTGCCGTCCGCCGCGGTGATCTCCTCGCCGGAGGTCCGGGCGTACACCGAGGTGCGCAGGTAACGGTGCGGGATGAACCGACCGTCGCTCGTCTCCTCGGTGACCGCCATCGGGATGGCGCGCTCGGTGCCGCAGTCGACCTCGCGGACGATGACGTCCTGCGACACGTCGACCAGACGACGGGTCAGGTACCCGGAGTCCGCGGTCCGCAGCGCGGTGTCCGCCAGACCCTTACGGGTGCCGTGCGTGGAGATGAAGTACTCCAGCACCGACAGTCCCTCGCGGTACGAGGCCTTGATCGGACGCGGGATGAACTCGCCCTTGGGGTTCGCGACCAGACCCTTCATGCCCGCCAGCTGGCGGATCTGGGTCATGTTGCCCGCGGCCCCGGACTGCACGATCGTCGGGATCGGGTTGTCCTCGGGGAAGTTCTGCTCCATCGCCTTGGCGACCTCCTCGGTCGCCCGGCTCCAGATCTTGACCATCTCGTCGTTGCGCTCCTGGTGCGACAGGGCACCACGCTGGTAGCGCTTGTTGATCTGGTCGGCCTTCGCCTCGTACTCCTCGAGGATGCCCGCCTTGGCCGGCGGGACCAGCACGTCCGCGATCGAGATCGTGACGCCGGAGCGCGTGGCCCAGTAGAAGCCCGCGTCCTTCAGCCGGTCCAGGACCTGCGCGACCTCGGTCATCGAGTAGCGCTCGGCCAGCTCGTTGACGATCGTGGCCTGGCGCTTCTTCGGCAGCGGCTCGTTGACGAACGGGTAGTCCGCCGGCAGGAGCTCGTTGAACAGCACCCGCCCGAGCGTGGTCTCCGCGGTCCAGACGCCCTCCTCGGTCACGGTCTCGGCGTCCGTGCCCGGGGTCGGGGTGACCTGCGGGAGCCGGATCTTGATCGGCGCCTGCAGGTGGAGGACCTTGCGGTCGTAGGCCATGATCGCCTCGGCCGCGGAGCCGTAGTGGTTCCCGGCGCCGTGGGCCTCCTCGCGGAGACGGGTCAGGTGGTACAGACCCGTGACCATGTCCAGACGCGGCATCGCCAGCGGGCGACCCGACGCCGGGGACAGGATGTTGTTCGACGACAGCATCAGCACGCGGGCCTCGGACTGCGCCTCGGCCGACAGCGGCAGGTGCACCGCCATCTGGTCACCGTCGAAGTCCGCGTTGAACGCCTCGCAGACCAGCGGGTGCAGCTGGATGGCCTTGCCCTCCACCAGCTGCGGCTCGAAGGCCTGGATGCCGAGACGGTGCAGCGTGGGCGCACGGTTCAGCAGCACGGGGTGCTCGGAGATGACCTCCTCGAGCACGTCCCACACCTGCGAGCGGCCGCGCTCGACCATCCGCTTGGCGGACTTGATGTTCTGCGCGTGGTTGAGGTCCACCAGGCGCTTCATCACGAACGGCTTGAACAGCTCCAGCGCCATCTGCTTGGGCAGACCGCACTGGTGCAGCTTCAGCTGCGGGCCGACGACGATGACCGAACGGCCCGAGTAGTCGACGCGCTTGCCGAGCAGGTTCTGGCGGAACCGGCCCTGCTTGCCCTTCAGCAGGTCCGACAGCGACTTGAGCGGGCGGTTGCCCGGCCCGGTCACCGGCCGGCCGCGACGGCCGTTGTCGAACAGCGCGTCGACGGACTCCTGGAGCATCCGCTTCTCGTTGTTGACGATGATCTCGGGAGCGCCGAGGTCGATCAGTCGCTTGAGGCGGTTGTTCCGGTTGATGACCCGGCGGTACAGGTCGTTCAGGTCCGAGGTCGCGAAGCGGCCACCGTCGAGCTGCACCATCGGGCGCAGGTCCGGCGGGATGACCGGGACGCAGTCGAGCACCATGCCCATCGGCGAGTTGCCGGTGGTCTGGAACGCCGCGACGACCTTCAGGCGCTTGAGCGCACGCAGCTTCTTCTGGCCCTTGCCGGACCGGATGATCTCGCGCAGCTTCTCGGCCTCGGCCGGGATGTCGAAGTTCTCCAGCAGCTTCTGGATCGCCTCGGCACCCATGGCGCCGGTGAAGTAGTCGCCGTAGCGGTCGTAGAGCTCGCGGTAGATGGACTCGTCCGCGATGAGCTGCTGGACGTCGAGCTTGGTGAACGTCGTCCAGATCTCGTCGAGCCGGTCCAGCTCGCGCTGGGCACGGTCGCGCAGCTGGCGCATCTCGCGCTCGCCGCCGTCCTTGACCTTGCGGCGGACGTCGCCCTTGGCGCCCTCGGCCTCGAGCTCGGCGATGTCGGCCTCGAGCTTCTGGGCGCGGGCCTCGAGGTCGGCGTCGCGGGTCTGCTCGACCCGGCGGCGCTCCACGCTCATCTCGTTCTCGAGCGTGGACATGTCGTTGTGCCGCAGCTCGGTGTTCACCGAGGTGATCACGTACGCCGCGAAGTAGATGATCTTCTCGAGGTCCTTGGGGGCCAGGTCGAGCAGGTAGCCCAGCCGGCTCGGGACGCCCTTGAAGTACCAGATGTGCGTGACCGGGGCGGCCAGCTCGATGTGGCCCATCCGCTCACGACGCACCTTGGCGCGCGTGACCTCCACGCCGCAGCGCTCGCAGATGATGCCCTTGAACCGGACGCGCTTGTACTTGCCGCAGTAGCACTCCCAGTCCCGGGTCGGACCGAAGATCTTCTCGCAGAAGAGCCCGTCCTTCTCCGGCTTCAGGGTGCGGTAGTTGATGGTCTCGGGCTTCTTGACCTCACCGTGCGACCACTGGCGGATGCCCTCGGCGGTGGCCAGGCCGATGCGCAGTTCGTCGAAGAAGTTGACGTCGAGCACGTATGTCCTCTGTTTCTTCGTTTAAAGGGCGGCTGGTCGGACGGGGGTCAGTTGACGACGTCGTCGACGGTCATCGACTCCGAGCCCGGGCGGCTGGACAGGTTGATGCCCAGGTTCGCCGCGGCACGCTCGAGGTCCTCGTCGTCGGCGTCCCGCATCTCGATCGCCGCACCGTCGCTGGAGAGCACCTCGACGTTCAGGCAGAGCGACTGCAGCTCCTTGAGGAGCACCTTGAACGACTCGGGGATCCCCGGCTCCGGGATGTTCTCGCCCTTGACGATCGCCTCGTAGACCTTCACGCGGCCCACGACGTCGTCGGACTTGATCGTCAGCAGCTCCTGCAGGGTGTAGGCCGCGCCGTACGCCTGCATCGCCCAGCACTCCATCTCACCGAAGCGCTGGCCACCGAACTGCGCCTTACCGCCCAGCGGCTGCTGGGTGATCATCGAGTAGGGGCCGGTCGACCGGGCGTGGATCTTGTCGTCCACCAGGTGGGCCAGCTTCAGGATGTACATGTAGCCGACCGCGACCGGGAACGGGTACGGCTCACCGGAGCGGCCGTCGAGCAGCTGCGCCTTGCCGTCCGGACCGACCATCCGCTCGCCGTCCCGGTTGGGACGGGTCGAGCCCAGCAGGCCCGTGATCTCGTGCTCGCGCGCACCGTCGAACACCGGCGTCGCGGTGTTCGTGTCGGCGGGCACCGAGTAGAGCTCCTCGGGCATCTGCGCCGCCCACTCGGGCGTGCCCTCGATCTCCCAGCCGGACTTGGCGATCCACCCGAGGTGGGTCTCCAGGATCTGGCCGATGTTCATACGACGCGGCACACCGTGGGTGTTCAGGATGATGTCGACCGGCGTGCCGTCCGGGAGGAACGGCATGTCCTCCTGCGGGAGGATCTTGCCGATGACGCCCTTGTTGCCGTGCCGGCCGGCGAGCTTGTCGCCGTCGGAGATCTTGCGCTTCTGGGCCACGTAGACGCGGACCAGCTCGTTGACGCCCGGGGCCAGCTCGTCGTCGTCGTCGCGGGAGAAGACCCGGATGCCGATGACCTTGCCGTTCTCGCCGTGCGGGACCTTCAGCGAGGTGTCGCGGACCTCGCGCGCCTTCTCACCGAAGATCGCGCGGAGCAGGCGCTCCTCCGGGGTCAGCTCGGTCTCGCCCTTGGGGGTGACCTTGCCGACCAGGATGTCGCCGGGCTGGACCTCGGCGCCGATCCGGATGATGCCGCGCTCGTCGAGGTCGGCCAGCACGTCCTCGGAGACGTTCGGGATGTCCCGGGTGATCTCCTCGGCGCCCAGCTTCGTGTCGCGCGCGTCGATCTCGTGCTCCTCGATGTGGATCGAGGTGAGCACGTCGTCCTGCACGAGGCGCTGCGACAGGATGATCGCGTCCTCGTAGTTGTGGCCCTCCCACGGCATGATCGCCACGAGCAGGTTCTTGCCCAGCGCCATCTCACCGTTCTCGGTGCAGGGACCGTCGGCGAGCACCTGGCCCACCTCGACCCGCTGCCCCTCGTCCACGATGGGCTTCTGGTTGTTGCAGGTGCCCTGGTTCGAGCGGCGGAACTTGTTCAGACGGTAGGTCTGACGCTGCCCCTCGTCGTCCATGACGGTGATGTAGTCGGCGCACAGCTCCTCGACGACACCGGCGGACTCGGCGGTGACGACGTCACCGGCGTCGACGGCGGCACGCAGCTCCATGCCGGTACCGACTAGCGGCGACTCCGAGCGCAGCAGCGGCACCGACTGGCGCTGCATGTTCGCGCCCATCAGCGCGCGGTTCGCGTCGTCGTGCTCGAGGAACGGGATCATCGCCGTCGCGACCGACACCATCTGGCGCGGCGAGACGTCGATGTACTCGACGCCCGAGGGCGAGATCAGGTCGACCTCGCCGCCCTTGCGGCGGACCAGGATCCGGTCCTCGGCGAACGAGCCGTCGGAGTTGAGGCGGGCGTTCGCCTGGGCGACGACGAAGCGGTCCTCCTCGTCGGCGGTCAGGTAGTCGATCTGGGAGGTGACGACACCCTCGACGACCTTGCGGTACGGCGTCTCGATGAAGCCGAACGGGTTGACCCGCGCGAAGGACGCCAGCGAGCCGATCAGACCGATGTTCGGCCCCTCGGGGGTCTCGATCGGGCACATGCGGCCGTAGTGCGACGGGTGGACGTCGCGGACCTCCATGCCGGCACGCTCACGGGACAGACCGCCCGGGCCGAGCGCCGACAGGCGGCGCTTGTGGGTCAGTCCGGCCAGCGGGTTGTGCTGGTCCATGAACTGCGACAGCTGCGAGGTGCCGAAGAACTCCCGGATCGCGGCCGTGATCGGCCGGGTGTTGATCAGGGTCTGCGGCGTGATGGCCTCGACGTCCTGGGTGGTCATCCGCTCGCGGACGACCCGCTCGGTGCGGGACAGACCGACCCGGACCTGGTTCTGGATCAGCTCGCCGACGGTGCGCAGGCGCCGGTTGCCGAAGTGGTCGATGTCGTCGGTCTCGACCGGGATCTCCCGCGCGGAGTCACCGGAGCCCACGGCCATCGTGGTCTCGCCGGCGTGCAGCCGGACGAGGTACTCGATGGTGGTGGCGACATCCTCCTCGGTCAGCGTGCCGACCGAGTTCTCGATGTCGAGGCCGAGCTTCTTGTTGGCCTTGTAGCGACCGACCTTGGCCATATCGTAGCGCTTGTCCTTGAAGAACAGGTTCTCCAGGAGCGCCTGGGCCGACTCGCGCGTCGGCGGCTCGCCGGGGCGCAGCTTGCGGTAGATGTCGAGCAGCGCCTCGTCCTGGCCCGCGGTGTTGTCCTTCTCGAGCGTCGTCATGATCGTCTCGGAGAACCCGAAACGCTCACCGATCTGCTCGGCGGTCCACCCCAGGGCCTTCAGCAGCACGGTGACCGGCTGACGGCGCTTGCGGTCGATGCGGACACCGACGGTGTCGCGCTTGTCGACGTCGAACTCCAGCCACGCACCCCGGCTCGGGATGATCTTGACCGAGTAGACGTCCTTCTCGGTCGTCTTGTCGATCGCGTGGTCGAAGTAGACACCCGGCGAACGGACGAGCTGCGACACGACGACGCGCTCGGTGCCGTTGATGATGAAGGTGCCCTTGTCGGTCATGACGGGGAACTCGCCCATGAAGACCGTCTGGGACTTGATCTCACCGGTGGTGTTGTTCGTGAACTCCGCCGTCACGAACAGCGGGGCACCGTAGGTCATGTCCTTGTCCCGGCACTCCTCGACGGAGGCCTTGACCTCGTCGAAGCGGGGGTCGGAGAAGGACAGCGACATCGAGCCCGAGAAGTCCTCGATCGGCGAGATCTCGGTGAGGATCTCCTCCAGACCGCTCACCGGGAGATCGTCACCGGCCTCGATCCGGCGCTGGAACCAGGCCTCGCTGCCGACCAGCCACTCGTAGGACTGGATCTGCAGGTCGAGGAGGTCGGGGACCTCCAGCGGCTGGGCGATCTTCGCGAAGGTGACCCGGGTGGGTGCGCCGGGGTAGTTCGGGTTCGCCGAAGCGGAGAGGGTCGAGGTGGTCGCGGCGGCGCGGGAGACAGCCAAGATGCGTCCTTCCGAGAACTGCGCTTCTCGTCTGGCGTGCGCCGGTGGCGGGCGCTACCGTCTCCCTCGATCCGATCGGGGTCCCCCCGGATCGAGAAGCCGGTAGCCGGCCACGTCGCACGCCGTCTGTTGTCGGGCACTGACGGACGAACGAACCCCCGCACCCACATCCGCCGAACCCTCTCCGGCGGCCGACGGATCGGTCCGGAAGTCTTCCCCGGTCATGAGCGCGTGAGCCTGGACGCAGACAGCGCAAAGAATGACTATAGACGCTGCGAGCGCAGCTGTCGAGACCGGTCGCCGATTCCAGCATTCAGGCAACCACCGTTGCCCAAGAGTGACCTGCACGCCGCACCGAGTCAAGTCCCACTTCGTCGACGAGCGGTCATCCTGCCGGGACGACCGGTCCACCGACGCCCGTTCGGGTCGCTCCGCGTGACGGTTGCCATGGTGTCGTCGGGTCGCCGACGATCGGTCACGGGTCGGTCACGGCCGACGCGACGACAGGACGACGACGTCCGACGGCCGTCACCGAGCCCGGCCCACCTGCTCCCGCGAGCTCGTGGAGTGGTTCCAGCGCAAGGAGATCCCGACCAGCGAGCCGCACACCGGCGTCGCGCTCCCGCTGCACTGCGCGCTGATGCGCGACCTCGGCGTCGCCCTCACCGAGATCACCTGGCCCGACGAGCTCACCGGCGCCTTCGCCGCCGGGCTGCTCGCCGGCGGGTTCACCGCGGACGAGCGGGTCGCGACGTACCCGCGGAACGTGCCGCAGCTCGTCCTCGGCCTGGTCGGCACGTGGAAGGCGGGAGGACACGATCGACGCGGGCGCCTACACGGAGTGGCCGCGCGAGGTGGACGACGTCCTCCCTGACCCCGGAACGACGACGGGGCGCCGACCCGGTGGGTCGGCGCCCCGTCGTGCGAGCGGTGCTCAGGTCACTTGAGCGAGACCTTGGCGCCGGCCTCCTCGAGCTTCGTCTTGGCGGCCTCGGCGGCCTCCTTGGCGACACCCTCGAGCAGCGGCTTCGGCGCGGACTCGACGAGGTCCTTCGCCTCCTTCAGGCCCAGGCCCGAGACGACCTCACGGACGACCTTGATGACCTGGATCTTCTTCTCACCGGCGGCCTCGAGGACGACGTCGAACTCGTCCTTCTCCTCCTCGGCGGGGGCGGCACCGGCGGCGGGGGCACCCGCGGCGGCGACGGCGACCGGGGCGGCCGCGGTGACCTCGAAGGTCTCCTCGAACTTCTTCACGAAGTCCGAGAGCTCGAGCAGGGTGAGCTCCTTGAAGGCGTCGAGCAGCTCGTCGGTGGACAGCTTCGCCATGGTGGCGGTCCTTTCTCTACGAAAGACAGATGGGGGTGGTGATCAGCTCTCGGCGGAGTCGCCGTCGGCCTCGGCCGGAGCGGCGGACTCGCCGGACTCGGCCTTCTTGTCGGCCAGCGCCTGTGCGAGGCGGGCGACCTGCGACGCCGGGGCGTTGAACAGCCCGGCGGCCTTGGACAGGTTGGCCTTCATCGCGCCGGCCAGCTTGGCCAGCAGGACCTCGCGGGTCTCGAGGTCCGCCAGCTGCTCGACCTCGGCGGTGGACAGGGCGCGCCCGTCCATGTACCCGCCCTTGATCGTCAGACCGGGGTTGTCCTTCGCGAACTGCTTGATCGCCTTCGCGGCCTCGACGGGCTCACCCTTGATGAAGGTGATGGCCGTCGGGCCGGCGAGCAGGTCGTCCAGGCCCTGGACCCCGGCCTCCGCCGCCGCGCGCTTGACCAGGGTGTTCTTCGCGACGCGGAAGTTCGCGCCCGCACCCAGGTCCCGGCGCAGCTGGGTCAGCTTGGCGACGCTGAGCCCGCGGTACTCGGTCACGACCGAGGCGTCCGACTCGCGGAAGCGGTTGGTGATCTCCTCGACCGCTGCGACCTTCTCAGGTGCTGCCATCGCTGCCCTCCTCTCGGGGGTCGGTCTCGTGCACGTGGGACGTGCTTGGGGGTGCCACCGACGCAGTTCCCACTCCGACCCCGGAGACGACGAACGCCCCGTGCGCAGCAGCACGGGGCGTCGGAAGTTCGTTGGGGCGCTCGCGCGCCCGGTGTCGCCTCGTCCTCCTGCGCGGGCCGTCCGGACGTTCCCGGAACCTTCGTACGCCCTTCGGGAAGGACGCGGACCTGCGGTCTTCGGTGGATCGGCTATGACCATACTCCTCGCCGTACCCCCGGTTCACCCGGGGGTACGGCGAGCCGGGGCCTGCTCAGGCCGGCGTCATCGCGGAGATCTTCCAGCGGCCGTCGACGAACTGGGCGTCGACCCGCAGCCGGGCCGCCGCGGCGCCCTCCTGCGGGGCGCCGCCGTCGGCCTGGCGGCGGATGACCTGGTTGACGAAGGCGTAGACGGTCGCGCGGTCGCCGTCGATGCTCGCCACGGCGAGCTTCGGGATCGTCGCGGTGACCACGGCCTTCTGCTGCGGGGCGAGGTCCTTCACGCTGCCGAAGATCTTGTCGAACTCCGGCTGGAAGCCCGGGGTGATGACGCCGCGGGCGTCGTCCTCGGCCTGCTGGAGGCGGGCGTAGTCGAAGGAGTAGACCTTCGTGATCGCCTCGCCGACCTGCTCGCTGACCTGCGCGGTGGTGCCGACGTCGGTGAGCGCGGTGTTCGACGACGACCCGGTGGCGCTCGTGCGGTACCACTCGGCGCCGAAGAACGCGGCGGCCGCGACGAGCAGCACCGTGACGGCGAGCAGCAGCCCGGTCGCGCGGCGGGTCGTCGGGGCGGACAGGAACGACCGGCGGCGCGGGGTGCCGTCGGTCTCGGCCGGGGCGCCGTCGTCGTCGGCCGTACCGGGGGCGTCGGTGCGCCGGGCGTCGCCGGAGCGGACCGGTGCGGCGGCCGGGACCGCGTCGGCGGAGCGCTCGTCGAGGGCGACACCGCCGGTGCCGGTCTCCTCCTCGTCGGGCTCGTCGGCGCGGGTGCGCGGGCGGCCCGCGACCTGGGGCCTGCGGATGCCGCCCGCGGGGCGGCGGCGGGGGGTGGACATGCGGTGACCTCCTGGGGTGGTCGACCTGGGAGCGGGGCGGTGCGGGGCACCGCCGGGGGCCGGGGGTCGGGCCGGAGGGTCAGCCCGTACCCGGGGTGACCAGCGGTTCCAGTGCGTCGACCTTCCAGCCGTCGTCGGTGCGGACCATGCCGAGCTCGATGCGCTGGCGGGTCACGGCGGGCTGACCGCCCTCGGGCGTGACGGTCACGTCGACGCCGGCGAGCACCCGGGCGGTCCCGGCGCGCGGGTCGACCTCGGTCACCGCGGCGTCGGTGACGGTCGCGGCGGTGGTGCGCTTCTGGTCGGTGACCAGCTTGGCGTAGGCGTCGCGGTTGGACACGAACTCGTCGCGGACCGACCCGGTCGAGGACTGGATCCACAGATCCAGGCCCTTCTGGGCGTCCTCGTGGTCCAGGGTGTTCAGGTTGATCACGGCCTGGCGGGCGTCACGGAGCGCCTCGTCGCGGGCCTGGGCGACCTGGGTGGCGTCGCTGTTCAGCGCGAACAGCCACAGGACGCCCAGCACGAGCGCGAGCACCGCCGCGACGACGGCGGCCACGGGCAGCGCCCTGGCGAGCGGTCCGGGCGGGGCCTGGCCGTCCGGGCCGGTGGCAGGCTCCGCGGGCGCGGCACCGTCGGGGGTGTCGGCCGTCGGGTCGGCCTTCGTGTCGGCGTCGGAGCCGGCAACGTCGGTGTTCATCGGGGAGCGTTCCTCCTCCCGGCTGCGGGGGCACAGCCGCTCGGCGACCGCACCGGGCGGCCGTGGGCCGGCCGTGGGGGTCCGCGCCGTCCGGCGGACGGCGGTCCCCCGCGGTCGTCGTGCCGGCCGGGCCCGGGTGTGGCCCGGCCGTCGGGCCGGTCGCGCCCCGGACGGGGCGCGGCCGTCGTGCTCAACCGCCCAGGATCTGGGCGAAGCTCGTCACCAGGCCCGGCGTCGCGACCCGCTCGGCGCGGTCGTCGCCGAGCGACCCGGCGTTGGGCCGCGGGGCCGGTCCGTCGGCGGTGTCGCCGCCGTGGTGACCGTCACCGTGGCCGCCGAACCCCGAGTCGCCGGAGTAGTCCGGCACCTCGAGCGGCTGGGGCCTCGGCACATTCTGCATTCCGCGCACGTTGGTGGGGCTTCCGGGGGGCTCGGTGCAGCGGGCGTCCTCGTTCACCGGTCGCTCGGAGACGTCCAGGCCACCGCGGTTGGGCGTGCCCTCGTAGCCGCGGGTGCAGACCGGCGGGTCGGCGATGTTGACGACCAGGCCGAGGTGCGCCGTCCCGTCACCGGGCACGACCTTCGGCGCGACGGCCACCAGACCGGGGTAGGTCACGAGCAGCTGGCGCAGGCCCGCCTGGCGCGGGGCCAGCAGCTCGGTCACCGTCCGGAGGTTCGCGACCGACTCGCCGAGCCCGGGGCCGCTCTCCCGGAGCAGGCCGCTGACCTGGTCGCCCAGGCGCGGGCCGTCGTCGACGATCCGGCGCAGGTCCGGGTCGGACTCCTTGAGCTGCTCGGTGACCTCGCGCAGGCCGCGGCTGAACTCCCGGAACTGCGGGGCCACCTCGTTCTGCGTGGTGAGCACCGGCCGGGCGTCGCGGATCAGCGCGGTCGTCTGCGGCAGCGCGTCGGTGGCGGCCCGGGTGAACTCCCCGGTGGTGTCGAGCAGCTGCTGCAGCGGCTGCGCGGTGCCCTCGAAGCCCTGGCCGAGCTCGCGGACGACGGTCTGCAGCGAGTCCTTCGGCACCGTCGAGACGAGCTGGTCCAGCTCGGTCAGGAAGGTGTTGATCTGGACCGGGGTCCGGGTGCGGTCCTGGGGGATGACCGAGCCGGAGGCGAGCGCCTCGCCGCCGTCGGCCACCGGCTGGAGGTCGACGTACTGCTCACCGATCGGCGAGAGATTCCCGACGACGGCCCGGGCGTCGGCCGGGATGGACGGCGCGGAGTTCTCGATGTCGAGCTGGACGTCGACGCCGCGGGCGGTCAGCGACAGCTGCCCGACCCGGCCGACGCTCACGCCGCGGTAGGTGACGTCGGCGCCGCTGAAGATCCCGCCGGAGTCGGCGAGCTCCACCGTGACCGGGTAGGTCGTCGCCCCGAAGATGCGGTCGAGGCCCGCGTAGCGGAAGCCCGCGTAGCCGACCGCCACGACGGTGACGAGCACCAACGCGGTCAGCTGCCAGCGGACGGTCTTGGTGATCACGATCCGCCTCCGAAGAGTCCGCCGAGCAGGCCGCCGCCACCGGAGCCCTGCTCCGGCGTCGGGCTCGGTGCCGGCGTCGCCGACGGTGCCGGGGTGGCCGGTGCGGTGCCCGAGGCCGGCGGCGCCGGCGCGGTGGTGGGCTGCTCGGTCCCGAGCAGCGGCAGCGCGGGCGCACCCGGGACCGCCGGGTCCGGCTGCCGCGGCGTCGCGCCGAGCAGCGGCGTCAGCAGCTGCGCGGTGGGCGGCAGCTGGGCCAGCTGCGTCGGGTCGAGCGGCAGCCCGAGCTGGTTGGAGTTGAGGATGTTGCGCAGGATCGAACCGAGGTCCAGGTCCACATTGACGTAGAGGTTGGCGTAGTCGCCGGCGACGGCGTCGGTGGCCGCGTCGGTGAACGGGATCGACAGCAGCAGCTGCAGCGAGTCCGGCAGGTTCTGGCCGGAGTCGGCCAGGTTCCGCAGCACCGGGCGCAGCGCCTCCAGGTCGGCGAGCAGGTCGTCACGGGACCGGTTGACGACGTTCGTCGCGACACCGGACAGTCGGTCGAGCGCCTGCAGCATGCCGACCAGCTGGGTGCGCTGGGACTCGAGCTCGCGCAGGCCGGGGCTGATGTTCTGCAGGGCGTTCTCGATCTGCGGGCGACGCTCGGCGAGCGTGGCCGACAGGCGGTTGAGCCCGTCGAGCGCCCGGTTGATGTCGTCCTTGGAGCTGTCGAGCGAGCCGACGAGCCGGTCGAGGTTGTCCAGCAGCGCCCGCACCTGCGGCTCGCGCCCGGACAGCGCGTTGTTCAGCTCGGTGGAGATGGTCCGGATCTGGGCCACGCCGCCGCCGTTGAGCAGCAGCGACAGGGCCCCGAGGACCTCCTCGACCTCGGCCGCACGCCCGCTGGCCTGCAGCCCGATCCTCCCGCTCCGCGCGAGGTCGCCCTCGGCGGGAACGGTCGGCCGGGACAGCTCGACGAACTTCTCACCGAGCAGCGAGGTCGTGCGGACCCGCGCGGTGGCGTTGGCCGGGAGCGTGACGTCGCGGTTCACCGCGACGGTGACCAGCGCGTTCCACGACCCCGGCTCGACGGCGACGGTCTCGACCGCGCCGACCGGCACGTCACCGACGCGCACGATCGACTGCGGGACGAGGTCGACGACGTCGGCGAACTCGATCTGCACCGAGTACGGGTCGTCCCCCAGGTTCGCGCCACCGGGCAGCGGGATGCCCCGGAGGCCGCCGTCCACCGCGCCGCAGCCGCCCGCGACCAGGGCCACGGCCGTCAGCAGCGCCGACACCCGGCCGACACGGCCGCTGGAGCCGATCACGATCCACCTCCGAACAGGCCGAACAGTCCGCCGCCCCCGCGCTCCTCGGTCTCGGGGACCGGGGTGGGAGTGGCCTGCGGGGCCGTCGTGGTCGACGGCGCCGGGGTGGCCGGGGTGGCCGGGGTGGCGGTGGCACCCGGTGCGGGCCGCCCACCGGGGGCGGGAGCCTGCGGGTCGGCCGGGGCGCGCAGCTGCGAGCCCGGGTCGGTCAGCGACAGCGGCGAGCCCGGCATCAGCTGGGGCACCGCCGGGTTGACCCCGGAGCCGCCGGCCTGGAGCTGCTCGAGCACCTGCTGCGGGGTCGGCAGCGGCACGGCGCCGTCGAGGATCGGGGCCAGGCCGTCGCACAGCGCGGCGGTGGGCTGGTCCAGGCCGCCCGGGATCCGGTCCGCGCCGCGGCGGAGGATCTCGCAGATCGCGACCGGCAGCGGGTAGGCCAGCTCGTTGATGTTGGCCCGGGTGTCGAGGGTCTCCGAGGAGCCGTTGTAGATGTTGGTGAGGTTGCCCAGCGCCGCCGGGGCGACGTCGGCGATCTCGGACAGCGCCCGCTGGTGGTCGACGACCTCCTGCGAGACGCTCGCGAGCTCGTCCACGTTCGACCGGAGCGTCGACCGGTTGTCCTGCACGAAGTCCGCGACCTCGCCGAGCGCGTGGGACAGCTGGTTGAGCGCCCCGCCGAGCTCGCCGCGCTGGCTCGCGAGGAAGCCGGTCACGTCGGCCAGCTTCCCGTTGAGCTCGCGGATGCCGGGGTCGTTCTCCCGCAGCGTCCCGACGAACTTCTGCAGCTCGGTGATGGTGCCGAACAGGTCACCGCTGGACCCGTTCAGCGTCGCCGAGAGTCCGCCGAGGTTGCGGATGGTGTCGCCCAGCGCGCGGCCGTTGCCGTCGAGGTTCTTCGCGGTGACGTCCAGGACGTCGCCCAGCGCGCCGTCGGAGTTCGCCCCCTGCGGGCCGAGCGCCCGGGAGAGCTCGGTCGCGGTCCGGGTGAGGTCGTCGACGCCGAGCGGGAACGCGGTGCGCTCCAGCGGGATCGGCTCGCCGTTCCACTCCGGGCCGCCGGTCCACACCGGGGTCAGCTGCACGTAGCGGCCGGTGACCAGGCTCGGCGAGACGACGGCGGCCTTGACGTCGGCGGGCAGGCGCACCTCGTCGTCGGTGATGGTCATGTCGACCCGCACCCGGTCGCCCTCCGGCGTGATCCGGTCGATCTTGCCGACCGGGACGCCGAGCACCCGCACGTCGTTGTCCCGGAACAGCGCGGCGGAGCTGGTGAAGTAGGCGGTGACCTGACGGCCGCCACCGGAGGTGATCAGCCAGATCGCGCTCGCCACCAGGACGGCGACGACGGCGATCAGGGCACCGAACTGGATCTGGCGCCGGTCGTTGGCCCAGGACCCCATCAGCAGTCACCCCCGAGCGGCACGACCGGCGGCAGCAGGCCGCACAGGTAGTTGTCGAACCAACGGCCGTTGCCGAGGGCGTTGCCGAACACGCGGACGAACACCGCTTCCTTGTCGAGGACCTCGCCGAGGTTGTCGCGGTTCTCCTCGAGCACCGCCAGCACGCGGTCGAGGGTCTCCAGGGCCGGGCGCAGCTGCGCCTGGTTGTCGGCGACGAGGCCGCGCAGCTGGATCGACAGGCGCTGCACGCCGTCGAGCAGGTTCGCGATCGCGTCCTTGCGACGCTGCAGCTCACCGAGCAGCAGGTTGCCGTCGTTCACCAGCTTCACGACGTCGCCGCGGCGGTCGGCCAGCGTGGTCGACAGCTGCCGGGTGTTGGCGAGCAGCTTCTTCAGCTCGCCGTCACGGCTCGAGATCGTGTTCGACAGGCGGGACAGCCCGTCCAGGGCTCCGCGGATCTCCGGCGGGGTGTCGCGGAAGGTGTCCGAGAGCGTGGTGAGGCTCGACGCGAGCTGCGTGGTGTCGAGCTGGTCGATCGTGCCGGAGAGGCCGTTGAAGGCGTCGACGACGTCGAACGGGGACTTGGTCCGGTCCCGGCCGATCGGCTCGTCGGGGTTCTGCTCGCCGTCGCCGCGCGGGTCGAGGGCGAGGAACTTGGAGCCGAGCAGCGTCGCGATCTCGATCGACGCCGTGGTCCGGTTGCCGACCCAGGCGTCCTCGACGGTGAACTCGACCTTCACGTGGTCGCCGTCGAGGGAGACCTTCTGCACCCGGCCCGCCTCGACGCCGGCCACGGTGACGCGGTCGTCGGCCTGCAGGCCCGCCGCCTCGGGGAACTCCGCGGTGTAGCGGGTGGCCCCGGAGAAGATCGCCTCGTAGTTGAACGCGGCCAGTGTCAGCGCCGCGATCAGCACGAGTCCGATCACCGCCGTCAGGACGGGGCGCTTCTGCCCTGCCTGTGCCATCAGTTGCCTCCCGGCTGCAGCGCTGCGGTCGGGTCGCTGCTGGAGTCGACCGGGCCGCGGCCGGCCGCCTGGTCCAGCAGGCCGCCGACCGACTCGGTGGTCGGCTCACGCATCAACGGGTTGTCCTGGGCGCGGTTGTCCGCGGGGTCGCCGGGCTGCGAGCCGTCGGTCGGGACGGTGTTGCCCGCCCCGATCCCGGACGGGTCCGCGCCGCAGCGCCGCTCGGGGTTGCGGATCGGGCCGAGGCCCAGGTCCTGCAGCGAGGTCGGCTGCAGGATCGGCGAGATGCCGATCTGGCCGTCGAGGCCGCAGAGGTAGAAGTTGAACCAGCTGCCGTAGGAGCCGACGCGGGCGATCCGGTTCAGCTTGAACGGCGTGTACTGCAGGAACCGCTCGATCGCGGGGCGGCCCTGGTCGAGCTGGGTCGCGAGGTCGCCGAGGTTGCGGATGTCGTCGCGCAGCGGCGGGCGGGCGTCCTCCAGGAACGACCCGGTGACCTGGGTCAGCTCGCCGATGGACTGGATCGCGTTGCCGATCGGCTCGCGGTCCTGGGCCAGCCCGGACACCAGCGCCTGCAGCGAGCTGATCAGCTCGTTGAGGCCCTCGTCGTTGCGGTTGACGGTGTCGAGGGTCAGGTTCAGGTTGTCGATGACCTGGCCGATGACCTGGTCGCGGTCGGCGATCGAGTTGGTCAGCGACGACGTCGAGGCCAGCAGGCTCTGCACCGTGCCGCCCTCGCCCTGCAGGACCTGGACGATCTCCATCGACAGCTTGTTGATCTGGTCCGGGTCCAGGCCCTGGAACAGCGGCTGGAAGCCGTTGAACAGCACGGTCAGGTTGACCGCGGGGCGGGTCCGGTCGATCGGGATCTGACCGCCGGCGGGGAGGTCCTCCCCGGTCGGGCCCGCGCCCTGGTCCAGCGCCATGTACCGCTGGCCGATGAGGTTCTTGTACTTCAGGGTCGCGCTGACCGTCGCCGGCAGCGGGGTGGACGAGTCGACGTCGAACGCCACCTCGGCGACCCGCCGGTCGACGATGCGGACGTCCTTGATCGACCCGACGACGACGCCGGCGATGCGGACGTCGTCGCCGGCCAGCAGGCCGGTCGCGTCGGTGAACCGGGCGGTGTACTCGGTGACCTGGCCGCCGCGGGCGTTCGCGATGGTCAGGCCGAGCAGCGTGGTGCCCATCGCCGTGATCAGCGCGAAGACCAGGAACTTGACCAGCGCCGAGATCGGGAGCCTGCTCACGTCAGCGTCACCTCCGTGCCGCGCAGGAGCGGGCCGACCATCGTGCTGCTCCAGGCCGGCACGGCCTGCGGGGACCCGCCCTGGTGGGCGGCCAGCAGCTGCGCGACGACCTCCTGCTCGCCGGCGGAGTTCGCGACGCCCATGTCGACCGAGCCGCTCCGGTGCGCCCCGTCGTAGGACGACGGCTGGATGCCCGCCTGGCCGAGCGCGGTGGTCAGCGGGGGCAGCACGCCCGCGCCGTTCTGCGCGCTCTGGTCCTGGATCAGGTCGAAGCTGGTCGTGCCGTCGTAGGTGCCGAAGGTGTCGACCCCGAATTCCTCGGGGTCGCCCATCGGCTGTCCGGCCGGGGCCGGGCCGGGGACGGAACCGTCGCGGAACGGACCGTCCGGCGGGTACTGGGTGCCGGTCGGCACCGGGATCGGGTAGCAGCGCGGCCCGCGGTCGTCGCCGTAGCGCGGCTCGTCCTGGTCGGGCAGGTACTTGCCCTTGCTCGCCACGATCTCGAGGGTGATGTTGACGCCCACCCGGTCGGTGCCCGGCCGGATCGCGTCGTTGATCTTCGGGATCAGTTCGACGAGCTGGCGGGTCAGGCAGGGGAACTCGGGCGAGTAGCGCGCGAGCGTCTCCAGCGTCGGCCGGCTGGCCGCCGACAGCCCGATGATGTTCTCGCCGTTCGCGTCGAGGAAGGCCCGCAGGTCGTCCGACGCACCGGTGACGGAGCGGTAGAGGTTCCGCAGCCCCTCGCGCTTCTCGACGACGGTGCGGCTGGTGACCGTCAGGTTGTCGAGCGCGTCGAGCAGGTCCGGCGCCGCCTGGTTCAGGTTGTCGGAGAACGTCGCCAGCTGGCGGATGTCCTCCTGCAGGTCGGGCACGGCCGGGTTGAGGCCCTCGACCAGCGTGTTGAGTCGGGTGAGGGTCTCGCCGAGCTGGTTGCCGCGGCCCTGCAGGGCCTGGGAGAGCGAGCCGAGGGTGGTCGCGAGGTCCTGCGGGCGGACGGTCTGCAGCAGCGGCAGGAGCTCGTCGAGCACGCGCTCGACCTCCAGCGCGGCCTGGCTGCGGTCCTCGGGGATGACGTCGCCCGCGGCGAGCCGGGCCGTCGACGGCGCGGTCGGCGGGACGAGCGACACGAACTTCTCACCGAACAGCGTCTTGGGCAGCAGCTGCGCCGTGACGTTCTCGGGGATCTGGTCGAGGTACTGCGGGTCCATCGACATGTCGATGCTGGTGTCGGTGCCGTTCGAGACGACCTTGTCGACCTGCCCGACGATCAGACCGTTGATCTTGACGTCGGAGCGCTCCTGCATCTGGGTGCCGACCCGGGCCACGCTGAGCGTGACCGGGACGCCGGAGGAGAACACCCCTGCGTACTGGGCGACGGCCAGGCCGAGCAGGACGACGATGACCGTGACGAAGGCCAGGCCCTGCAGCACACGCTTGGTGGACCTCATCCGGCCACCCGCACCGAGGTCGAGGTGCCGAACATGACCAGGGTGAGGAAGAAGTCGAGGACCGCGGTGCTGACGATCGACAGCCGCACCGCGCGTCCGACCGCGACGCCGACGCCGGCCGGGCCGCCCTTGGCGGAGTAGCCGTAGTGGCAGTGGATCAGGATGATCACCGTCGCGAACACGATCACCTTGAGATAGGACAGCAGTACGTCACTGACCGGCAGGAACAGGTCGAAGTAGTGGTCGTACGTGCCGCCCGGCAGCCCGTTGATCAGCGTGACGTTGATCCGCGAGGCGGCGTAGCTGGCGAGCAGGCCGAGCGTGTAGATCGGGATGATCGCGACGATGCCGGCGACCACCCGGGTGGTGACCAGGTAGGGCACCGAGGGCACGGCCATGACCTCGAGGGCGTCGATCTCCTCGGAGATCCGCATCGCGCCGAGCTGGGCGGTGAAACCCGCGCCGAGGGTCGCGGTCAGCGCCGAGGCGGCGACCAGCGGTGCGATCGAGCGGGTGTTGAAGTAGGCGGTGATGAAGCCGGTCAGCGCCTCGACGCCGAGCGCGTCGAGGGCCCGGAAGCCCTGCAGGCCGACCAGCGAGCCGACGAACAGCGACAGCGACGCCATGACGCCGACCGTGCCGAGGATGACGATCAGCGCGCCGGACCCGAAGGACACCTCGGCGAGCAGCCGGGCGACCTCCTTCTTGTAGCGGGTCAGCGTCTTCGGGATCCAGAGGATCGACCGGATGTAGAGCGAGAGCTGGTCGCCCAGCTCCTCGAGCTGGTTCAGCGGCGCCTGCGCGGCGCGCCTGGCACGTGTTCCCAGTGGGGTCGCCATGGATCAGAACCCCTTCGGCGGGACGAGCTCGAGGTACAGGGCGGTGAGCACGAGGTTGATCAGGAAGACCAGGACGAAGGAGATGACGACGGCCTGGTTCACCGCATCGCCGACGCCCTTGGCACCGGGGGGCGGGTTCAGCCCGCGGAAGGCGGCGACGACGCCGGCGACGATGCCGAACAGGAAGGCCTTCATCTCCGACACGACGATGTCGCTGACCTGCGCGATCGCCGAGAAGCTCGAGATGTAGGCGCCGGGCGAGCCGCCCTGGATGATCACGTTGAAGAAGTACCCGCCGGCGACGCCGACGCAGGTGGCGAGACCGTTCAGGACGACGGCGGTGATGCCCATCGCGAGCACCCGCGGGACGACGAGGCGCTGGATCGGCGAGATGCCGAGCACCTCCATCGCCGCGATCTCCTCGCGGATGGTCCGCGCGCCCAGATCCGCACAGACGGCGCTTCCGCCCGCCCCGGAGATCAGCAGTGCGGTGACGATCGGGGCGGCCTGCTGCACGATCGCGAGGACCGCGCCGGCACCGGTCTGGGACTGGGCGCCGAACTGGCGGGTCAGCTCACCGAGCAGCAGCGCGATCGTCGCGCCGAACGGGATGGTGAACAGGGCGGTCGGCAGCGCCGAGACCTTGGTGACGAACCAGGTCTGCTCGACGAGCTCGCGCCACTGGAACGGCCGGCGCAGGCCCTGGCGGCCGATCTCGGCGAACAGGCCGAAGAACTTGCCGACCGGGGTGAGTGCCCGCGTGACGGGGCTGGGGGTGCTCACCGCTCACCACCGGAGAGCTGGTGCCGGCCGCCCGGGTCGGGGGTGTCGTCGGTGATGCGCGGGTGGATGTCGGTGGGCCGGTCGTCGCTCACCGTCGCGCCGCTGCGGGCCGTCTGCCGGGTGGTGCCGTCCTGGGACGGGCCGCCGGCCTGCGCGTCGCTGTCGGCGTACTGCTCCGTGATCGCCTCCTGCGCCGACTCGGGCAGCTCGTGCAGCATGGCCTGGACCCGCTCACGGCGGCGGTGCACGGCCTGCCGGTCGGGCATCCCGGTCGAGGCGACGAGCTGGGGCTTCATCGGCGGGCGGCCCTCGAGCTCGCCGGCCTCCTCCATCTCGCGGGCGGCCTGGGCGGCGTCCTTCTCCTCGGACATGCCGATCGGCCCCTCGCGACGCCCGTTCAGGAACTGCGCGACGACGGGCTCGTCGGAGGTCAGCAGGACCTCGCGGGGGCCGAACATGGCCAGGTGCTTGCGGTAGAGCAGGCCGATGTTGTCCGGCACCGTCTGCGCGGAGTTGATGTCGTGGGTGACGATCAGGAACGTCGAGTCCGTCATCGCGTTCAGGTCGATGATCAGCTGGTTCAGATACGCCGTGCGCACCGGGTCCAGACCGGAGTCCGGCTCGTCGAACAGAATGATCTTCGGATCCAGGACCAACGCCCGTGCCAGCCCCGCCCGCTTGCGCATACCGCCCGAGATCTCACCCGGCAGCTTGCCCTCGGCACCGACCAGACCGACCATGTCGATCTTCTCCATGACGATGTCCCGGATCGCCGACTCCGACTTGCGCGTGTGCTCCCGCAACGGGAACGCGATGTTGTCGAAGAGGTTCATCGACCCGAACAGCGCACCGTCCTGGAACAGCACCCCGAACAGCTTCCGGATCTCGTACAGCTCGGACTCCGAGCACTTGCACAGGTCGACGCCCTCGATCACGATCGACCCCCGCTCGGGCTTGAGCAGCCCGATCAGGGACTTCAGGAACACCGACTTACCGGTACCCGACGGCCCGAGCAGCACCGACACCTCGCCCGCCGGCAGCGTCAGGGTCACGTCCGACCAGATGTTGGCCCGACCGAAGGACTTCGTCAGTCCCTCGACCTTCACCTCGACACCGGTCACGTGTCGCCTCCTCGCGCAATAGACCGACGAACCGCACCGGGGCCCGGAAACGCCGGGGAGCGGGGGCCAGCCGTCGGTGCTGAACGGAACAACGAGTCTGCGCGTCCGGGGTTACTGACCGGTCGGCGAGGGCACCGATCGGTGATCATGCCGTAATCTACGTTACGGTTACCGAGGGTTACAGATTACCGCGCAATGTTGCGGACCGTGGGTAACAGTGCTCCCGGCCGGGTAGCAAGGCTGGTCCGAACGGCCCGACGGTCGTTGTACGACCGCGTCGGCGACCACGTCCCACCCGCTCGGAGTATCACCCGATCGGCGGCATCACGGGGCGTGCGACAGGATGAGTCGCTGGTAGTCGTCGAACAGGGCACGCAGGAGATCGCGGTCGCGGGGGTCGCAGGTCTGCTGGTATCCGGCCATCAGCGAGATGCCGAAGACGGCGAGCCTGCGGGCGTCGTCCGGGTCGGGTACGACGTCGGCCACGACCTGCTCCAGCGCGATCCGGCGCTGCACGTCCACCCGCGCCTGGGCGCGACCGACCTCGGGGTCGATCTGGGCCCACGCCCGGATCGCGGCCTCGGCGTCGTGCCGCAGTGCCACGGTGAGCTGCTTGACCACGTCGATCCGCTCGACCGGGTCCACGGTCGCCCGGGCCAGCTCGACGATCCGGTCGGTCTGCTCGGCCTCCCAGTAGCGCAGGAGGCCACGGACGAAGCCCGCCCAGCCTCCGAAGTGGTGGTAGAACGACCCGCTGGTCACGCCGAGCGACCGGCACAACGGACCGATCTTGAGCCCGGCCGCGCCCTCGCGCGCGAGGATCGACATCGCGGCGTCGTAGTACTGCTCGGCAGCGACCTGCCGACCCGCTCTCCTGGCCACCCCGCCCGCTCCCTCTCCACGACCCGTGCGACCCACCAGGGTGCCACGCCGGACGCGTGGCCGATCAGAAGATCCTGCGCAGCAGGCGGTCGGTCCGCGCGTCGCAGGGCGGGTGGACGATGCCGGGGTCGGGCCGGGAGGGCTTGCGCAGCACCGCCCGCCGGTGCGAGAAGGTCTCGGACCCGAACCGCCCGTGGTGGGCCCCGGAGCCGCTGCGTCCCACTCCCCCGAAGGGCAGCTGGGGCACCAGTACGTGGACCGTCAGATGGCCGACCACGGCCGCCGAGGCGGTGACCTCGCGGGTGATCCCCTTCGCGGTGCGCGACGAGCCGGTGGACGCGTCGGCGGCCAGGGGTGTCGGACCGGCGTCGACGCGGGGACGGCCGGGGTCGGCGGCGGGTGCCGCGGCGAACTCGTCCTCGGCCTCGGTGACCATCCGCTCGAGACCGCCCAGCCGGCGCAGCCGCCTGCTCCGGTCGCGGGTACGGCCACCACGGAACGTGTCGCGCAGGCGGGCGACCTGCTCACGGACGCCCGCCCCGGCGGCGGTGTCGTCGGCGGCCCCGGTGGCCTCCCCGGTCCTGGTCACGGTCATCGCCTGCACTCCCGCGTCGTCGGGGTCGGACGCTTCCGCAGTAACGTAATCTACGTTACGTTCGGACCACACCCGACGACGAGGAGGAACCGTGCCCGGATTCGCCGACGAGGACGAGCTGTACCGCTACATCGGTGGCATCTTCGAGACCGCACTGGCCGACCCCGAGCTGGAGCCCAGGCTCCGCGGCACCGGCCTGGTCCTGCGCCAGCAGTGCACCGACCCCGACTCCGCGCTGATCATCGACCTGCCCGGGGCCACGGTCTGGAAGGGCTCCGACGTCGGTGCTCCCGAGCCGCAGGCCACGATGACCATGTCCACCGAGACCGCGAACGCCTACTGGCAGGGCACGGTCAACCTGACCTTCGCGATGGCCAAGGGCACGGTGAGGGTCGACGGCACGGTCACCAGGCTCCTGCAGCTCGCACCGCTGTCCAAGCGCCTGTTCCCGACCTACGTCGAGCGCCTCGAGGCCGACGGTCGCGAGGACCTCCTGGTCACCAGGTGAGCCGCCGGGTACCGGTGGCCGGTGCCGCGGTCGTCGTTCGGATCCGCCCCGGTGGCGCGATCGGGAACGCCGCCTCCATCGCCTGCTACGGCCGGGCCGACCGGCTGCCGCGTTCCTCGGCAGGCACGCGGCCCCCGCCGACGGCGGCATCAGCCGTGCCGTGCCGACGGGCACGGTCCCCCCACCCGCGAACGGATCCGGTTCCGACGACGCAACCGCGAGGAGGCACCCCGTGACCACGACGGAGAAGCGCCCGTACGACCCGCTCGACATCTCCACCCAGGCGTTCTGGGCGCAGACCCCGGACGCCCGCGAGGAGCGGTTCGCCGAGCTGCGCCGCGAGCGCCCGCTGTCCTGGCACCCGCCGGCCGAGACCGACCTGCTGCCCGACCCGGACGCCCCCGGGTTCTGGGCGCTGGTCACCCACGCCGACATCCAGGCCGTCAGCCGCGACGCCGAGACCTTCGCCTCCGGCCAGCAGTACGGCGGCGTGATGCTGGAGGACGTGCCCGAGGACGTGCTGGAGGCCGCGCACTCCATCCTCGCGATGGACGCGCCGCGCCACCACCGCCAGCGCAAGGTGATCAGCTCGGTGTTCACCCCGCGCCGGGTCCGCCGGATCGAGGAGCAGATCGCCGAGCAGGCCCGGATCGTCGTCGACGAGCTGCTGGAGCAGCCCGGCTCGGCCGACTTCGCGACGGCCGTCGCGGCCCGCCTGCCGATGTGGACGATCTCGGAGATGATCGGCATCCCGCAGGACAGGCGGCAGGAGGTCGCCGACGCCGCGAACGCGCTGGTCGGCTGGAACGACCCCGACCACATCGGCGACGGCGACCCGATGGCGGTGCTGCTCGACGGGCTGATGACCCTGCACACCGCGTCGTTCGAGCTGTCCGCGCTGCGTCGCGAGCAGCCCGCCGACGACCTGATGACCGCCCTGGTGCAGGCCGAGGTGGACGGCCACGCGCTCACCGACGAGGAGATCGCGGCGTTCTTCGTGCTGCTGTGCGTCGCGGGCAACGACACCACCCGCCAGACCTCCAGCCACGCGATCCTCGCGCTGGACCGCAACCCGGCCCAGAAGCGGCTGCTGACCGAGGAGTTCGACGACCGGATCAAGCCCGCCGTCGAGGAGTTCGTCCGCTGGGCCAGCCCGGTGCTGACCTTCCGGCGGACCGCGACCCGCGACACCGAGATCCGCGGGCAGCGGATCGCCGAGGGCGAGCGGGTGGTGCTCTTCTACCACTCCGGCAACCGCGACGACGCCGTGTTCACCGACCCGCACGTCTTCGACATCACCCGCGCCGAGAACCCGCACGTCGGCTTCGGCGGCGGCGGCCCGCACTTCTGCCTGGGCCACCACCTCGCGAAGACGCAGCTGCGGGCCCTGTTCCACGAGCTGCTCACCCGGGTGCCGGACCTGTCGGTCGGCGAGCCGGAGTGGCTGACCGGGAACTTCATCAACGGCATCAAGCACCTGCCGGTGACCTTCGGGACCGGCTCGTGAAGCTCGGTCCGGCGCCGGGCCACCGGGGAGCCGGGCCGCAGGTCGTCGAGATCGCGACGGTCGAGCAGGTCGCCCTGCGCGGGACGGGGCCGTCGGTACGCGCCGGGGGCGGTCAGTAGCGGATCAGGCCGCGGATGTTGCGTCCGGAACGCATGTCCTCGTAGCCCTCGTTGACCTGGTCGAGGGTGTACTCCTTGGTGATCAGCTCACGGAGCTTGAGGTGGCCGAGGTTGTGCATCTCCAGCAGGCGCGGGATGTCGAACTGCGCCGCGGAGCTGCCGAACAGCGCGCCGCGGATCTGCTTCTCGTAGAGCGTGAGGTCGAGCAGCGACAGCGACGCCGTCTCCTCCTCGGCCCGGGCCAGCGCGGTGACGACGACCCGGCCGCGCTTGCCGACCAGCTGCAGCGCGGGCTGCAGGTCGTCGCCCATCGCGACGCCGGTGCACAGGATCGCCGCCTCGGCCATCTGCCCGCGGGTCACCTCGCTCACGATCTCCCAGGCCTCGTCGATGCTGGCGGCGACGTGCGTGGCGCCCAGCTCGCGGGAGCGCTCCCGCTTGTGCTCGACCGGGTCGACGGCCACGACGTACCGGCAGCCCGCCGCCCGGGCGCCCTGCACCGCGTTCGCGCCGATGCCGCCGACCCCGATGACGACGGCGGTGTCCCCGGCCCGCAGGTCGGCGGTGCGCACCGAGGAGCCGAAGCCGGTGGTGACGCCGCAGCCGACCAGCGCGGCCAGGTCGAGCGGGAAGCCCTCGTCGATCTTCACGACGGACTTCACGGGGACGACGGTGTGCCGGGCGAACGTGCCGAGCAGGCACATCTGGCCCAGGTCCTCGCCGCGGGCGTGGAACCGGTAGGTGCCGTCGAGCTGCGGGCCGAGGGTGGCTCCGGCGCCGTCGTCGCAGAGGTTCGGCCGGCCCTTCGAGCAGTACGGGCAGCGCCCGCAGGAGGGCAGGAAGGTCATCACGACCGGGTCGCCGACCTCGAGGTCGGTGACGCCCGGGCCGACCTCGACGACCCGGCCCGCGCCCTCGTGGCCGCCGACCATCGGCAGGACCGCGGGCAGGTCACCGGTCACCAGGTGCTCGTCGGAGTGGCACAGTCCCGACGCGGTCAGCTCGACCATCACCTCCCCGGCGTTCGGGGAGTCGAGCTCGACCTCCTCGATCTCCCACTTGCCACCGGGTTCCCACAGCACCGCTGCCGTCGTACGCATGGCGGTCGATCCTGGCCGGGCGGAGGCCTCCGGCACAGCCGTCGCCCGCGCCAGCGCTGGCCCCGGGGTGCCAGACCGGTCCCTCAGTCGCCGGCGAGCGGCAGGGTGAGCCGGGCGACGAGGCCGCCGCCCTCGCGCGGGAGCAGGGTCAGCTCACCGTCCATCGCGGACGCGAGCGCCTCGGCGATCCACAGGCCCAGCCCGGCCGTGCCGCGGCGCTCCCCCAGCGCGACGCCCTTGGCCGTCACGACGCCCTCCTGACCCGCGGGCAGGCCGGGACCGCGGTCGCGGACCTCGGCGGTGAGCACGGCTCCGTCGTGGGCCAGGTACAGCTCCACGAGCTCGTCACCGGAGTGCCGGGCGGCGTTCTCGGCCAGGTTGGTGAGCATCCGGCGCAGCCGCTGCGGGTCGCAGTGGACCGCGGCCCCGGCCGGTTCGACGACCGGGTGCCGCCGGTGCGCGGCGATCCCGGCGGCGTCGAGCACGGCGTCGGCCAGCTCGGCGAGCGCGACGCGGCGGGGCCGGTCGCGCCCGAGCGGGCTGCCGTCGGCGACGGCCAGGTCGGCCAGCCCGTCGAGCATCTCCTGGAGGTGGGCGGCGTGGTCGGCGAGCAGCCGCGACGCCCGCCGGGCGGCGTCCCCGCCCAGCCTGCCGGCGGCCAGGTCGGCCGACAGCGCCGTCAGCGAGGCGACCGGGGTCCGGAACTCGTGCAGCACGACGCGGGCCCCGTCGAGCCGGGCCCGGCTCTGGGACACGATCCGGTCCCGTAGCGCGCGCTCGGACAGGTAGCGCTCGTGCTCGCTCTCGGCCCGGGCCCGGGTGGTGGCGATGTCGGCGAGCTGGCGTTCCAGCAGGCGCACGAGCACCCCGGTGAGCACCGCCGTCGCGAGCAGGAAGCCGGTCCACCACAGCCCGGCGAGCAGCGCGTCGGCGAGCGTGACACCCGGCCCCGAGCCGAGCAGCACGGCCACGGTGTAGCCGGCCCCCAGGACGAGCGCGGCCAGCCGGCCGACCCGGTGCCCCCCGCGCAGCGCGATCGCGATCACGACCAGCGGCAGCGCCGCGACCATGGGGCTGGCGACCCCGCCGGTGAGCCCGCAGGCGAGCAGGCTGAGCACGCCGTCGAGTCCGGTGATCACGGCGGGCGGGACGGGCAGCGTGCCCCGCAGCAGCGACGTCAGCCCGAGCGCCGCCGCGTAGACCGCGCTCAGTCCGATGAGGACCGACGCGACCAGCGGGCGCTCCCCCACCAGGTCCGGGCGGACCAGCATCAGCACGACGGCGGCGAGCACCACGCACAGCCGCAGCACGACGGCCTGGCGCTCCTCCCGGGTGCGTTCGGGCAGTTCACCGGCGTGCGCGGTCACGGTCGGGGCCTCTCGGGAGCGGACGGCGTCGGCGGCCACACTAGGCTCACCGACCATGCCGCCCGTGCCGACAGCGCCGCACGTGGTCGTCATCGTCGACGACCACGCCCTGTTCGCACAGGGCCTCGCCCTGCTGCTGGAGTCCCGCGCCGGGGACACCTTCCGGGTCGCGGGCTCGACCACCGCCGGGGAGGACGCCGTCGCGCTGGTCGGGAAGCACCGGGCCGGGATCGCGATCGTCGATCTCGCGCTGCCGCCGCTGGGCGGGGTGGAGACGATCCGCCGGGTCAAGGCCGCCTACCCCGCCACCCGGGTACTCGCGCTGTCGGGCACCGAGGACCTGGACCTCGCCGCGGCCGCGATGCGCGCCGGCGCCGACGGTTACCTGGGCAAGTCCGCCGACCCGGAGGTGCTGGTCGCGCCGCTGCTGTCGATCGCGGCCGGGGTGCGGGTGCTGCGCGCCGAGCTGCTCGACGCGCTGCTCGTCGCCGCCGACCGCACCGCAGACGGCCTGCTCGACCGGCTCGGTGAACGCGACATCGAGCTGTGGACGCTGCTGGCGCGGGGCCTGGAGACCGCCGACATCGCCCGGCCGATGCTGGTCAGCGAGCGCACCGCCAAGCGCATGATCGCCTCGCTGCTGCACAAGCTGGGTGCGGCCAACCGGATCGAGGCGGCCGCGCTGGCGGGGCGCTGCGGGCTGCTCGACGAGCACCCGGCCGGTCGCTGAGGGCCGCTCAGCCGGCCCGGACCCCGGGCAGCGCGGCGACGGCGTCGCAGTTGCGCCGCACCAGGGCGGGCAGCCCGGCGGGGGTGCGCGACGGGGTGGCCAGCCACTCGGCGCGGGCGAGCCGCCAGGCCGAGACGACGGCGTCGAGCGCGAGCCCGAGCAGGTGCTCGGGCAGCACGTCCGGTGCCGCGACCGCCCGCACCTGTCCCCGCAGCCGGTCGGTCGTCGTCGCGCACAGCCGCAGCGCGGCCGTCGCGACGGCCGGTTCGGTGTCGATGATCGCCGCGGACGTGGTGAACCGCTCGAACCACGGCGGGTCGCGCTCGTCCAGGGCGCCGCACAGGGCGTCCCGCAGGGTCGCGAGCAACGGCCCGTCGCCCGGCACGGTCCGGTCGACGAACCCGTCGAACAGCACCCGCTCGTCGGCCAGGACCACATCCTCCTTGGACGCGAAGAACCGGAAGAACGTCCGCGGCGAGACCTCCGCGCCCGCCGCGATGGCCTCCACCGTCGTCGCCGGGAAGCCGTCGGCCCCGATCAGCCGTACCGCCGCGGCGACGAGCTCCGCCTCGGTCCGTCGCCGCTTGCGTTCCCGCAGCCCGGGTGTCTCGCCCACGACCGCAGCCTAGCCGCTCCGGCCGTGAATCGACACTTGCTGCCATGTGGCAGTGGATGCCACTTTTATGGGCATGGATGCTCTCGTCGTCGACCACGCCGCACCCGGCCTGCTCCGGCTCGCCCCGGTGCCCGACCCCTCCCCCGCACCGCACGAGGCACTCGTCCGCGTCGCCGCCGCCTCCGTCAACCCCGGCGAGGTGCGGGCGCTCGGCGGCGCACCGGCCGGGTCGGTGCACGGCTGGGAGGCCTCCGGGACGGTCGTGGCCCCGGCCGCGGACGGCAGCGGCCCCGCCGCCGGGTCACCGGTCGTCACCGTCGGGGCGGGCGGCGGCTGGGCGGAGCTGCGGGCGGTGCCGACCTCGCTGCTCGGGGCGGTCCCGGCGGGACTCCCCGTCGACCACGCGGCGCTCGCGACCCTGCCCGTCGCCGGTGGGTCGGCGCTGCGGGCGCTGCGTGACTCCGGGCCGCTGCTCGGCCGCCGGGTGCTGGTCACCGGCGCCACCGGCGGGGTGGGCCGGTACGCGGTGCAGCTCGCCGCCCTGGGCGGGGCCGAGGTCGTCGCCACCGCCCGCGACGCCGCCGCGGCCGACGAGCTGCGCCGCCTCGGGGCGACGGCGGTGCTGAACGACCCGTCCGAGCTGGACGGTCCGGTGGACGCCGTCGTGGACACGGTCGGCGGGCCCGTACTGGTGGAGGCCTTCGCCGCGCTCGGCAGCGACGGCACCCTGGTCTCGGTGGGCCGTGCCTCCGGCCGGGACGCGGTGCTCCCCGCCGACGCGCTGCTCGGGGACCGGTCGCGGCACGGCCGGACGATCCGGACGTTCTTCCTGCTCGACGGGCGTCCGGGACTGGACCGCGACCTCGGCCGGCTGGCCGCGCTGCTCGGCCGGGGGGAGCTGCGGGCCGCCGTCGACCACGTGGTGACCTTCGCCGACGCACCGGCCGCGCTGGCCGCGCCGCGGCCCGGCAAGCTCGTCCTGCTGGCGCACGGCCCGGACGGGCCAAGCCTGGCCCGGTGATCGGCTGCGCTCCCCGGACGGCGCGGGACAGACTCGCCGCGACGTGCCGGGCGGCACCCTGCCCGGCCACATCTCGCGAGGAGGCGCTGGTGGCCGTGTTCGCCGACGAGGCCGAGGTCGACGAGTACCTGGGCGGGGTGTTCCGGATCGGGATGGCCGACCCGGACCTGGTGGCGAAGCTGCAGCCGTCCGGGGTCGTCCTGCGGATCACCTACACGAACCCGGACGCGGTCCTCACCGTGGACATGCCGAACTCCGAGATCCACACCGGCGCCGGGCAGGGCCCCGACCCGAACATCGAGCTGTTCATGTCCGCCGACACCGGCAACCGGTTCTGGCTGGGCAAGGTCATCCTCCCGGTCGCGCTGGCCAAGGGCGACGTCCGCGCCAAGGGCCCGGTCTCGAAGGTCCTCACGCTGCTGCCGATCGCCAAACAGCTCTTCGGCCCGTACAGGGCGAAGCTCGAGGCCGAGGGCCGCGAGGACCTGCTGAAGACCTGACCACGATCGGGTGAAGACTCCCCCGCCGTCCGGCCCGCCACGACGGCGCCCGGCGAGACTGGGGGTCGACCCCACCCGACGGAGGCGCCGGCGATGGACGACATCTGGCTGGACGTGCACGCCTGGCAGCCGCTGCGGGGTGTGCTACACCGGATGACCGAGGTCGAGTGCGACGCACCCGACCCGCCGCCCCGCGACTTCGACGAGTGGCACGGCTGGGCCGAGGCCTGCCTGCTGGAGGTCGCGACGCGCGACGGCTGGCAGCACGGCCGCTACGCCTACACGATCCAGGAGCGGGACGCGACCGGCCATCCCGTCCGTGAGATCGGCAAGGACATCTGGGACTACGAGGAGCCGGCTCGCGAGTCGACCGGCTGAGCACCGGCGCCGGGTCGCTACCGTCGCCGGGAACCGTTCGCGCGACGAGGAGGTCCACGGTGACACGGGGCAAGGGTCCGCTGGCCGGACTGAAGGTCATCGAGCTGGCCGGGATCGGGCCGGGGCCGCACGCGGCGATGATCCTGGGTGACCTCGGGGCGGACGTCGTCCGCGTCGACCGGCCGTCGGGCGGGCTGAAGCTCGGGTCCGACTCGGTGCCCGACCCGACGGCGCGCGGCCGTCGCTCGGTCACCGCGGACCTGAAGGACCCGGCGGGCAGGGAGACCGTGCTGCGGCTGGTCGAGTCCGCCGACGTCCTCCTGGAGGGCTACCGGCCGGGCGTCACCGAACGCCTCGGCGTCGGCCCCGAGGACTGCCACGCCCGCAACCCGCGGCTGGTCTACGGGCGGATGACCGGCTGGGGCCAGGACGGCCCGTTGGCGCCGCGCGCCGGGCACGACCTGAACTACATCTCGCTGACCGGTGCGCTGCACGCGATCGGCCGCGCCGGGGAGCGCCCGGTCCCGCCGCTGAACCTGGTCGGCGACTTCGGTGGCGGCTCGATGCTGCTCGTCGTCGGCGTGCTGGCCGCGAGCTGGGAGGCCAGGGCCTCCGGGCAGGGCCAGGTCGTCGACGCCGCCATGGTCGACGGCGTCAGCGTGCTGAACCAGATGTTCTGGGGCTTCCTGTCCCAGGACGCCTGGGTCGACGAGCGCGACTCGAACCTGCTCGACGGGCACGCCCCGTTCTACGACACCTACACCTGCGCCGACGGCGGGCACATGGCCGTCGGGGCGCTGGAGCCGCAGTTCTACGCCCAGCTGATTGCCGGGCTGGGGCTCACCGAGGACGAGCTCGGCCCGCAGTACGACCGCGGCGGCTGGCCGGCCATGCGGGCCCGGTTCACCGAGGTGTTCGTCTCCGAGCCCCGCGACGAGTGGGCCGCGGTCTTCGAGGGCACCGACGCCTGCACCACCCCGGTGCTGTCGTTCGCCGAGGCCCGCGAGAACGCGCACCTCACCGCACGCGGCACCCTCGTCACCTCCGACGGCGTGCCCCAGGCCGCCCCGGCACCGCGCTTCTCCCGCACGGTCACCGAGACCGCCGGTCGCGGTACCGGCCCGGAGAGCGTCGAGGACGTCCTGCGCGACTGGGCCTGACCTCCGCGCACGACGACGCCCCCGGTTCCGCAGGGAACCGGGGGCGTCGTCGTGTCAGGCGCTGATCGGTCGATCAGTCGGTCTCCTCGTCCGCGACCAGCAGGTTGCGGGTGCGGTTCGGGTCCACCGGGATGCCCGGCCCGGTGGTGGTGGAGACGGTGATCTTCTTGACGTAGCGGCCCTTGGCGGCCGACGGCTTGAGCCGCAGGATCTCGTCGTAGGCGGCGCCGTAGTTCTCCACCAGCTTCTCGGTGTCGAACGAGGCCTTGCCGATGACGAGGTGCAGGTTGGCCTGCTTGTCGACGCGGAAGTTGACCTTGCCGCCCTTGATCTCGGTGATGGCCTTCGTGACGTCCGGCGTCACGGTGCCCGTCTTCGGGTTCGGCATCAGGCCACGCGGGCCGAGGATGCGGGCGATGCGGCCGACCTTGGCCATCTGGTCCGGGGTCGCGATGGCGGCGTCGAAGTCGAGCCACCCGCCCTGGATCCGCTCGATGAGGTCCTCGGCGCCCACGGCGTCGGCGCCGGCGGCCTCGGCCTCGGTGGCCTTGTCGCCGGTGGCGAACACGATGACCCGGGCGGTCTTGCCGGTACCGTGCGGCAGGTTCACGGTGCCGCGGACCATCTGGTCCGCCTTACGGGGGTCGACGCCCAGCCGCATCGCGACCTCGACGGTCGCGTCGGTGTTCCTGCTGGACGTGTCCTGGGCCAGCTTCGCCGCGGCGAGCGGCGAGTAGAGGCGGTCCGCGTCGATCTTCGCGGAGGCCTCACGGTAGGCCTTGCTGCGCTGTGCCATCTGTCCTCGTCTCCTTCAGAGGTCAGGTCGTGGTAGGAGCCGCGCCCGGCTCTCCCACGCGTACGGGTGGTGTGGGGGGCTCGCTCAGCCGTCGACCGTGATGCCCATCGACCGGGCGGTGCCGGCGATGATCTTGGCGGCCTGGTCGAGGTCGTTCGCGTTCAGGTCGTTCATCTTGACCTGGGCGATCTCCCGGACCTGGGCCATGGTCACGCTGGCGACCTTGGTCTTGTGCGGCTCGCCGGAGCCCTTCTCGACACCGGCCGCCTTGAGCAGGAGCCGCGCCGCGGGCGGGGTCTTCAGCTCGAAGGAGAACGACCGGTCCTCGAAGACCGAGATCTCGACCGGCACGATGTTGCCGCGCTGGGCGTCGGTCGCCGCGTTGTAGGCCTTGCAGAACTCCATGATGTTGACGCCGTGCTGGCCCAGGGCGGGGCCGACCGGCGGGGCCGGCGTCGCTGCGCCTGCCTGGATCTGGAGCTTGATGATCGCGGAGAGCTTCCGCTTCTTGGGGGGCATGTCCGTTCCTCAGTGATCGATGTGCACGCCACGCGGCCCTGCCATGCCGCGGACGTTCCTCACGGGTGCGGTCAGATCTTGGAGACCTGGTTGAACCCGAGCTCGACCGGGGTCTCCCGGCCGAAGATCGAGACCAGCACCTTGAGCTTCTGGGCGTCGACGTTGACCTCGGAGATGCTCGCGGGGAGCGTGGCGAACGGGCCGTCCATGACGGTGACCGACTCGCCGACCTCGAAGTCGACCTCGATGGTGGGGGCGCCGCCGGACGAGCCGGAGCCGCCGGACGCGGTCCTGCCGGCCTCGGCCTCCTTCTTGGGGGCCTCGACCTTCGGCAGCAGGAACTTCACGACCTCGTTGATCGTCAGCGGCGACGGCTTGGACGTCGCGCCGACGAAACCGGTGACGCCCGGCGTGTTCCGCACCGCGCCCCAGGACTGGTCGTTGAGCTCCATCCGCACCAGGATGTAGCCGGGCAGCACCTTGCGCTGGACCTTCTTGCGCTGCCCGTTCTTGATCTCGGTGACCTCCTCGGTGGGCACCTCGACCTGGAAGATGTAGTCCTCGACGTCCAGGGTCTGCGCCCGGGTCTCGAGGTTCGACTTCACCTTGTTCTCGTAGCCCGCGTAGGAGTGGACGACGTACCAGTCGCCGGGCGCGCGACGCAGTGCGGCACGCAGCTCCTCCTCCGGGTCCACGTCCTCGGCCGGCTCCTCCGCGTCGGCATCGGCACCGTGGGTGTCGGCGTCCCCGGGGCCGGTGTCGTCCGCGGCGGTGCCATCAGCATCGGTGCCATCAGCGTCGGTGCCATCAGCGTCGGTGTCGTCCGCGTCGGTGTCGTCCGCGTCGGTGTCGTCCGCGTCGGTGTCGTCCGCGTCGGTGTCGTCCGCGTCGGTGTCGTCCGCGTCGGTGTCGTCCGCGTCGGTGTCGCCGGCGGTCGGGACCGTCTCACCCTCGCCGTCCAGCGTCTCCGCCTCGGCGCCGGGGGTGCTGTCGTCGTCGGCCTCGGTGTAGTCACCGGAGACGGCGTCCTCACCGTGCGCCGCCTCGACGTCGGCGTCCTGGACGGACTGCTCGGGCAGCGTCTCGTCGGCCGCGTTCTCGGCGACGGCGTCGATCGCGGCCTCGTCGGCCGCCTCGTCGTACGCCTTGCTGTCGGAGGTCACGTCCTACTCGCTTCCATTGTTCGGTGTCGGTCGGAGCCGGTCGGCGTTCGTACTCGCGTCAGTTGCCGAACAGCAGGGCGACGCCCTCGGCGAACGCCGAGTCCAGCACGAACACCAGCGCCACCATGATCGACACGAAGATCAGGACCGCGATGGTGTACTTCACCATCTGGCCGCGGTCGGGCCAGATGACCTTGCGGAGCTCGGCGACGACCTCGCGCAGGAACCGGGCGAGCCGGGCGAGGAGCGAAGGCTTCTTCTCCTTCGTCGCCGCGGCGGCGCGGGTCGGGGTGGCACGGCCCTTGCCGGGGGTGCTCGCGGAGCCGGAGGCCCGCCGCCCACGACGGTCGGCGGCGTTGCTCGGGCGCTCCCGCCCGGGCCGCTCCGACTCGTGCTCGTCGCTCACGCGTGTCGCCCTCCGCACGTGGCGGGCGTCCGCCCGCCCTCGGTCACGTCCTCCGCTTCGGGAGAACCCTCGTCGCTTCGCCGTCCGTGCCGTCGGCCGCGCCGCCGTGATCTCCGGCGGCCTGCGGCTTCGTGGCAGGGGTGACAGGACTTGAACCTGCAACCTGCGGTTTTGGAGACCGCTGCTCTGCCAATTGAGCTACACCCCTTTGCCCCGATCCGCCACGTGGCGGCGGGGCGGACGCAACGGATCGTCCGGTGCGTCCGGCTGGAACGAGTGTACGCACCCGCTTGCGCGGGCCCGTACCCCGGGTCGCCTCACCCCGGGAGGACGACCTCGGCGCGGGCCCGGCCGAGCACCGTCTTACCCTCGAAGGCCGCCTTGAGATCGACGACGGCGATCCGCTCCCCGCCCTCCTCGCGCACCTCGGCGACCGTGCCGGAGAGCTCGACTGTGGCGCCGGTGTCGTCGTCCGGGACGACGACGGGACGGGTGAAGCGGGTGCCGTAGCTGCGGATCGCGGCCGGGTCCCCGGTCCACGCGGTCAGCACGCGGCCGGCGAGGGCCATCGAGAGCATCCCGTGCGCGATGACGCCGGGCAGCCCGGCGACCGAGGCGACGCGGTCGCTCCAGTGGATCGGGTTCAGATCGCCGGAGGCGCCGGCGTAGCGCACCAGGTCGGCACGGGTGACCTGGACGCTCAGCGACGGCAGGGCGTCGCCCTTGGCCAGGCCGGCGGCGGCCTGCGGGGTCAGCGGTGCACTCACGCGTCCCCCTCGCCGCCCGCGTCCTCACCGGCGGGGCTGACCAGCATCGAGTGCGTGGTCGCCACCGGCTCGCCCGCCGCGTCGGTGACCTCGCAGCGCAGCGTCAGCATGTGGTTGCCGGCCCGGGTGCGCAGCTCGTCGACGTGCAGCACCGTGGTGAGCTCGTCGCCGGCGACGACCGGCCTGCGGAACGTGATCCGCTGGTCGCCGTGGACCATGCGGGTGTAGTCCCATCCGAATGCGGGCTCCCGGAGGAAGCCCTCGATGACCGGCATCGTGAAGCAGGTCGGGAACGTCGGCGGGGCCACCAGGTCGGCGTGGCCCGCGGCACGCGCCGCGTCCACGTCACGGAAGAGCGGATCGACGTCACCGATGGCGACGGCGAACTCGCGGATCTTCTCGCGACCGACCTGGTACGGCCCGACCGGGTCCGAGCTGTGCCCGACCCAGGACTGGTCGACCACCGTCAGCTCCGGGACTCGCTACGCACTCAGCGGGTCTCGCGGTGCGCCCGGTGGGTGCCGCAGTTCGGGCAGAACTTCTTGATCTCGAGCCGGTCGGGGTCGTTCCGCCGGTTCTTCTTGGTGATGTAGTTGCGGTGCTTGCACTCCTCGCAGGCCAGAGTGATCTTCGGCCGCACGTCCGTGGCCTTGGCCATCGCGGGTGCCTCCCAGCATGTCTCGTGAATGATGCGCCAACGTGGTGACGATGGCCGGACTTGAACCGGCGACACAGCGATTATGAGCCGCTTGCTCTACCAACTGAGCTACACCGTCATGCAAGAAGCCCCGCCGCATGCGGCGAGGCCCCTTGTAGAGCCCCCTTACGGAATCGAACCGTAGACCTTCTCCTTACCATGGAGACGCTCTGCCGACTGAGCTAAGGGGGCGGCAGCACCGGTGTCCCGCGGGCCCGAGGGCCTCGCTCTCACCGACGGGAAGAACTTTACACCGGGGTTCCGGGCCCCCGAACGGGGGGTCCCGGAACCCGGTTCCCACAGGTCAACCGCTGTTCGTCACCAGCTCGACTTGCGGACACCCGGCAGTGCGCCGTCGTGTGCGAGCTCGCGCAGCCGGACCCGGGACACCCCGAACTTGCGGAGGTGCCCGCGGGGGCGTCCGTCGACCGAGTCGCGGTTGCGCACCCGCGTCGCGCTGGCGTCGCGCGGCTGGCGGCGCAGCTCGGCGACCGCGGCGGCCCGCTCCGGCTCCGGCGTCGACGGGCGGGCGATGAGCGCCTTGAGCTCGGCCCGCCGCTCGGCGTAGCGGGCGACGACCCGCTTCCGCCGCTCGTTCTTCGCGATCTGCCCGGTCGTGGCCATCAGACCTTCACCCCGTTCGCCCGGACCTTCGCCACCGCGGCGGAGACGCCGATCCGGTCCACCGTCCTGATCCCCTTCACCGAGAGCGTGAGCCGCACCCAGCGGTTCTCCTCGGCCAGCCAGTAGCGGCGGGTCTGCACGTTGGGGTCCCAGCGCCGGCTGGTGCGCCGGTGGGAGTGCGAGACCGACTTGCCGAAGCCCGGCTCGCGGCCGGTCAGGTCACAGCGCTTGGCCATCGCTCACCGTCCCGCGTGCGGGTAGGGCAGCAGGGCCATCTCCCGCGCGTTGCGGATCGCGGTGGCCACCTGCCGCTGCTGCTGGCCGGTGAGTCCGGTCACCCGGCGGGCGCGGATCTTGCCGCGGTCGGAGATGAACGTGCGCAGCAGCGCTGCGTCCTTCCAGTCCACGTGCTCGATCCCCCGCTGCTTCAGCGGGTTGGGCTTGCGGCGCGGCGCGCGCACCGGCTTGGCGCGTGCGGGCATCAGCGCTCCTCCTTGAACTCGACGTGCCTGCGCACCTTCGGGTCGTACTTGCGCAGGACCAGGCGGTCCGGGTCGTTGCGGCGGTTCTTGCGGGTCACGTAGGTCGTGCCCGTCCCCGCCGTCGAGCGCAGCTTCACGATCGGCCGGACGTCGGTCGACTTGGCCATCGCGCCCCTCCTCTCAACATGGGAATCGTTTTCGTTTACGCTACACCGGACCGTGACCACGTCCGACTCCGGGAGGAAGACATGACCGAGCTGGTGGTCCTGTGCGGGACCGAGCCCGACGGGGTGGAGCGGACCATCACGCGGATGCGCGAGCTGGACCCGGGTGTCGTCGTGCTCCACCACGACCTGCGCGACCTGGGCCGCGGTGTGGTGCACCGGCGGCTGCGCGACGCGGGCCGCGACGAGCGCACCGTGCTGGAGCTCGCCCACGGCTGTGTGAGCTGCACCATCCGCGAGGACGTGCTGCCGACCCTGGCCGCGCTGGCCGGGACGGTGGACCGGGTGGTGCTGCACCTGGACCCGCGCCTGGAGCCGGAGCCGGTGTGCTGGGCGCTGGGAGCGGTGGTGTTCGAGCCGCCGGGTGGCGGCGAGGCCTGCACCGCGACCGACCTCGTCGACCTGCGCGGGGTGGTGGCCGTGCTCGACCCGGACCGCTGGCTGGACGACGCCACCGGGGACGCGACCCTGCCCGAGCGCGGGCTGTCCACCCTGCCCGACGACGAGCGGACCGTCGCCCAGCTCGCCGTCGGGCAGGCCGAGTTCGCCGACGTCCTGGTGCTGACCCGCGCGGTCGGGCCCGGGGGCGCGGACCGGACCGCCGCCGTCCTGGACCGGCTGTGCCCGACCGCACCCCGGCTGCTCGCCGGGCGTGCCGACCACCGGGTCTTCTGCGACGGTCTCGGCCCCGGGTCCCGCCGTGGCGTCCCGGGCGGGGTGCACGACCCGCTGCTGCGCGGGGCACCCCCGCTGGACGCCGACAGCGGCGTCCGCACCCTGCTGTTCTCCGCCCGTCGCCCGTTCCACCCGGACCGGCTGCACGAGGCGATCGACAGCCTGCTCGACGGCGTCGTGCGGGCCCGCGGCCGCGTCTGGCTCGCCACCCGTCCCGACGCGGTGCTGTGGGTGGAGAGCGCGGGCGGCGGCATGCGGATCGGCCACGCCGGTGACTGGCTGGCCGGCGCCGACGAGCAGGCGTGGACCGAGGCCGGCGACCAGCGCCGGGCGATGGCCGCGCTGGCCTGGCACCCGCGCTGGGGCGACCGCGCCCAGGACCTCGTCGCGATCTGCCACGACGCCGACCCCGACGAGATCGACGCCGCCCTGCGCTCCGCGCTGCTCACCGACGCCGAGATCGACGCGGGCGAGGACGCCTGGGCCGCCCTGCCCGACCCGTTCGGCTGGGCCCACGACGAGCCCTGCGCCGAGTCCGAGCCCGTGGGGCCCGCCGCCCTGGACGACCCCACCGTCCGTTCCGACCGAGAAGGAGACCTCTGATGGCCGTTCCCAAGCGACGGACGTCGCGATCGAACACCCGGCACCGCCGGTCGCAGTGGAAGGCGACCACGCCCGATCTGGTGCCGGTCACCCTGGAGGGGCGCCGGCACCTGGTGCCGCGCGCCCTCGTCCCGGCCTACCGCCGGGGCCTGCTGTCCCCGCCCGCCGGGCGGGACTGAGGGGACCCCTTACCCGCGGGCCCCGGGCGGCCCGCGGGACGGCGTGATCGCCCGATGCCCGGCCGGTCCCCTCAGCCGCAGTGTCGTCACCATGCTGATGACACACATCCCGATGGACCACCTCGTCGCCCTCGCCGAGCAGCGGCGGGCTCGGCTGCGGGAGGAGGCGGACCGGTACCGCACCGAGCGGCTGCTGCGCGGCGCGGCCGGCCCGTCGGCGGTGGGACGGCTGTGGCTGCGGCTGCGTGCCCGGCTCACCACCGCCCGGCGGCCGGTCCCCGGGCGGGTCCCGGCCCGGCCACGTGCCTGAGCCGCGCGGCCGGGCGGGTGCCGCCGTCGCACCCCCGGGAGTGTCGGTGTCCCGTGCCACGATGCGCTCCATGACGGCGGGAGCGACCCACGGGGGCGGCGCGGCCGGCCCGGAGACGGACGAGCTGGTGGGCCGCGCGGACGAGCTCGCCGGCCTGCTCCGCGACCTCGACGCGGCCCGGGCCGGGCGGGCCCGTGCCGTGCTGCTCGCCGGGGAGGCGGGGATCGGCAAGTCCCGGCTCGCCGCCGCACTGGGCCGGGCCGCCGCGGGGGCGGGCACCCGGGTCGTCGTCGGGCGGTGTCTCGACGCGGGCGGCGCGGTACTCCCCTACCTGCCCTTCTCCGAGGTGCTCGACGCGCTGGCCCGGGCGGGCACCGCGCTGCGGCCGGTGCTGCACGGGCTGCTGCCCGGCGCGGCGGAGGCACCCCGTCCCGCGGCGGGCGACGGGGACTCCGGGCGTCTGCAGGTGTTCGACGCGGTGGCCGGTGCCGTGCGCGACGCGGCCGCGGCGGCGCCGCTGCTGGTCGTGCTGGAGGACCTGCACTGGGCGGACCGCTCCACCCGCGAGCTGCTCGCGTTCCTGCTCGCCCGGCTGGGCTCGCAGCGGCTGCTGGTGCTGGGCACCTACCGCTCCGACGACCTGCACCGCAGGCACCCGCTGCGCGCGTCGCTGGCCGAGCTCGTCCGGCTGCCCGCCGTCCGCCGGGTCGAGCTCGGCCCGCTCACGCCCGACGCCGTGCTGGACCTTGTCCGGGCCAGGGCGGCCACCGGGGGTGTCGACGAGGCCACCCTGCGCCGGATCGCCGCCCGCAGCGAGGGCAACGCCTTCTACGCCGAGGAGCTCGTCGCGGCGGGGTCCGACGGCCTGCCGGGTGGCCTGGCCGACGTGCTGCTCACCCGGCTGGACCGGCTCGGCGGACCGGCGCGCGAGGTGCTGCGGGTGGCCTCGCTGGCCGAGCGGAGCATCGCCCACGACCTGCTGCGCGACGCCTCCGAACTGTCCGCGGCCGAGCTGGAGGCGGGACTGCGGGAGGCGGTGTCGCACCACCTGCTCGTCCCGGACCCGGCGCCCGGTTCGGAGTCCTACGCCTTCCGGCACGCCCTGCTCCGCGAGGCCGTGCACGACGACCTGCTCCCGGGCGAGCGGGTACGGCTGCACGCCCGGCTCACCGCGCTGCTCGCCCGCCGGGACGACGCCCCCGGGGTGGCCGCCGCGCTCGCCCGGCACGCGCTGGCCGCCCACGACCTGCCGCGGGCGCTCGCGGCGTCGGTGCGCGCCGCCGAGGAGGCCCACCGGCGGCACGGCCCGGCCGAGATGCTGGCCCACGCCGAGCGGGCACTGGAGCTGTGGTCCGCCGTGGAGGACCCCGAGCGGCTCACCGGGGTCACCGAGAGCGCGCTGACCCGGGAGGCGGCCTGGGCGGCGAGCGCCTCGGGCGACCCGGAACGGGGCACCGCCCTCGGCGCCCGCGCGGTCCGGGTCGCCGACCTCGGCGAGGATCCGCGGGCCAGGGCCGGGGCGCGCCGGCACTACGCGATGCGGCTGCTCGACAGCGGGGCCCGGGTGGACGCGGCGGTGGCCGCGGCCACCGAGGCGGTCGAGCTGCTCGCCGGGGGCCCACCCGGCACGGAGCCGGCCTGGGCGCACGCCGTGCTCGCGCGGGCACACCTCAACGCCGACCACGCCGAGCCCGCCTGGTCGCACGCCCGCGCGTCGCTGGCGGTGGCCCGGGCCGTCCACGACACCGCACCGCCCGCGGAGGGGTCGGCCGCGTACCGCGACCTCAGCGCGGTCTGCGCGGACGCCCTCATCACCCTGGCCTTCTGCGCCCGGATGGAGGGGGACCCGCAGGCGGCCCGGGACCGGCTCGCCGGGGCGGCCTCGCTGGCCGCCGCGTCCGGGAACCGGGTCGTCGAGCTGCGGACGGTGTGGAACCGCGGGGTGTCGTTCATCGAGGACGGCCTGCTCGACGCCGCCGCGGACGAGCTCGCCGAGGGGGCCCGGCGGGCCGCCGCGTACGGCCTGCTCTGGGGCGGGTACGGCCTGGAGTTCCGGATCGCGCAGGTCCGCGTCAACGTCCAGCGCGGCGAGTGGGACGCCGCCGTCCGGACCGCCGCGGACGTCGACCCCGCGCTGCCGCTGCGCGTCACCGGACTGCTGGCGGTGGCGGGGGCGCTGGTCGGCGTGGCCCGCGGCGACCTCGACGGCGTCGAGGAGCTGCTCTCCGCGCTGGCCACCGAGCCACCGGCGCACGACCAGGCCGCGCTGCTGCAGGGCGTCGTCGGGGCCGAGTCGGCGCGCTGGCGGGGCGACCCGGCCCTGGCCGTGGACCGGGTCGCCGCCGCGCTCGGGGTGCTGCGGGCGGAGTACCCGCACCACCTCGGCGAGCTGGCGCTGTGCGCGCTGGGCGCGGCGGCCCGTGCCGACCTGGCGGAAACCGCCCGCACCGCGGGCGACCCGGCCGGGGCCGAGGCGCACGCCGCGGCGGCGGTCGGCCTCGCCGACGAGGCCGCGCGCACCGCCGAGCGCGGCCTGCCCCGCGGGACCGCGGTCGGGCCGGAGGGCCGGGCGTGGCTGGCCCGGGCCCGCGCCGAGGCCGCCCGGGCCCGGGGCGAGGCGGCACCGCAGGTCTGGGACGCCGTCGTGGAGACCTTCGCCGGGTACGGCGACGGCTACCGCGCGGCGGAGGCCCGGTGGCGGCGGGCCGAGGCCCTGCTCGGACGGGCGCACCGCGGTGGCCCCGGCAACGGCGAGGACGACCGCCGCGCCGCCGCCGAGGACCTGGCCGCCACCGCGACCGCGGCCGACCGGCTCGGGGCACGTCCGCTCGCCGAGGCCGTCGCCGCGCTGCGGCTGCGGGCCGGCGACGGCGGTCCCCGGCCCGCTCCGCCGTCCGGCGCCGGTGGCTCCCCGCTCACCCCGCGCGAGCACGCGGTGCTGGAGCTGGTCGCGCACGGGCTGACCAACCGGGCCGTCGGCGAGCGGCTGTTCATCTCCGAGAAGACCGTGAGCGTGCACCTGTCCCGGGTGATGGCGAAGCTCGGCGCCTCCGGCCGCGCCGAGGCGGTCGCGCTCGGGCACTCCCGCGGCCTGCTCGCCCCGCGGGACTGAGCCCCGGGCCCGCCGGCTGTCCCCCCCGGACCGGACCGGGCCCGTGCGGGCCGTGACGGTCGCCACCCGCCGTGCCTAGGGTCGATCGGGCCGCACGTCACCGGCAGACCGATGGAGGTCGCATGGTCGTCCACGGGGTCGTCCCGTCGTCCCGGAGCGGTAGCGGGGCGGGGGTGACCGCATGATCGCCCGTTCGCCCGCCCCGGCCCTGGACGTGCCCGCCCTGCCCGCCTCCGCGACGCTCCGCGGCGCGGCCGAACGGTTCGGTGACGCGACGGTCCTGCACCAGGCCGGGCACGAGATCACCTTCGGCGGGCTGCTGGCCCGCGCCTCGGCGTTCGCGCACGCGCTGCACGCCGACGGGGTCGGCCGCGGCGACGTCGTCGCGCTGCACCTGCCGAACTGCCCGCAGTACGCGATCGGCTACTGGGGGACGCTGCTGGCCGGGGCGACCGTCACCCCGGCGAACCCGCTGCTCGCCCCGGACGACCTGGGCGCGCAGCTCGCCGACGCGGGGGCGGCCGTCGTCGTCAGCTGGGAGGCGGCGCTGCCCGCGGTGCTCGCCGCGCGGCCGGCGACGTCGCTGAAGCGTGTGCTCGTCACCGGCGCCCACGGCGACCCGGAGCAGCTGCCCCCGGAGGTGACCGGGCTCTCCGCGCACCTCGACGGACGGCCGGCCACCCCGCCGGGCACCGACCTCGAGGTGGACCCGGACCGCGACCTCGCCCACCTGGCCTACACCGGCGGCACCACCGGCCGGTCCAAGGGTGTGCGGGTCACCCACCGGCACGTGCTCACCAACGCGCTGCAGGCCGCCTGCTGGGGCACCGGCGCCCGGCCGGACGTGACCGCCACGGCGCACGGGCCCGGCGTCGTCCTGGCCGACCCCGGCCCGGCGTCGGAGTTCCCGACCCCGATCGGCACCGGGCGGGCGATCGGGATCGCCCCCTGGTTCCACGCGATGGGCACGATCGGCGGGCTCAACGTCCCGCTGCTCACCGGGACGACGACGATCGCGCACGCCCGCTTCGACCCGCGCGCCTACCTGGCCGACGCCACCCGGTTCGCCGTCACCTCGCTGTCCGGCGCGCCACCGGTGTACGAGGCGCTGCTCGCCCACCGCGAGGCCGCCGGGGACCTGTCCTCGGTGCGGTCGCTGACCTCGGGCGCGGCACCGCTGCCGGTCGAGATCATCCGGGCGCTGCGCGACTGGTTCGGCGAGGACCTGGTCATCTCCGAGGGCTACGGCCTGACCGAGGTCACGATGGCCGCCACCCTCGGCCCCGCCGCCCGGTCCGCGGACCGGCGCCCGGGCACCGTCGGGCAGCCGATCGCGGGCACCGAGATCCGCATCTCCGGACCGGACGGCGACGAGCTCGACGCAGGCGCCGAGGGCGAGGTGTGGATCCGCGGGCCGCAGGTCACCGGCGGCTACCACCGGCGCCCGGCCGAGACCGCGGCCGCCTTCGACGGCGACGGGTGGCTGCACACCGGCGACGTCGGCGCCCTCGACGGCGACGGCTACCTGCGCATCGTGGACCGGCTCAAGGACATGCTGCTCCACAAGGGCTACAACGTGTATCCGCGCGACCTGGAGGAGCGGCTGCTGGCGCTGCCGGGCGTGACCGGTGCGGCCGTCGTCGGGCGCCCGGTAGGGGTCGACGGCGAGCACCCGGTCGCGTTCCTGACCACCGCGCCCGGCGCCGACGGGACCGCCGTCCGCGCCGCCCGTCGACGGGCTGAACGAGCGCCTGCTGCCGCACCAGCGGCTGCGGGAGGTGCACCTGGTCGGGGCGATCCCGGTCTCGGCGGCGGGGAAGGTGCTCAAGCGGGACCTCCGCGAGCAGCTGCCGGCCCTGTCCCCGGACGTGGCGAAGGAGTGACGGACAGCCACCCTGCGTGAGTGAACGGGAGCTGCGCGGGTGGGCCGGTACGTCCGATGGGTGGAGTAGTCACTCCGACGGTTGGCGTAGGGGATGACCGGATAACAGGCTGGTCGTACGACACGACAGACGGGTGGAAGCAGGAGCCGGCGGCGCGCACCGGATCCCGAAGAACCCCGTATCGACTCCCCGAGATCGTGGTGATCGTCATGTCCGCGCCCGCCGTCCACATCCCCAGCCCGCGTCGCCCCCCGGGCGCCGTCCCCGCCACCCCGCCGGTCCCCGCACCGCGGGCCGGTGGGACCGGGCGTGCGGACCGGGTCGAGGGACGGCACCGCCGTCGCGAGGACCACGTCGACCTGCCGGCGCCGCGCCGGGAGCGTCCGCGGTCGACCTCGCCGCAGGCACCCGGCATCCCCGCACCGCGGCCCGCGTCACCGGGTTCGTCGGCTTCGCGTCCGCCCCGCCGCACCGGCACCCCCGCCCGGCCGCTCGGCGACACCCCGGCGCCCACCGGCACCGTTCGCCACGGGGTCCGGCCCGGCTCCGTGCAGCCGCGGCCGCACGCCGGCGCCGTCGGCACGGACCGGGACGGCGCCGGGCGCGGCCGCGCCGGTGGGCCGTAGGCCGTCGCACGCACCCTGGACGTCCTGGGCCGGGTCGGAAGCATCACCACGATCGCGGCCATGCTGGTCCTGTCCGCCGCGCTGGCAGGGCTCGCCGACGGCACCCCGCCGACCGGTGCGGCCGCCGAGGTCGCCGTGACGACCCTGCGCTGAGCGGGGTCAGGCCGCGTCGGAGCGCGCCGCCCGGTCCGGCGGCACCGCCTTCATGACGTGGTCGACCAGGTCTTGGACCATGCGGTGCCCGCCGAGGCGGTAGCCGAAGTCCTCCCAGCCGAGCAGCTCGCGCGAGATCAGCTCGCCGACCGGCCCGGGGTAGATCCGGGTCGCCCGGAACGCGGCCGCGCGGATCCGCATCTTCTCGTGGTGATCCATGGGTTGCGGGTCGGTCATACCCTCACCTCCACGTCAGGGGGACTGGACGTGGCGCGTCCTCCACACTGAGTGGCTCGCCTGCGTTCCATGGTGACACCCCCACGCCGGAGCGCCAGGACGACGTGCGCAGGATCTCAGGCGCCGAGTCACCGGGCTGTTCCCCGCCGGTCACACCGACGTTGCGCGGTCGATCACACGACCGGCCCGGTCCCGGTGGATACCGTGGCCGTATGGCCGACCGCACCCGGGACCTGCTCTGGTCCGACGTCGACACCCTGTACGGGGCGATCCTCGCCCACCCGTTCGTCACCGGGCTGACCGACGGCTCGCTGCCGCACGAGACGTTCCGGCACTACATCGTGCAGGACGCGCACTACCTGCGCGGCTACGCCACGGCGCTCGCCGTGTGCGCGGCGAAGGCCCCGACCGACGACGACACCCTCATGTTCGCCGAGCACGCCGCCGGCGCGATCGCCGCCGAGCGGGAGCTGCACGCCGACCTGCTCGGCGCGCTCGGCCTCACCTCGGAGCAGGCCCGCGAGCTGCCGGTCGCCCCGGCCACCCGCGCCTACGTCAGCTACCTGCTCGCCGTCGCGTACGGCGGGTCCTACGCCGAGGGCGTCGCCGCGGTGCTGCCCTGCTACTGGATCTACGGCCGGGTCGGCGAGCACCTGGTCGGCGCCGGCTCCCCCGACCCGGTCTACCAGCGCTGGATCGACATGTACGCGGGCGAGGAGTACCACGCCGTCGTCGAGGCCGTACTGGACGCGACCGACCGGGTCGGCGCCGCCGCGTCGCCGGCGGAGCTCGCCCGCATGCGCGAGCACTTCACGACGACCTCGCGCTACGAGTGGATGTTCTGGGACGGCGCGTACCGCCGGGAGACCTGGCCGGTCTGAGCCCGGCCGGATCACCTCAGCGGTTGTCGAGCCGGTCCGGGATCACCAGGTGCAGGAAGAACGACACGATCCCGACCACGATCGCGCCCCAGAACGCCGCCCAGAACCCGTCGACGGTGAACGGCAGGTTCAGCACCGACGACAGCCAGCCCGTCAGCAGGAACATGAGCGCGTTCACCACGAGCGCGAACAGGCCCAGCGTGAGGATGTAGAGCGGGCAGCCCAGCGTCGCCACGATCGGCTTGACCACGGCGTTGACCAGGCCGAACACCAGGGCCACGCCGATCAGCGTGAGGATCGAGGTGGAGGTTCCGGCGCTCTCCAGCCGGATGCCGCCGACCAACACCGTCGCCACCCACAGCGAGGCGGCGACGACGAGCGTGCGGATGGTGAAGGTGAGTACGGGGCTCGGTGGGGTCATCGGTCGGTCACCGCCTGCTGGACCAGCGTCTGGAGCTGGGATCGGATCGGGTAGGTGCTGGAGGGGACGAGCTGGGTCATGAAGACGACCACGAGGTCGTCGACGGGGTCCACCCAGAACGCGGTGGAGGCCAGCCCGCCCCAGGCGAAGGTGCCCTCGTTGGCGAAGCCCTTCGTCGCCGCCCCGTCGACGACGACGGAAAATCCGAGCCCGAACCCGACACCGGCGAACGCCGACTCGGAGAAGATGGGCCGGCCGACGGTGTCGAGGTCGGCGCCGCCGGGCAGGTGGTTGCGGGTGGCCCTGGCCAGGGTGCGCGGGCCGAGGATGCGGGCGCCGTCGAGCTCGCCGCCGCGGGCGAGCATCCGGGCGAACCGCAGGTAGTCGCCGGTGGTGGACAGCAGCCCCCCGCCGCCGGAGAGGAAGGTGGGCTCGCGGGTCGCGGACCGGGCGAGCGCCTTGTTCTCGACCAGGCCGCCGCCGGGGCGGGCGTTGTAGAGCGTCGCGAGCCTGCCGGCCTGCGCGGACCCCTCCGGCACCCAGAACGCGGTGTCGGTCATCCCGAGCGGGCCGGTGATCTCCTCGCGGAGGAACTCGTCGAGCCGGCGCCCGGATGCGACCTCGACGACCCGGCCGAGCACGTCGGTGGCCACCGAGTAGTTCCACTCCGTGCCCGGCTGGAACAGCAGCGGGAACGACGCGAAGTGCTCGCTCGCGGCCGCGAGGTCCATCCCGGACGGGGCGCCGAACTCGAAGCCCTTGGAGCGGTACATCTCGTCGACGGGGTGGGCGTGGTGGAAGCCGTAGGTCAGGCCCGCGGTGTGGGTCAGCAGGTGGTGCACCCGCACCGGCTCGACGGCCGCGTCGGTCCCCGGGTTGAGCGCCGAGCCGCCGCGGTAGACGCGCTGCTCGGCGAACGCCGGGACGTAACGCGACACCGGGTCGGTGAGCTCCAGTGCGCCCCGCTCGGCCAGCATCAGCACCGCGACGGAGGTGATCGGCTTGGTCATCGAGTAGATGCGCCACAGCGTGTCGTCGGCGACCGGGGCCGCGGAGTCGAGGTCGCGGACGCCGAGGTGGGTCAGGTGCGCGAGCCGGTCGTGCCGGGCGACGGCGATCGTCGCGCCGGCGAGGCGGCCGTCGTCGACGTAGCGGCGGAAGTGGCTGTCGATCCGGGCCAGCCGGACGGGGTCGAGGCCGACCTCCGCCGGGTCCGCCTCGAGCGTGCCGAAGGTCGGGGAGGTCACGGTGACGACCCTACCCGCGGGCCACGTCCACAGTTCTGACGATCCTGCGGCCCGGCGCGTCACCCGGCGGGCGTCCGCTCGTACTACCGGGAGTGCCCTGCGGGGCACGCGGACGCCGGCGGGGGCCGGTGCCCGCCCACGCGTCGTGGCCGGTCCGAACGGGGAGCCCGGGCGGGCCACGGCGCGGCCGGGCCGGAGCGGCCCGGATGCGAGCGGCTCAGACCGGCACGATCTCGTAGCGGGCCAGGCGTTCGCCGCGCAGCGCGGTCGCCCGCAGCGCCGCCGCCAGTGCCCGCGACGCCCGCGGCAGCCGGGCCGCGACCTCGGCGGGCGGGGACGCCGCGTCGCAGGAGGTGGCCAGGCGCAGCCCCCACGGCTCCAGCTCACGCGGGTCCTCGCAGGTCCAGTCGACCTCCAGCTCGCGCAGCGGGCCCGCGGCGAGCCGCCCGGCCGCGCCCCGGGACAGCAGGTCGGTGACGAGCTCGGCGCCGGGGAGCATCCGCGCGGCGGTGAACACGATCCGCTGCACGCCCTGCTCGGGCAGCAGCGTCAGCACCCGGTCGGAGACGACCAGGTGCGGGCCGGGCAGGTCGCGGGCCAGCTCCAGCCAGTCCTCGTCGAGCGCGGACCCGGCCACCAGGTGCGCCGTGCCCGCCAGCAGCTCGCGGCGCAGCTCGGCCACCCCGGGCAGCTCGACGTCGACCCAGTGCGCCGGGCCGTCGTCGCCGAGCCGTCCCGCGCGGTCACCCAGCCCCGGCCCCAGCTCGACGACGGTCCCGCCCGGGTGTCGGCGCGCGAACCCGCGCACCCACTCGTCGAGGACGGCGACCCGCAGCAGCGTGGCGAGCGTGTCGGCACGCCCGGGCGCCGAGCCCAGGTCGAGGTCGTCCGCGACGACGGCGGCGGCGCGGTCCCCGACCACCGGACGGCGGCGACGTGCGTCGCGGGCCCGGGCGTGTGCCGCGGGCAGTGACGTCGCCTCGAGCGCCTGCAACCGCGGACGGCGTCGTTGCGTCACGGTGTCCTTCCCCCCTCCAGCGGGCCTCCGCCGAGGGGTCGGCGCTGGTCGCGCGAACGTACTAGTTGCGCGGCGAGATGCCCGAGCCGGGAGGCGCCGGGCGGTGGACGGCCCGCGGTCGGTGGCCCGTGAGCGGTCCCCGGCCACCGGGGCGCCGACGCAGCGGGGCCGCGGACCTCCATGATGGGGGCGTGCCCCCCACCCTCCTGACCTCCGCCGCGCACGGCGACGCCGAGGTCCTGCGCCTGCTCGAGCGCCGCCGCGACACCGGGCGCCGCCCCGGCCGGCACGCCGACGGGGCACGGATCGCGCTGGTCGTCGGCGGGGGCGGGATGCGCGGCTCCTACGCGGCCGGGATGGTGCACGCGCTGTCCGACCTCGGGCTCGCCGCCGGCGTCGACGAGGTGTGGGGCAGCTCGGCCGGGGCGTTCGTCGGGACGGCGCTGGTCATGGGGCACGGAGCCGAGGTGTCCCGGGTGTTCGAACGGGACATGGCCCGCCGCGAGTTCATCGACCCGCGCCGGTTCGGCACCCGTCGCCCGGTGGTGTCGCTGGACCACCTGTTCGACCGGATCCTCGTCGACTCCCTCCCCACCGACTGGTCGCGGCTGGTGGACCCGCCGGTCCCGCTGAACGTCGTGGTCACCGGGGCGGTCGACCTGCGCCCGCGGGTGCTGACGGCGCTGCCCGACGGCGCCACGTGGAGGGCCGCGATGCGGGCGACGGCGGCGATCCCGCTGCTGGCGGGCCCCCCGGTACGGGTCGGCACGGGCGAGGACGCCGAGGACTTCATCGACGGCTCGGTCGGCGACCCGCTCCCGGTGGCGCGGGCCCTGCGCGACGGCGCCACGCACGTCCTGGCCCTGCTCACGCGCACCGCAGACGACCTCGCCGGCACCCCGCCGGACGCCCGCACCCCGCTGTGGGCCCGCTCGCTGGACCGCCTCGCACCGGGCCTGGGCCGGATGGCGCAGGACGCCGCCCGGCACGGCGAGTGCCTGCCGCTGCTCGCCGACGCCGCGCACCCGGACCGGGCCGGGGTGCACCTGCTGACGCTGAGCCCGCACTCCCCCGCCGGCGTCCACGGCCTGTCCACCGACCCCGGGCGGGTCGCCGCCGCGGCCCGGATCGGCTACGAGACCGTGCTGTCCGCGACGGCCCCGGCCGCCGCGGCCTGAGACCCCTCCCGCCCGTGCGCCGATGACTTCGGCGCGGCCGGACGGTCGGAGCTGGTGTGGGCACCGTGCCCCGCACCGGACCCGGGGGAGGTGGCCCATGCGCGACGACGCGCCGTCGCGGGCGCGGACCCGCACCGTCGTGCTCGCCCCCGGTGAGGTCCGCCCGCACGTGGAGGACGAGTGGCGGGGCGCCGTCGTCGTGGTCGACGCCGGGCAGATCGAGCTGTGCTGCGCCGCGGGCGGGAGCCGGACCTTCGGTGCCGGTTCGGTGCTGTGGTTCACCGGGCTGAACCTCGTCCGGGTCCGCAACCCCGGCCGGGACGAGGCGGTGTTCCGCGGCATCACCCGCGGGCGGCCCTGACCCCCGGTCCCTCCCCGGCCGCCGTGTCGAGCCGGCCCGCCGCGTCGAGCGCCGCGTGTGTCGGGTCAGCCCGCCGCGTCGAGCGCCCGCTGCCAGATCCCGTTGCGCGTGGCGACGAGGCCGAGCTCGCGCGGGTCGGTCACGCACACCCCACGGGGGCGGTGGGTGTCCCACAGCTGCGCGTCGTCGAAGACGGCCCCGCAGCCCCCGAACCGGCGGCAGCAGTGCGCCCGGTCCGGTCCCACCCACTCGGTACCGCAACAGGACATCCGCATGATCCGCACGGCGGGCAGGCTACGGGGCACCCCCGACAGTTCTGGTGGGCGGCGGGAGCGGGTCGGTGGCGAGCAGGTCGTACCAGACCCCGTCGTCGACGATCTCGTTCTCCGTGCCGTGCACACCGTCGGCCCGCGGGCGGCCCCACAGCCGGAACCCGGCGCGCTCGGCGACGCGGCGGCTGGCGGTGTTGTCCGCCGCGGCGCCGAGCTGCAGCCGGTGCCGCCCCATCCCGCCGTCGGCGACCGGGGCGAACGCGTGCCGCACGACCCGGCGGACCGCGGCGGACACCGCGCCGCGGCCGCGGGCGTCGGGGTGGGCGCGGTAGCCGACCTCGCCACCGGTCGGGGTGTACGGCCGGTCGGTGCCGAACACCGAGACGGTGCCGAGGTAGCGGTCGTCGTCGGGGTCGGCGATCACCCAGCCGACGCCGGACCCCAGGGAGCGCTCCAGCGGGTGGTCGCGCAGCCAGCGACGGGCGTCGTCGTCGGTGTAGGGCACCGGGAGGGTGGCGCTCCACCAGCGGGCGACGGGGTCGTTGCACGCCTCGACGTGGCGGACGAGGTCGGCCCCGGTGGGCGGGCGGAGCCGGACGCCGTCGCCGTCGAGCACCGGGTGCGGCCACCACGTCGTCGCCGGGGGCCGGTCGGCGACGGGCGTGCCGGGCAGCAGCACGGCGGTCCAGGCGTCGACGAGGTCGTCACCGGCCCGCAGCGCGCGGGTGCGGACACCCTCGAACCGGAACCCGCAGGCGTGTGCCACCCGCCAGGACGCGACGTGCCCGGCCCTGCAGTCCCAGTGCAGCGCGGCGAACCCGGCGACGTCGAAGCCCCGGTCGGCGGCCAGCCGCAGCGCTCGGCTCGCGTACCCCCGGCCGCGCGCCCACGGCGCGAGCAGGTAGCCGACCGACGGCACCGGGTCGCGGCGCAGGTCGATCGAGCCCGCGTACCGGGGCCGCCCGTCGCACGCGGCCTCCACCGCCCACACGTACTGCCGGCCGGTGGCCCACTGCCGCCGGGTGAGGTCGATCCACTCGCGCGCCCGACGTTCCCCGCAGGTCGGGTCGAGCGAGGTCCAGCGGTGCACGACGGGATCGCGGTACACCTCGAGCATGCCGGGCACATCGGATCCGGTGTGCGCGCGCAGGGTCACGACCCCGTCGGTGAGTACGGGAGGGACGGTCACGGCGACACCGTCACCGGCCACGCCCGGTCGGGGCAACCGGGTTCTCCTACGATCGGACCGGTCCGCAGGGGGCGGACGAGGGGGAGGTGTCATGGCCGCGCTCACGGAGCGACTGGTCGACCGCAGGCTGGGCTTCGGTGCCGACGAGCCGTACGTGCGCGAGCGTGACCTGCGGGTCCCGCTCTCCGACGGTGTCGTCCTGCTCGCCGACCTCTACCGGGCCCCCGGCCCGCTCCGGTCGCGTCCGACGGTGCTGATGCGCACCCCCTACGGCCGCGACGGCCTCGGGTCGATCATCGGTTCACTGCTGGCGCGCCGCGGGTTCCAGGTGCTGGTGCAGTCCACCCGGGGCACCTTCGGTTCGGGCGGGCAGTTCCGCCCGTTCCTGCACGAGAGCTCCGACGGTCTGGACACGCTCGCCTGGGTGCGCGGGCAGGCATGGTGCGACGGCCGCGTCTCGATGGTCGGCCCCAGCTACGTCGGGCACACCCAGTGGGCGGTCGCCCCCTACGCCGACCCGGGGCTGTGCTCGATGAACGCCGACATCACCGCGTCGGAGTTCACCAGCACCTTCTACCCGGGCGGCGCGCCCGGCCTGCTGAACCTCGCGTCCTGGGTGAACCAGATCGGCCGCCAGGAGCGCATCGGCGCGGTCACCGGCTTCCTCGCGACGCCGGTGCTCAGCCGTCGCAAACGCCGCGCGGTGACCTCCCAGCCGCTGCAGGCCGCGGACGTCGCGCTGACCGGGGCGCCGGTGGTGTTCTGGCGCGACTTCGTCGAGCACGCCGAGCAGCCGCGCGAGTTCTGGGCGCCCGCCGAGCACGACGGTTTCGACGCCGCCGCGATGCCGCCGGTCTGCATGGTGACCGGCTGGTGGGACCTGTTCCTGGACCGTCAGCTGGTGGACTTCACCGCACTGCAGCGGGGCGGGGCGACGGCGCGGATCACGATCGGCCCGTGGACCCACGGCGACCGCGGCTCGCTGTCGACCATCGCCCACGAGATGGTCCACTGGCTGGGCGTGCACCTGCACGGCGGCGAGCACGACGAGCGCGCGCCGGTCCGGGTGTACGTGCAGCACGCCGACCGCTGGACCGACCTGCCGTGCTGGCCGCCGCCGGAGGCCCGCCCGACCGAGTGGTACCTCGACGCCGACGGCGGGCTGGGCCCGGACCGGCCGGCCGGGACGCCCCCGCCGTCACGGTTCGTCTACGACCCCGCCGACCCGACACCGACGGTCGGGGGCCCGATGCTCCAGCCGCCGTCCAAGCAGCGGGACAACCGCGCCGTCGAGATCCGCGACGACGTGCGCGTCTGGACCGGCCCGCCGCTGGAGTCCGACCTGGACCTGCTCGGTCCGGTGTCGGCCGTGGTCTACGTGCGGACCGGGACCGGGATCGGCGACGTGTTCGTACGCCTGTGCGACGTCGGCCCCGACGGGACCTCGATGAACGTCACCGACGCGATGCACCGGCTGGTGCCCGACCGCGAGGCCACCGCCCCGGACGGCACGACGGTCGTCCGGATGACGCTGAGCCCGACCGGGTACCGCGTGCGGGCCGGGCACCGGCTCCGGGTGCAGGTCGCCGGGGCGGCGTTCCCGCGCTTCGCCCGCAACCCGGGAACCGGTGAGCGGACGTCGACCGCGGTCGACGGGGAACGGATCTCCTACGAGATCCTGCACGATTCCGAGCACCCCTCGCACGTGGTGTTGCCGCACCACCCCTGATCTCCGGGGCCACCATTCGCCTTTCCGGCTGCCCCCGGAAATGCGGCTCTTCCGGATTTAGAGTGCGAGCGCTCCGCAGTGCAGTAGCGACCGGATCCGATAATTGATCAGGTTGCGGAAGCCCATGGCGTTGCGGCGGAGGGCTTCGAGTCGGCCGTTGATGGCCTCGGTGGGGCCGTTCGAGGCGCGATGGGAGAAGTAGGCCAGGATGTCGACGCGGCGCCGGTGCAAGGTTCGGCCGAGTGTGGTGAGCTCGTCGAGCCCGGGCGGTAGCCCGGTGCGTAGCCGGTCGATCACGCCGCTGAGCAATGCTTTGCCGCGTCGGCGGTCCTGGTCGGCGTAGGCGGCGATGATCTGCTGGTAGGCCCACCAGGTGACCTCGACCGCGACGTGCTCGTCGGCGGCGAAGACCGCCTCAAGCCGGGTGCGTTGGCGGTCGGTGAGCAGTCCGAGGCGGGTCCGCAGGGTCCGCCGTGCCCGGTAGAGCGGGTCACCGGTGCGGCCTCGGTGGCCGAGGGTGTCGTGCTGGACACGTTGGCGACACAGGTCGAGCTTGTGCCCGGCCAGGGCGACGACGTGGAACGGGTCCATCACCGTGACCGCATCGGGCAACGCGTCGGTGGCGGCGTTCTTGTAGCCGCCGAAACCGTCCATCGCCACGACCCGGACCCCGTCGCGGAAGGCCGGGTCGCGGGCGTCGAGCCAGGTCTTCAGGGCCGCCGCCGAGCGGCCCGGGACCAGGTCGAGCAGCCGCGCACGGCCGTGGC